>JANXOM010000224.1 GCA_025353585.1 Deltaproteobacteria bacterium
TCTGGCGTGCCGTGGCCGGCGTCCAGACGTCGTTCGGGTCAGGCAGTCGCGATGTGGCCATCCGACGAGAGTCGAGCGTCGTCAAGCCGACCGAGGCGGCGCGCGGCGCAAGACTCGGGTGCTGTCGACCGGACGCTCACGGGCATCCTGACGTTGCTTCGGTTCATTCCGACCGCAATCACGGAGAGCCTCCATCGCCCGTGACCAAGATCGGCGCGAGGTCGCACAACCTCGTAGAACGAACGGAACACGTCGTTCGTCCATTCGAGCAAGAAGATCGGACTGATGATTGGGCCTGCCGGTCGCGGGTGCGCGGTGCGGCCGAGGGCGTCGTCATCGACTGGAGCAGCCGCCATGAAAACGCCGTCGCTGTCGATCGCTGTCCGCCATCGAGAGCCCCACTCGACGCCGGTGCTCGCGCGGACGTCCGCCGAGTCGTGCGCAACAACGTTGAATCCTCGCCTGCGCAACGGTTCACGTGCGTGGACGCTATTCGCAATACCACTCGGACCATAGAGCTGCGGCGTGAGGTCAACCCGCGCCAGCGGCGTGAACTGATAGATCAGCGCCGGCTCGGGGTGTCCATTGCCTCCAACAAGCGCGCATGCCGTCGCAGCGTTTCGGGCGACGGGTCGGCCTGCGGCGGCGCCGTGAGTTGCGGCGCGCGAGATTGCAGGAGCGCTGCCTGGAGAAGACCGCCGAGACTGAGCCGGTTCTGGAAGAGCTCGCAGGTGTGCCAGTTGACGGCATCATCTACGCGATACGGCCAACCGAACCCGTTCACGCGCTTCCCATCGACGTCGATCAGATACTTCACCAGAAACGGCCGCACGTCGGTGCTCTGGAGAGGCACGTAGACCACGTGATAGCAGGCGCCTGACTCCGCGACGTACGTGGTGACGCTGAGTCCTTCGATCGTCGGCGTCACGCCCGCAACGATCGTGTCGCGGTACCGCTCACGGTCGGCCATCCCGGCAGGGGCTGGTCGCAGCTCGCTGGCACGCTCGGACGCCAGATCAGGGTCCTTCTCGGTCCCGATGCCGATCACGATGCAGCCCCCATCGGCGTTCGCGAACCCCGCCGTATCCTTGCACAGCTCCCAAGCGCCCCTTGTCGTTTCCAGGCGATACGGCGACGACTTGAAATCGACCCACGCGGATTCAACGGTTCCGAGAACCCGCGGGACGTCGGGTTGCTCGAACGCCGACCTAAGCTCCTCGACCGATGCAACGCTCATGGCTGCTCCCTGCGGCGCGGGATCACGCCAATGAAACGTTACGCTTCCGCCCTGACACGACGATGCGAGAGACCGGCGCCCGACGATGGCACTATGGGGAGCCAGGCATCCACAGCAGCGAGAACACGGTGCCGGCGCCGGGGATGGCGGTCGCGTGCTCATACATCGGCGCGTCGAGACGCTCTGCCTCGCGTGGCAGCCATGTCGCGGCTGGAATGACTCGGCTTGACTGATCGAGCGCACCGCCCTCGAAGTAGTCGAAAGCCGCCGACGCTGGTTCCACCGCGCGACCCTTTGGGATCCAGGCGGTGAACGACGGGCTCTTCTTTACCCAGCGCACGCGCCCGAGCTCGCTGTAGACGACCGCGCACCGCTCCTGCGTCAACTCGACAAACCGCAGCGCGCTCGAAAGCAAGGAGGTCTGGAACGCGCTCGCGATCGACCGCACCGGGTCGAGTGACTTCGGCGCGACCTGGCACCACGGAGTCACCATCGCCGTCGGCATCAGCAGCTCGGTCGCGAAGACGCTCGCTTCGCGCTCCGCGCTCGTGCCGTCGATGGACAGCGGAGAACACAGCCGCTCGATAGCGCGATCGGCAGCCCCCCGTTTCACGTAATGCTGGCAGAGCAGATGCCCGATCTCGTGTGCGATCGAGAAACGAATCGAGCCGACCTCGACGATGCGCGTCGACACTACGATTTTCGCGTGGTCGCCGACCTGGATGACGCGGGCCGTCGCGCCTTCGAGGTCATCGAAGACGATCTCGGCGCCGAAAACCGACGCAATGTGGTCGACGTCGATGTGGTTCGGCTCAGTAGCTTTGCTTGCGACGAGGGCTGCCCGAGCGCTGGCCTTGACCTGCTCCATTCGTAGCTCGCGCGCTTGGACCGCCGGGGAGGGGACCACCACCCGCCGAGCCTTCATTTAGGACAGCCGCTCCACCAGGGTCTCGGCATCCTCGAGCGCGCTCCGCAGGTCGTCGTCGCTCATCTCGGTCAGATCGCGGTGTGCGATCAGCGCATCCGGGTGCGCCTCGAAGAACGCGTTGAGCCGCGCCTCCATCGCTGCGCGCGCCATCGCGAAGAGCGACGGACGAACACGCTTGGCACGCGTTACGGCGCGCTCCGCGCGTTGCTTAGCGAGCACCATATCGCGCATGTTGCCGACGATCCGCCGAGCTTCTTCATGCTCGGTCGGCGTGAGCCCGGCACCGCGGTCGGACGCGTCAAGGGCCGATTCGTACGCGACCGCCTCGTAGATGCGGATGCTTTTGGTATCTTCGGCGTTCATGGTCGTCTCCTCATGCCATCGCATCGATGGCTTCATCGCGAAGGTTCTGGGGGAGGCGCTCGACGAGCGCCAGCAGACGGCGTCGAGCATTGTGGTAGGTGGTCGTGTTCATGCCGCTGGCGCGCAGTATGTCGCGGCGATCAACGAGTCCCTCGCCGAAGCAATCGAGAATCCTGAGCACGTCGTCGTCTTCCGCGCCGAGCATGTACAGAGTGCCGACGACGCCGTCGATGAAGGGTCCGAAATCATTGCCGTTTCCAGTCCCGCGCTCGGCCTCCATCGCCCCCGAAATCTCGTGCTCCAGTTCGAGGCGCGGGGCGTGAGCTGGCACGCGCGGGAACCGCGTCAGGTGCTTCATCATCATCGTGGTGCGACTGCGGATGACGCGCTTGAGGTGGAGGTCGAGCGGAGCTTTCGCCGGATCCCACGTGACGTCGCCCAGCCACGTGTCGGTGAGCGCGTCCTGAAGCAGCTCGCGCCACTGATAGTTGTCCTTGCGCCTGGTCTTGCCCTCCAACCAGCTCGCGCGTTTCTTGGCGAACGCTCCTACGGAGGCGGCGAGCGCATCCGTTAGTTGCGCGAGGTATGCCCCTTCCCATGCGGCGTCGCGAGTGATGGATCCAGTCCGCCCCAATTCCTGCGGCGTGTTGCTTTCGTGCATTCCAGTCCCCTTTCTTGAAGCGAGACTAGCTGCCGAGGCTGACACTGAACACGCGGGCAGTGCGCGGAGCGGACGCTAACGGTTGCTCTACATGCCGTGTTTACGCGCACCTGGCGCAACCGTCCGGTCGAGATCGCTTCGCAGAATGAGATTGCGACCGTCTCGAAACCGGTCGCCGAGCGGACGAGGGCCGCGCCTTTGGGTCGCCGACGATGCACCGCAACTCGCACCCGGACGCGTTATTTCCGAGCCGGCGGTCAGCCTTGCCAGACGGCGTGGCTGGGCACCCTGAGCAAGCCGCGCGGATAGCGGCCGGTCGGCCCCGGCATACGCCTTACAGTCCTCGCCGCATCCCCGGTTCTAGACAAGCATCTCAAGTTGAGTTTCAGGTACTTGGAGCTCTAAGCAACCTTCCGCCGCGCCGGCCGATACGTCGCCCATGCTCAACGAAACTAGTACCGAAGTGCAAGCCGACCTGCTCTGCGCCAAGCTCGACGCCACGCGAATCCGGCTCGAGTTCGCGCTCGAGCGAAAGGGCCAACGGCTGCCGTGGCCGGAAGCGGTGCTCGAGGCCGAGCGAATCATCGAGACCCGCAGCGCGGAGGCCGTGGCGGCTGGGCACGCGCTGCCGGTCCGGTGGCTTCACGACCGGCTGGGGCTTAGCAGTTCGGAGATGGCGGTGCTGTGGACCCTCGCCGCTCATGAGCTCGACCCGAGCGCCCGCGCGTTGCTGCGCGCGCTGAACACAGAAGCGCTCGCGGACCCGACGACCGAAGCGATTCGACAAGCCGTATATGGGCCTCTGGATGCACGCGATGCGTGGCGCGAGTTGGCGGTCGGTGGTTCGCTTAGAAGGCTCGGGCTGATCGAACGTACCGACACAGATGTCCACGCGCCCCCTCAGCGACAGACGTGGCGCGTCAGCAGTCGTGTGATCGCGATGATTCATGGGGATGAAGAGCCTGACGAGGAGATCACACGACTCCTGGTGGGCGCGAGCTCGACAAGCGGGATGGGCGGACAAGGAATCGAGGCGGCAGCGACCGACATGGAGGCGATCGCGTCGGCAGTGAATGCATCTGTCGCCAATGGTTCGGGCGTAGTGATCGTCCATGGCAGTGCGGGAACCGGCCGCAGGTCCTTGCTACTTGCGGCGCTCGCCGCGCAGAACCTCTGCGCGCTTGTCATCGACGCCGCGGCGATCGCGAAGGATGCCGAGGTAGCCAAGCGCGAACTGCGCCTGATCGAGCGTGAATGCCGTCTGCTCGGCATGGTGCCGCTACTGCGCAACCTGGAAGCACTCGCGGCGGGCCCGGGTCCAGAGACGCCGGACCGGCTCGTCCTGGTCGAGTCGGAGCTCGGCGAGCTGCGGGTCTACGCAACCACTTCACGGCGACTCGCTCGTCGGTGGCAGCGCGCGCCGCGCACGATCGAGCTCGCTCCGCTGACTGGCGCGCAGCGCGAAGCGCTCTGGGCTCGGGCGCTACCGATGGCCACCGCGGGCGATGCCAGCACGCTGGCGACAATGTATCCGATCGCACCGGCCCTCATGGGCGCGGCGGCACGCGTCGCAATCGAGACGGCCGCCGGCGGCCCGATGACCCCGGACCACATCATCGCCGGGCTTCGTGTGGTCCTCGATGACCGGCTTGCCGGACTAGCATCCCGAGTCAACGTCACTCAGGGTTGGCGGGACCTCGTGCTCCCCACCGACCAGATGGTCGCCGTGGTGGACCTGATCGGGCGCATCCGGTCGCGCCGCCGCGTCTACGAAGAGTGGGGCTTCGGAGGCAAGGTCGGGAAGGGCCTCGGCGTCTCCGCCCTGTTCTCGGGGCCTCCCGGCACAGGCAAGACAATGGCCGCCGGCCTGATCGCATGCGAGCTCGGCACGGAGATCTACCAGGTCGATATCAGCAAGATCGTCTCGAAGTGGATTGGCGAGACGGAGAAGAACCTCGCCACGCTCTTTGACGCCGCTGAGGCAGGCCACGCGATCTTGCTGTTCGACGAGGCCGACACGATCTTCGGCAAGCGGACGGACGTGAAGTCGAGCAACGACCGCCACGCCAACCAGGAGACCAACTACTTGCTCCAGCGGCTCGAATCGTTCACGGGAATCTGCATCCTCACGACGAATCACGATGCAGCGATCGACGAGGCGTTCCGGCGGCGTCTCTCCGCGCACGTCCAGTTCCCGATGCCCGAAGCCGAAGAGCGGGCTCGGCTGTGGGCGCGGCTCCTGCCGCAGACCGCACCGGTCGCGAAGGGGATCGACTTCGCGCGGCTGGCGCGCGACTACGAGATGAGCGGCGGCTACATCAAGAACGCCGTCCTGCGAGCAGCCTTCATGGCCGCCGATGCCGACGGGGCGATCACCGCCGCGCACCTCGCGCGCGGTGCTCAACTCGAATATCAGGCAATGGGCCGCATCACTTCTTCGATTCACTGAGCGAGGAGCTTGCCATGTCCGAACGTCTCATCCAGCCACAGCCCAACGAGCAAACTCCTGACAAGGAGCTCGCCGTCTCCACTCCCCAACCCGCCGCGAAGGCATTGGGTGCCGATGCCGGCAAGCCAAGCGTTCCTGGAACGACGGCGCCCTCCGCGGCGCCGAAGCCGTCGGCGATTGCAACCAAGCGAGGGCCCGCCGATGCAGTTCCCAACTGGCTGCGCGCGCCAAGCGCTCACGGGCTCGTGACGGCTGCGCCGGTGGGCCCGACTGGGTCGGACAAGAGTGGCGACACGGATGGCGACGATCATGGTCGGCAGCCGCGAGGTTCGGGCGAGCTCGACTTCGGCTCACCGGAACATCAAAGGTACGGGGATGACGGGGCGCGTGCCGCCGGGTACAACGGCCGCTTGCATGGCCCGACGGCCGACGAGCTCGCCGGCAAAATGTACGCTCCGACCCATTTCTCGCTGAGCCACGGCGACATCGTCATGCTGAGCGGTGACTATTTCGATTCCCCGCGAGAAGGACGCTAAGGGCGATGTGCTCGCGGATAGCCTCTTTCAGCTCGCTCGCACCCCGTCCACGGAGGTTGGGAAGGTAGTGGGCACCCAAGACGAAATCATGTTCGCCATCAAGGATGCGAACGCGAAGGATCCTCGCTTTCAGCCTGGCGGCGCATGGGCGCACGTTCAGTTCTCCGCCGATGTAGAAGCGGCGGTTCAGAAGCGTTACCTCCAGCTCGCGTCGGTCAACTTCGAGCACTTTGCAAACCCATCGGGTCCTGGCAGCGGTGGCCCGTCGTCGGGGAACCGCAACTCCGCCGGCGGCACTTATCGCGCCCTTCACGAAGCAGCGATCGACTCGGCGCACGAGGCCAAAGCGCGCGGCGAGAGCGTGGAGCAGGCGATGGCGCACGAGGCGGCCGCGGAGCACTTCCTTACTGATGCATTCGCGGCGGGGCACATCCGGACCCCGCGAAAGGCAATCGCCGAGTACTGGGGCGCGGTCTATCCACTCTTTTTCGAGAACTTCAAGAAGGCGATCGCGCAGGACGTCGCGATTTATATCAATGCCCAGGAAAGTAATATCGCCACGGCCCTCGGGTCGGTCTTGGACATCGAGAACACCGTGCTTGCTGAGGTCGACGAAAAGGCCAAGTCGGTTCCTCCGGTTGGCTTCGACGCGGTGGTTAGCGCGTTAGCTCACGACGTCGATAACAAGAACGGCCTTCTAGTAACAAATGACCTCGGCGACCGGTGGAAGACCTTTGGCGACTCCCACGGCTTTGTGGTGTCCCAAGCGAACCCGGACGAGGCCGATACCAAGAAGTATGTCGAACGAGCGGTTTCACTCAGCGTCACGGACATCCAGCACGCGTTCGACGCTGATCCGACTCTCCACGGCGGCGAGCTTCAAGCCGCCGTCAAGGCTAAGACCTCCGGCCCCGCCAAAGCGAACCAAGCCAAGTATGGAGCGGAGCAGCTAATGCCGCGCCCCGATCCGGCCGGGTCCGGTGCGAACGGCGACCAGAATTGGAAGCGTCCCGATTTCCAGTCACTCTGGACCACGCCCGTGACCACGAGCACGGCGGACACTTACGGTACGCTGATCAAGCAGTCGGTTGATGCGGGTGACATCGATCAGCAACTCAGCGGGTTCGCCGAAAAATTCCCCGAAAGCGAAAACACCCATTGGTCCACTTTGCATCCGAAGGCCGCATTCCGGAGCGGCTTCATGGCGCAGTTTAAAGCCAGCCCACGCGATAAGATTCAACGGATCATCGACTTCGATCCGGCGCCAGGGCAGAACAGCTCGCGGGATGACGATGCGACTCGAGCGGACCTCGAGCGGCTCGAAAGGCAGGGAACCGCTGAACAGGTTGCCGGCAAGCCGGGCGCGGATAGCAAGAGCGAGATTCGCGGCCTCACGTTTAACGCTCGCGTGGAATACGTGAAGAATCTTTTCAGTCCCCACGGTTGGACGACCAGCCACATCGAAGGCGAGCGCATCTACGAGCTATTCGAGACTGCCAAGCCGCAAGAACGACGCCGGCTTTACGAGGCCATCGAGAAACATGCGTGGAGCGGGTCGTTCGACCGAGAATCCGACGCCTTGTGGTCTAACCTCGAGCGCGACCAGCTCGACCGCCTTGCCGCGCTCCTGACCCAAGCAAACACGCCATGACTCATTCTCTCGCGTTGCCTCTCGCGCTCGCCATTGCCTCCTGCTCGCCAGGTGTGGAACCGATTGGTTCGCCCGCCCCGGGCTCGCAGACCGTGCCGCGCAGCCCGGGTCCTAATGGTCATCGATGGCGAACGGATTTCGCGGTCTCCGGCCAGGGCGGCTGGCCTCTCTTAGCGCCGATCGTGGGCGATCACGGTGACCGCCTGGTGGGGCCACTGCCGGTCGTTACCGAGGGCACCCAGTTCCACCTCCAGGCGGGCGATCGCACCAGCTACGCCTTGGCGGCCGACGGTTCGGTCATCCGCGGGGCTTGGTATGACCTAGGCGCCAGCCTATTCGCCGTGGTACGCACGGCGCGGGCCGTCAAGATCGAGCTCTACGAGCATGGGCACGCACAGCGGACGTGGGTCAGCGAGCTCGGTGACGTCACGGTGACGGATGCGGGCATGGCGGCATCGGATGCCAACGTTGCATGGGTCTGGCTCGCGCGTTCGCAGGGCACCGACCTCATGCGCGTGAACCTTCACGACGGAAGCGCCCAGATCGTCACTCGGCTTCCGTCCGGGATCGTGCTGGTTGCGCCCGCTTCGCACCGCATGGTGGTGCTCACGGATGCGAATACGGCTTGCGAGAGCTGCACCCGCGCTGAGATGCGCGACCTCGATTCGGGGAGCGTCGTCTCGTCGGTGGCCTTCCCGATGGGGGCTGGCGTGAGTGCCACGCTTGGGGGCGCGGACTCCGAAGCCTACGGATTTGACGGCGCGATCCTCTGGCATTTCAGTTTTACGACGGCTCACAGCAACGACGTCTACGGCGGGCATTTCGCGACGCGGTGCGCCTACGCGGTGTTCGATCTTGGCCACGGCGGCACGCAACTCCGTACGCTATCCGACGCAACGGGAGAATGGGCGCGGTTGTCGACCGACTGCGCTGTCGTCTCGCTACAGCCAACAGCGGACGGCGGCGTAGTCGCCGAGGTGATCCAAGAATCCAGCGGTAGCGTCCTGAAGTTCGACGGACCACCGTAAGACAAGCGCGCCTGCGAAGGCGATCCGCATCGAGCGGTAGATTTGCTGGCACGGTGCTCGGCCGACCCAGTTCAATGATTGATGGAGGCTAGGAGGCCAAGCAACCCGACGACCCTCTCTAGGCAAAAGTCCCGTGCCGGGAATCGGTTGGCGGCCTACCCTCGCGCCAGCCGCCGACGCGCGTCTGCGACGAACGAGCGCAGCCGCATCCGGCGGTCGACGACGAGACGCTTGAAGGCCTGTGCCACGGGATCGTCGACCTGCTCTCGGTCGAGCCGCTGACCGAGTTGAAGCGATTGGATGGCGGTGAACTGCGATAAGAGCGCACGGAGCTCGTGCTCTCGCCGCGCGTTTCCGGCGGAGCACGTCTCACCGGGACCGATGGGCCGAGTCAGAAGCCAGAGCAACTTGGTCTCGAGGTCGCTCGGAAGTACGGCGGAAGGTAGCGACGGCGATGCTGGAAGCCGGGCGATCTCGGCTGGCGGCTCCCAAATGGCGGATGACGGAACGTCCACAGTCACCCGCTCGCGATCGTGTTCCTTGTAGATGGGCTCGGACATGCCGCTCGTATCGAGCCGACCCCGCCGAGGTTGCGTACTTTTTGAACGAACGCGGCCTGCCCATCTAAGTTACTGATATTGCGCGATAATTTATGCACGCAACTTTCGAGAGACGCGTCCGATACACCCCGCCATGCAAAACGATAATCGTCGCGCGACGTCGGGCCTCGTCACTGGTGGCTTCGCCACCGCCTCGACTCGTTAGGCAACGGAGCTCGCCACCCATGTCCGACCTTTCCAAGGACGCGCAGCCCGTAGCCTCTTCCAACGCCCGAGAGAGCGCCGGAGCAACGACCGCACAGCCCACCGCGAAGCCACTCGGCGCTGATGCCGGGAAGCCGGCCGTGCCCGGTGCGAAGTCGGCGATGCCGAAGCCGACCACGGCGGAAACCGGGCGCGGTCCCATGCGGGTCACGGCGCATTGGCTTCGCGCTCGCTGTGCGCCCGAGCTCGCGCCCGACAATACGCTCGGCGCGCTGCCACACCACACCACTGTAGAGGCCGCTGGCCGGGACGGTGATTGGGTAAAGATCGCCTACCACAGTAAGCACGCGTTCGTGTTCGGCGAGTACGTGAGGCCACTTGAGAATGAACACCAGGTCGCCCCGAGCTCGGCGCTGGGCGCCGACGCCTCACAGGAGGCGCAAGACGCGACCGCAGCTCTCGATGGTCAACTCGCGTCGATCGGGCAGACCGCACATCCTGCGCCGCACCGGGAACCGCCGGTTCATGGGGAACCGGCCGTCGTGCCAGTGCATCATGCCGATCACGTCGCGAACCACGCCGCAACGGACAGCAAGGCCGCCGAGCCGAGCAAGGACAAGGTCAAAGCGAAAACGAAGTCGGCTGGCTTCGTCCGCGCCGGCGGCGGCAAGGTACGAGATGTCCTCGCGCGGCTGCAAAAGGCTGGACAGCTTGCGATCACGGCGAATCAGATCGTGCAGCTCGACGGCGCCTCACAGGTCGAGACGGACGGCAACGTCGCGGCCGTCGATACCACCGATGACATGGTGGTCAGCCTCGGCTTTCACCAGGTCGTTCTGGGCCACAAGTCCCTTGAGGCCGTCATGCTGAAGGCGCCGGCTGCATTCGCGAAGCACGGCCTCGCGCTGGACATGTCGAAGACGTACGAGGTCGCGGGTTGGTCGCATCCCCATCAGATTCAAGGCGTCGAAGACGTAGATGACCTGCGTGGGCACGAATGGGGCGACAAGTTCTACGCCGCCTCTCTCGAGGATGCGGTCATCGTCGCCGTGGCGCAGTTCGCACTCGACGAGGCGAAGAGCGTGGAGGCCCTGACGACAGCAAAGGGCGGCACCGGCGATTACTTCGATGACGACACGGCGCGTTCCTGGCTCTTGGAGGTGCACAACAACCGGCCCGCTTACACGGGCCCCGTCGTCAAGAAGGCCGTCGACGGCGGTGCGTTGTCCGCCGGCGACCGCGACGGCTTCCTCGACATCTTGAGCGGCGCGATCGTGGATACCTATGGTGAGCAGGAGGGGTTGCGGCACTACGCGAAGCAGAAGGCCAAGCCTGAAAACAGTCATCTCTCCAAGGAGGCGGATCAGAAGCTCAGGGAAGATGCCTTCGCGAAATGGGGGCCGAGCGGGCGCACCGCCGGCACGCATATCGTCACGAAGATCTCGCGCCACATGACGTTGCCTGACCTCACCCCATCAGCGCCGACAGCGACCAACGCCGTGACGTCGCCCGCACCAAGCGCCCCTGCGTCGCAACATCACGAAGACCCGTCGCACGACCTGGCGCCGCACGCTGCGCCCGCGGCGAGTGTCCCGTCGGCCACGGCGCCGCACCCGGCCCAATTGCTGCCGACGGCGACTCAGGCAGCTGACACTGTCGCGCCGCATGTCGTGCTCGCGCCTCCCGCACCGGTCCCGCCGTCGCCGTCGCATCAGTCGACAACCGAGCCGCCGTCGTCCACGCCGTCGACCCCCTCGGCCGAGTCCACGTCTGCCGCGACCGTGCATCCTGGTGCCGCGGCGACCCATTCGCAGGCCGCCGCGATGCCGGCCAACGCAAACGACCAAGCATACAGCGGCCGCCAGCTCGACGATGTCGACTACCTGAAGACGTACCACCATCTCGACGGTGATGGCTCCCTCTACGACAATCCGACCACGCCCGCGGAGTCCGCGCTGCTTGCCGGTCTCCGCCATTCGCAAAAGCGCATCGACCCCACGTACTTGCTCGCGTGGCAGACCGCGGTGGGGGTGACCGACAACAGCGGCGCAATGAACACGGACACCATCCGCAAGCTAGTCGAGCACTGGGGCGCGAAGCAGGTCACGGTCGCCGCGATCGTGGCGGGCAGCCTCTTTACCGAGATGGCCAAGCAGGTTCCTGGGGCGCCGATCATTGACCTCGGTGAGGGCTTCGGCGGGGGACGCAGGGGATCTACCGACACGGTGCAGGCAGGGCACCGCGCTGACGCGATGGCGCGGGCCGCTGGCTTCCCGAACTACGCCGCGATGCATTCGTTCCAGAACATCACCATCCTCGGCATCACGATCGGTACGGGCCAGAAGGCGCTGGCCGACCGCGTCGCACTCGCCGACAAGTGGCTCTCCGCCCGCCACCCCTTGGCCGCCAACAATCCCGAGTACTGCGCCACCAATCTGGGCTGGTCACAGCGCGGGGTGGGTGCGTACTCCGACTCCGCGCAGCTCGTCGAACAGACGGGCTTCGTCGGCGGTGCCGCCGTGGGCCCGCACATGCACTCGGCGGGGCTCGCGCTCGATATCGACACCGCGGTGAACCCGTACATCTTCGCCGGCGCGACCAACAACAAGAACGGCGACGCCAACGACATCATGGCCACCCACCTGCGGTTCGCTGCGCAGATCTACGGCGGTGAGAGGGTCACACCAGACGGCTTGATGCAGTGGAGCAAGGACATGTCCACGGAGGAACTTTGGGCCCGCGTTGACGAGGTATCCAAGTCGCTCGGCCAGTACCTCGAGCTGGCCGCGCGCGGCGATCGAAACGAAATCTATCGCGCGTTCCACGACGCGCCGCCGAGCGGCGCGGGGATGCCAGAGGTGGAGGCACGTGCGAACGTCCAGCGCGTACTGAACTTTGGAAACAGGAACTCCGGCTTTGGCAAACGTTGGTTCCAGGACAACCTGAGCCGCACGAATGCCACCGGCCTCATGGCTCACTCGATGGACATGGTGGTTGCCCTCCGAGACGTTGCAGGCCTCGCCTGGGGAGGCACCGAGATGAGCTCGGTCGAGAATGGCGACTTCATGCACTTCGACCTTCGCTTCGACGGTGGCGTCGGGTCAGCGGTCTATCAGTTTGCACTCAACAACGATCGAGAAGGTTAGTCCATGTTCGCATCATCTGTTCCAGGGTCGCGGTATCGTCCGGGCGTGAGCAGCCGCAAGTACTATCTCGCATTGCTGCCGCTCTTAGCGGCGTGCGCCGTGGCCACCCACGCCAGCTCGGCTGCGGCAGAACCCGCTTCGAGCAAGCCCGCGAGCCGCGCCCGCGCGTTCCTCCAGCACCAGCTCGATGTAGCAAAGGACCGAGACGCGCTCACGGCGACCTTTGCCGCGCATTCCGTCATCCTTCACCACGGGGTTTCCACGGACGCCAGGCGCGCGAGCATGCTGGGGATTGGCGACGGAGGCGCCGACGGGGCATCCACGGCCTCCGCCAGGATCAGCAACTTGCTCGCCGGCGGGAACAGCGAGGTGGTCTGGCTATACGCAGAAGTCAGCACGCAGGACGCAGGTAGGGGCTCGCGGCCCGGTCTGAAAGGCACCACCCGCGTGGTGGAGCTCATCGCGAGCTCTGCGGACTGGAGGGCGGTCGCAGCGTCGTTTGGCGACGGCGAAAAGCTTCAGGGCGCTGCAGACAACATCGAGATCGAGAACGCAACAGACGGCGACCATTCCCTAGCGAAGCTCCTCTCGTCGCCCGATGCGCTGGTGGTTGCGCTCGCGCCCGACGCGATCGTGGTCGGCCCGGAGAGCGCGCAGGTCGCGCAAGGTAAGGATGCAAAGGCAGCGCTTGCGAAGTGGGCACTGGCGCCGATCGTCGTGTACCGGCGTCCGCGGGAGCTGCATGACTCCGATTGGGCGTTTGCTCAGGCGAACTACGACCAGCTCGCCGTGCCTGCTGACAAGCTTCGCGGGATCGCTCAGGTCTTCGCGCTACCAAAGCCGGACGGAACGTGGGTCGTTGTCCTCGCGCAGTATCGGGCGAACTGAGGCGTCATGCTCAGGATGCGAACGCGGCCCTATAATGGTCGAGCTCTGGTCACGGTTCTCGTCGTCGGCTGTGGAAGCTCGGCCCTTACGCCCGAAGCACAGCGGGCAGCACCGGCAGTGGCCGCGCCCGATTGGACGTTCACGAGCACCCCAACCGATTTGCGCTGCGGCTCAAAACCGCTAGCGTTGCCACCGGCAGCTCCCGCGAGCGCGACCGCCCGGCGCACGCTCGCGCGAGCTCCCGGGATCGACACATGCCACGAACAAGCGTCGCTCGACGCGCTGTGTGACTGCCTGGCCGGCTCTGTCGAGCCGTGGGCTGGCAGCGGGGTCTTTGCCGCCGCTCCAACGTGCAGTGTCCTCGAGCCGGCAACCTCGAACGCCCGAGTCGTGGAGCTGCACGCTGACGGGCATGATCCGTCAAACGAACGGCGCGTCGGTGGGGCCGCGCTCGTGCTGGCTGCTCGCCAAGGCGGCAACTGGTCGCCCGTTCGCCTCCTCGAGGCCGCACCGGCTGTTGACGCCGACGAGACGCCGCGGCTTAGAAGCACGCTGTCCTTCGCCCGCGTGGAGGCGAACCCGATCGCCGCGGCGACGCTGCTCTGGATCGAGTCGAGCGAAGAGGAGCGCGATCACGGTGTGGGCCAGTACCAGCGATCGGGCGAGGCGCACGGCACGGCGTGCGTTCTACCAACGGCGAATCGACCGGCCTTCTGTTACGCATCGCTCCCCATCGCGCAATGGAGTTACTCGTTCGATGCCGTGGAGCCACCAAAGGCCAACGGGTGTCAGTTGGGAACTGGAGGCATCTTCTCCATCTCTATCGCGCCAGCGGGCATTGCCGTAAGGCTCGCTGCAGGAACAGACATCGGCCATTCCGTCGGCGACTACAACTTCTGACCGGAGTTGTTCTTCAGCGGCAGCATGCCGCTCACGCTGAACCCGATTGTTACGCCGCGCGCCTGAGGATGGCGAACGCGGCCGCGTAATCGAAGGACACCGCGGCATGCGCCGCGAACGCGACGGGCCTATGACGATCGTCGTAGAGTCTTGTCGCGATGCGCGCACTCATCCTAGATCGCACTCACTCGGTTCTCCTTGACAGGGGCTCCGATGGCGCCCATCAGCCTGATGTGCCGGTCGACCAACGGCCGTTGCGCGATCTCTCCGCGGCACTCGCGGCGCGTGGGGTTACCTTGCCGGCGCCTTCCGGGTCGAGAGCGCGCTCAGACGGGCAGGGTCGAGATTTCGCCTTTGTCATCGATCGGATCGCGGCGCCGGACCGGATGACATGGAGACCTCTAGCCGAAGTTCTTGCGGCCCACGACGCGATCTGGGAACTCTACGTCGAGCTGATGCTCGGTGGTTGGCTGCCGTCCACGCGCGCACTCGACGTGTGGTCGTTTGGCGACGAACCTGAAATGGCCGCCAAGCTCGTTCACCTCGTGATGTGCGGCGAGAAGCGGGTAACCATGGGGTGGATCGAGGGTGCGGAACGCGACGGGATTCCCCTCGCCCGGGCAGGCGGCGTCAACGTCGTGACCGACGGGTTTGGCTACCCGCGTGTCGTGCTGCGATCCGCGGACGTACGGGTCGTGCCGTTCGACGAGATTGACGCCGCGTCGGCCGCGGGCGAGGGCGAGGGCGACCTGACTTACGCCGATTGGCGCGAGGACCACATCGCGTTCTTCACAAGGCAGGCCGCGCGCTTTGGCGTGGCATTTGACGAGCGCGCGAGAATCTCGGTCGAACGCTTCGAAGTCTTGCATGTGATCGGATCGGCGTCGGCGGCCGCGTGATCGATGGGCACCGCGGTCGGCGCGCCCCCTGCGTCACGCCGATGGCCATTGCGGGGTGACGCCCCACGTGCACCGAGTGTGATGTCATCGACCGAGGCAGCTTTGGCGCAGCGTGCGCCAGAACCGCTCCATCTTGCCGCGCCCCGGCGCGTCGAGAACCTCGGGCGGCCTGCTCGCTCACGCTCAACCAACGGCTGCCGATACGAGATGCGGCGCATCCGTTGCTCATGCGCACGTGCAGCGGCGGTTCGACCGCGACCGGCAAATCGCAAGTGCTGGATTTCGTACGACATGCGCGGGCAGGCGAATTCGCGGCCCAAATCGAATGCGTTTTTGAGCGCTGCCGCGCCAAGTTAGCGGACTCACACGATCGCGCTGAGCGCGTTCGACGCGGTGACCGAATAGTCCCGCGGGCTTCGATTTCCTGGTCGAGGCCTCGACCATGGGGTCAGCGATCGAGTCGATCGATGAACGAGCGCGCACGATCTCGTGGGCCATGGAGTCCGCCATCGGAGGTGCCGTGCGCTGCTCGTCCGCGAAAAGGAGCGCTCCAACTTTCTTCCGGGATCGCCGTAGCACCGACCGGTTCGGGTGCTTTGGAGAGTACAGGGCGACGATCGAATCACCGGCTGGCGGTGACGAGCGGCCCCCGGCACCCGCGCCTGTCTGCCGAGCAGAGGGCGCCCACCACCGCGTCCGCGGGAGGATCGATGTCTTCGCTCGCCTTCGACAAACAAGGAAAGCCGTTCGCCTGGCACAAGCGCACCGCCAAGCTGCGCGTCCGGCTGTTTCGGAACCCGTCGGCTCGCGGCACGTGCTGCCAGGTGCTCGACGGCGCGGGCGCGCCGCTCTTCATCGACGCAGACATCGATTACACGGAGTTTCGCCGCGCCGTCAGCGGCGTCCCCGGCCTGTACCGCCTCGACCAGTGCGACGAGGATGGCGTCGAGATCGACGACGCTCCGCCCGCGTACGTGTCCATCGAGCAGCTGCGCAACGCCGGCGGCGTCGCCGAGACCGCGCAGGTGGTCGATGTGAGCCCGCTGCTGATCATCGAGCGGCTCGTCGCGCTGCAGTCGGATGTCATGAAGACGATGGCCACGCAGCACGCCGCGATCCTGGCCTCCAGCGCCGAGATCATGCGCGCGCCGTACCGCCCGGTGCCGTTCCTGCCGGCATCCGACCTTCGCAACGCGGACACCACGGAGGCGGACGGCGCCGATGACGAAGACGAGGAGATGCTCGACGAGAGCAACACGTTCGCGCCGATGCTGAGCATGCTCGAGCCGCACCTGCCGCGACTGGGCGCCTTCCTCTATACGAAGTTCGTCGAGTTCTTCCGCCAAGTCCCCGCGGCCCCTGCCGCGACGTCCCCCGCGGCGACGTCCTCCCCCGCGACCGCGGCGACTGCTTCGGCGGCGCCTCGCGTGGTCGCGCGGTCGATGGACGTCGCCGTGGGGTTCGATGCCGCGGATAGATCTGAGACCGATCTGTTCGAGTCATCTGTCATCGGTAGCGAGACGGCAACGGAGGGTGCCGCCGAGGCGGTGGTGCCCGCCCCGCTTGTCGCCACGCCCGAGCAGCTTTCGCACCTGTTCGCGGTTCGCGAGCGACTGTCACCCTCGGAACAAGCGCTCGTCGAGCACGTGATCAAGCGGATGCCGTCGGAGCTCCTGGTCCAGTACCTCGGGACGCTGTCGGCGCTGTCGAGCGATGACGCGACGGCATTCGTCCGGTCGCTGATCGCGCAAGCCCGGCCCGCGACGCCGCGCTGAACGTCGCGGCCAGCCACCCCCTTCCCCTCACCGCCTTCAGGAGAACGAACGTGATCGCGTCCCCTATGAATGACCACGGATGCCTCGGTCCCACGACCGAGCAGATCCGCACCGAGATCGCCGACGGCAGTCCGGCCCTCGTCGAGCTCGCCGACCGGTTCACGAATACGAGCGACCTGGCCGCGTGGATCCGCACGTTGCCCCAGCGGGACGACGACGGCATTCCCGGTGATGGTCCCAAGGTCGACGCTTGTCGACCGGCGCAACGGCTGCGCTTCGACGCGACCGATCCGAACTGCTTCGAGCGGTCCGCTCGCTTTGTCGGCGCCGCGGAGCTGATCGATCCGGACCACGTCTACCGCCTCGCCACGCTCTCGACGCCCAACGGCCTGCACACGTTCCCCACGTGCGACGGCGAGCCGGTCGTCCTCGACCCGAAGGGTG
>JANXOM010000230.1 GCA_025353585.1 Deltaproteobacteria bacterium
TCTGGCGTGCCGTGGCCGGCGTCCAGACGTCGTTCGGGTCAGGCAGTCGCGATGTGGCCATCCGACGAGAGTCGAGCGTCGTCAAGCCGACCGAGGCGGCGCGCGGCGCAAGACTCGGGTGCTGTCGACCGGACGCTCACCATTGCGACCTCAAGCCGAGCAATGTCATGTTGCCGAGCGACGGGCGCGCGCGCGTCGTCGATTTCGGGCTCGCAAACCTGGTCGGCGGACGCAAGATCCTCGGCGGCACGCCGGACTGGATGGCACCCGAGCAGTGGCGGCTCGAGCCCGCCACCGAGCGCGTCGATATCTGGGCGCTCGGCGTGCTCGCCTACCAGCTCCTCGAAGGTGCGCACCCGCTCGGGCCTGCGCCGGATCGGGCCACGCGCCACGCGACGGTCTTCGACGACACCCTCGGCCCGGCCGCGCTGAAACGCGATGGTGTCCCCGACGCGATTCGCGGTCTCGTACTGCGCTCGCTCAACCGTGCGCCGGCCGCGCGGCCATCGGCTGCCGACTGGGCGAGCGCCTTGCGGGAAGCGACGGCGCCAGGCGGCACGCTGACAGGGGGCGAGACACCGTTTCGGGGCCTGTCCGCGTTCGAGGAGCGTCACAGCCAGTTCTTCTTCGGTCGCGAGGTCGAGGTCGACGCGTTCCTCGAGCGGCTCCGCGACCGGCCAACGCTGCCGGTCGTGGGGCCGTCGGGCGCGGGCAAGAGCTCGTTCGTCCACGCGGGCGTGGTGCCTCGGCTGCGCGCGCGCGAGCGCTGGGCCATCATCGCGATGCGGCCGGGCGCCGATCCGTTCGGCACCCTCGCACGCCAACTGCTCGCCGCGGGCAACGGCGACGGGAGCGCGAGCTTCCAGGACACCCCCGACGTGGCGGCCGAAGAAGCGACGCGCCTCGGCGCGCAGCTGCGCGAGACCCCGGCGCTCCTGGCGATCCGGCTCGCGACGATCGCGGCGACGCGGCAATCGTCCGTCTTGCTCGTCTGCGATCAGCTCGAGGAGCTGTTCACCCAGGGGATCCGGGAGGACGACGCGACCCGCTTCGTCGAGATGCTGATGTCGGCCGCGGACGACCCGCGCGAGCGCGTCCGCGTGACGTACACGCTGCGCGATGACTTCGTCGGGCATCTGCCCGAGATCGAGCAGGTCTTCGTGCTGCGCCGTCTGACCAGGTCAGACCTCCGCCGCACGGTGACGAGCCCGCTCGAGCGGCTGGGTTACCGCTTCGAGGACCCGGGCATCGTGGACGAGATGTTGCGCGAGCTCTCGGGCTCGCCGTTCGATCTGCCGCTGCTGCAGTTCGCATGCCGCACGCTGTGGGAGTCGCGCGACACGACGCGGCGACTGCTTCTGGAATCGAGCTATCGCGAGCATGGCGGCGTCGCGCGAGCGCTGGCCCATCACGCCGATGCCGTGCTCGGCCAGCTCGCGTCACGGCGGCAGGCGATCGCGCGGCAACTCCTGGGCGCGCTGGTGATCGGTAACAAGATGCGGCGGACGGCGCCGCTGGCGCCGCTACTCGCGTCGCTGCCCGACGGGGCGAGCGCCGTCGTCGACCACTTCGTGACGGGCCGACTGCTCATCAAACGGAAGCTGCCGGACGAGAGCGTGGTGCTCGAGATCGCGCACGAGTCGTTGCTCGAGACCTGGGACCAGCTGGCGCGGTGGCTCGAGGAGTCACACGAGGAGCGGCGCATCGTCCACGAGCTCGAAGAAGCGGCGGCGTTCTGGATCCAGCGCGGCCGGCGGCCGGAGCACACGCCGGGCGCCGACGAGCTGACGGCTGCGCGCGAGCGGATCGGGCGCCTCGGGATCGCGGTCTCGGCGTCGGTGGAGGCGCTGCTGCAGGCGGGCGAACGCCGCCGGCGAGCGCGCCAGGTGCGAGCGCGGTCGTGGCTGGCCGGCGGGGTCACGCTGGCGACGGTGGTGACGGTCGGCTCGCTCTGGGTCGCCGGCTACTTCCGCGAGCAGAAGAACGCGGCGGAGAAGACCGCGGCGGCGCTGGCCCTCGCAGGCGTGAACAAGGGGAAGCTCGACCTGACGCTCGAGGTGCGCGATCGGCTCCCGGATGGGAAGGCCGTGCCGCCGGAGGAGCTGCCGGATCTGCGGGTGACGCTGTACGGGTATGCCAAGGGCGACCTGCAGCTTCCCGGGGCGGCGCTGGCGGCAGACCAGTTCTCGGTCACGCGGACGGGGAGCTTGTTCCACATCGAAGCGCCGGGCGGGACGACGTTCTTGCGCATCGACGGCCGCGGGCGGGCGGGCGAGGCTTGTGCAGCATCGTGGATCCGGATGCTGGCGCTGCCGGGATATGCCGACCATGCGGACCCGGCGGCGATCGTGATCCCGTCGTGCGCGGCGAGCGCGGTGGATTCGATCGTGATCCCGGAGGGCCCGTTCATCTACGGTGGGCCGGGCGAGCCCAACACCAAGTTTGACGCGTATCTGCAGCCGGAGTTGGTGATCCCCCTTGGCACTTATGCGATCGACCGCACCGAGACTTCCAATTCCACATTTTCAGCATTTGCGGCTCTAACGGCGTTAAGCGGGTACGCGGTTCCTCAGTATCCGGCAGGTCATGCCGTTGGCGGGGCTTTGAACGAACCAGTGACCGCTATTGATGCCTTCGAGGCCGAAGCTTTCTGTCACTTCATGGGAAAGCGCCTTCCTGACGACTACGAATGGGTGAAGGCTGCGCGCGGCGCCCTGACAATTGGCACGGCCATCAATCCGCATCCTAGAAGACTATATCCATGGGGGCCTCACTTTGAACCGAAGTGCGTCAATCTGGATGGCGACGCTGATGGGTTTGCCTCGATCGCCCCTGTCGATTCGATGGTGTGTGGGGCGAGCCCGTACGGCGTTCTGAATCTGGCCGGCAACGTTCACGAATGGGCTTCGCGCTCGGGGCAAACCGACTTAGACACCCAGCTTCGAGTCATATGGGGCGGCGCCGCCGAGTCTCCGGTTGACCTCGAACAAACAACAACGATTTTCAGAACTGTACGAGAGCCTCGGCAGTTTAGCCTGGCTATCGGCGTCCGTTGCGTAACGAGCGGCAACCCTGAACAAGGATCCAAATGGCAGAGTCACTGAAAACGTATGTGACGATCGTTGCCTGTAAACCAGGATATGGCGATCCGCCGACTGCGCCGGGTGCCATCCCCGGTGAGCTAGAGACGGACCAGCCGGTTCCCGGTGGTGAAGGCAATGGCCCGATCGATGATATCATCAAGGAGCTCGCGACTCGCGACAAAAACAATCACCGGGTGTTCCGTGCGTACAGACTCAAACAGATCCAGCATATTATGAAGGTTACGGCCGGAACATGCGATGTACTGCAAATTGTCGGGCATGGGCTGCCCGGGGTCCTGTTGCTTGGCGCTGGGTGGAATCCGACACTGGTGCTAAAAGGGGACGAAGCGAGATTGGACAGCAACCCGTACGCCTATCAGCTCCTTGACGTTACGCCATTGCCAAAAGAGATCTGGCTTCTCGGCTGCGATCTCGGGTACGGCCAGCCAGCGACCACTGTACAGGACGGATGCACACTGCTGTACGCACTGGCGCGCATGTGGAAGATTCCGGTAAAGGGACCAAGCGCGCTGATCTCTTCAACTGACTTCGTCGCCGGCGTCTACGGGCGTTCATGGGAGCTTGTGACAGCTGACGTCAAGGGTGTGACCGCTCCGGTGCGTCGAGTGGCGACCTCGGCGGCGCGCACACCATGGATCGACGCGGTCAGCTAGGAAACAACTTGGGGAGCAATCGCTTCAGCGCAGGCGGGACTTTTTTCAGCCCAGCCGCATCTGGCGTCCTGACCTGTCGAGCTGCCTCAGCGACGACTTGCCACGCGGCCGCGATCGCGACCGGATCATTCTGCTCGGCGATGACCGCTTCGGCGTCATCGAGATTCGACAGTGCCGGGAACTCTACACTGAACTGTTTAAAACCGTTCGGCGTTAACAAAACTGTCATCGTCAGTCCGTCAGTTGTGAAAGTCTGCTCTGGCTTCGCGAGGGCAGCGTCATAAAGGTCGACTTTACCAGACGATTCATCGATCGTCTCCTGCTCATTTCCATACAACTCAAAGGAGCTGGGGATAATCGCTAGCGGTGCATAGAAGGTACCAATCAAGTACTTGGGCCACTTGGGCGGCGAAGAGTACGGAACTCCTTTTGAATCGAGAAATGATGCCCGCATCATTAGCTTTCCTTCGGCGTGGAGCGCTGGCGGTTTGGTCAATGACGAAAACGAGTTAGCCGGCGCAATCTCACTCGGGCACGCAGTAAACATCTGGTCGAGAGAGCCCCAATTCGTCACCACGGGCATCTTGCCGCCAGCGCCGTTGTCGAACAATAGAACAACTTCGCCAGTAGCTTTGATCGCATCCACCTTGGTCACAATCGCAACGAACGCCTCGACATTTCCGATGTTTCCGGGTTTACAAGCCCACTGGCGGTTTGCTTCGCTTACGGTCGGATCACAAGCCATATCCCTCTCCTTTTCGATACGGTTCCAATTGAATCCCAAACCGCTCGCAGAGCCGGTATAGCTTGCGTCGGTCCACGCGAAGGACTTCTGCAGTCAGTCGCATATTCCCGCCCGCGCCCGCGAGCGCCGCGCGAACCTGATCGGCCGTCGGCTCTGCACTCGGAGCCAACTCGGCGACCGCCTCGGTCGCGAGCCGCAGCTGGCGCCGGTGCTCGCTGATCGCGGCCGGCAACTCCTCCGGCTTGATCGGCCACGTCGTCCGGCTCTCGACGAGTCCGCGGGCCACGCCGCGCAGCTGGCGCAGGTTGTCCGGCCACGCGTACAAGAGCAGGCACTCGACCGCCCCCGGCGTCCATGTTTCGGCAGGAAGCTCACGGCCGAGTGCCTCCTGCACGAACCGTGACGCCCAGCCCAGGATGTCCTCGCGCCGCTCCGCGAGGGTTGGCAGCTCCACCGGCCGGTTCGCCGCCCGTAGCCGCGCCAGCAAATCGCGGCGAAACGCGCCCGCCTTCACGCGCTCGTCGAGATCGCGGTTGGTGGCCGCGACCACGCGCGCCGTGCTCGTCTGCAGCTCGTTCGAGCCGACCGGCCGGTAGCCCCCATCCTCCAGGAACCGCAGGAGATCTGCCTGCGCATCGATCGGCAGCTCGCCGATCTCGTCGAGGAACAGCACGCCGCCGTTGGCGATGTCCACGAGGCCGGGGTGCGTGGTGACTGCGCCGCTGAAGGCGCCTCGCACGTGCCCGAACAGCTCTGACCGCACGAGCTCGCGCGTCAGCTCGGCGCAGTTGACCACGACGAGCTTGCGACCGTCGGCGATCGCGCGGGAGACGCGCTCCTTGCCGACGCCGGTCTCGCCGGTGACGAGCACGTGGCCCGTCGCCCCGGCCAGCGTCTGGATCCGCCGCCGGACGCTGCGGGCCGCGTTCGATGCGCCGGGGAACGCGGCCTCGAGCTCCGCGGCGTCATCGATCGCCAGCTCGTCGCGGAAGACCGCCAGCGTGTTGCCGATGCGGATCACCGCGCCGTCGCGCAGGCTACTGGAGCCACTCGCCGGGATCGGAACACCGTCGACAAACCCGCCGTTGCGACTCCCCAGGTCGCGCACCTGCCAGCCGCCGTCACGCCATTCGATCGTGGCGTGCCGACGCGACATCCGCGCGTCCGCGAACGCGAGCGCACCCGGCTCGTCGAGCTCGCGCCCGAGCGTGGTCCCCGTCCCGACGACCGTGAGCGTCGGCTCCGCTCGCCCGGGAAACACGGGCCACAGCGTCGCCGCATCCCCGGCGACTCGCGACGAGTCCGACGTGGCGGAGTCGTCCTGCTTCTCCGTTTCCAGCAAACAGAGGGAAGCCTAACGGATACCCCGCGCGGGCGTCTACGCGACTGGCCGTGTGCCGCGCATGTGCATGCACATGCCTGCACACGGGGCTCGAACGCTTCAGTCGGGACATTTATGGCGCAGTGGCGGAATGACCTTCTGAGCCCCCGCCTGCGCGACGGCCCCCGGACCGCCCTACTCCGCCCTGGCTTCGATCACGAGCTCCTTGTCGTCGATCGCTCCGAAGCGCACCCACTTCACCACGGCGGACTGCAGCCGCGTCGGCAGGTCCGTCGCGTATGCGCCGACCGTCACGTCGAACGGGGGCGGCGGATCGAACGTGAACGCGTTCTGGATCACGGTGCCGTCGAACGGCGACAGGTTGATCGTGATCGAGTTCCCCAGCGGCGTCACCGCGAACGTCAGGTGCTGGTCCGCCAGCTTCGGCGCCGGCGTCACGGCCGCGGTCACCTGCACCTCGGCGCGGTAGCTCGCGACGTCCTCGGTGCCGTCGGGCACCCAGCTCGTGCCGTTCCAGCCGACCGAGAGCTTCTCGCGCACCGCCGTGATCTCGCCGGACACGAGGACGCGCACCGCGTCGTCGTGCTGCGCGCGCGAGATGCCGACGCGGTCCACCGACGGCGTGAAGCTCGAGTACCGCACGGCCACCAGGTTCACCGCGCCGAGCTTCGCCGCGATCGCGGCCTGCGCCGCCGCGACGAGCCGCGTCTTGATCAAGGCGCGCACCACCGGCACGCGCAGCGCCACGCGCAGGCGCAGCACGTCCGCCTCCGGCAGCCGCGCGCCGACGTCCCACCACGCCGCGAGCCCGCCCGCCGCCGTGCCATGCACCATGAACAGCGTGGACAGGGTCGCGCGGTCCTCGGCGCACGCGCGCTCGGCGTACTCGCGCGCGCTGGCGTCGAAGATGCTCGCGCAGCGGAGGTTCGGCGTCGCGCCGCAGTCGGCATCCACCGCGCACAGCGGCTTGCACGTGAAGCCATCGCTCGCGCTCGCCGTCCCGCTGCCGCTGCGGACGCACGCGCTCCGGGGCGCGCAGTCCTCGGTCTGGTCGCAGCTGCGCCCGAGCGCGGTGCGCCCCGCGGCGACGGGCAGCTTCTCGCGCGGCGCGGGGTCAGCGAGCGCCGCCACCGCCGCCCCGGCGGCGACCAGGCCCACGACGCCGCCGCCGATCCGCATCGTCTTCCTCGTCATCGCCACCCGACCATCCCACACAACGAACGACGCGGCCGGGCAACCGTCCTCCCCAGATCACCAGGGTGACCTGGGCCCTGGGCGTGCCTATGTGGGTGCCATGCACATGGACGCACCCGTCGCAGCCTCTACAGCTGCTCCCACGGCGGCCACTTCTCCCTCGATCGCCGGCGCCTCCGCCGAGCCCACGAAGGCCTCGCTCGTCGGGGCCCTGCGCGAGCTCGAGGCGGCCAAGGGGCGGGTCGAGCGCGATGCCCGCGCGGCCTGCGACGCGATGAAGAAGAGCCTCGTGCTCGAGATCTTGCCGGTCCTCGACAACCTCGATCGGACCATCGCCGCCGCCGAGCAAAACCGCGACGCGCCGGCCGTGCTCCAGGGCACGCACCTCGTGCGCGCGCAGCTCGAGACCGTGCTCCTCGGCTACGGCGTCGAGCGCATCGACGCCACTGGCAAGCGGTTCGACCCGGCCCTCCACGACGCCGTCACGCAGGTCGCCGTGCGCAACCCGCTCACGCATCACCACGTGATCGACCAGCTCGAGCCCGGTTACCGGTTCGCCGGCGCGCTGCTGCGCCCGGCGAAGGTCGTCGTCGGCCGCTACGACTGAGCGGTCGCACGCGCGGGCGGGGCGGGCGGCGCCGTGCGCTGCCACGCGTCGAGCTCCTGCACTCGCCCGAGCCACGCGCGCAGGTTCGCGTAGTCCGCGATCGGCAGCCGCGCCGGCCCCGCGAGCGCGAACGACGACGCCAGCGAGTAGTCCGCCAGCGTCACGCGGTCGTGCGAGACCCACGTCTTGCCCGCCAGGTGCGCGTCCAGGATCGGCGCGTACTGCGCGACGAGCGCCTCGCCGCGCGCGACCTCGACGGGATCCGGCGCACCGCGCCCCATCAGCGGCTTCACGAAGTTCTGGTACACGAGCACCGTGTTCGCGGGCGCCATGTGCTGGGCGCACCAGAATAGCCACCGCGTGACGTCGGCGCGGCCGCGCAGATCGGTCGGCAGCAGCGTCTGGCCCGGCGTCTTGTCGGCGAGGTACTGCATGATCGCGCGCGACTCCCACAGGACGAGGCCGTCGTCCTCGAGCACCGGCACGTGCGCGTTCGGGTTGCGGGCGAGGTGCGGCAGGCCACGCTGCTCGCCCGCGGTCAGATCGACCACGATCCGCTCGAGCGGCACCCCGAGGTGGGTGGCGACGAGGAGGGCGCGCCGGGAGTTGCCTGACATGGGGTGGAAATAGAGCTTCATGGACTCTACTTACGAGACCCCTGTGACAGCTGTTTGTCAGTTTATATCTAGGGCGTCGCGATCGGCGTGACCACCGCGCCGCCCGGCACGGTCGCCGCCCCGCCGACCGCGTGCAGCCGGATCCAGCCCGCCCCGCCGCCGGCCCCGCCGCCGCCCGCGCCGTGCCCGCCGGGCGACCCGTTGCTCGCGTTACCGGCATTGCCGCCCGCTGGCGTCATCCGAAAGCCGCCCGCGCCGCCCGCGCCGCCAAACTGGTTCGTCGGCGTCGACTTCGCGCCCGCCGTGCCGATGCACTTGCTGTCCACGCCAGGCGCCCCGTCGTTCGACGAGCCGCCGCCCTGGCTGCCCGCGCCGCCGTCTGCGCACACGACCGCGCTCGCCGCGAGCGCCACCATCGGCGCCTCGAGGAACACCGCGCCGCCGCCGCCGCCCCCGCCCCCGCCGGTCTGCTGCGTCGTGCCCGTCGCGCTCGTGCCGATCGCGCGGATCGAGCCCGTCACGTTGACCGCGATCTGTGCGCTGACCTGTACCGCGCCGCCGCCGCTCCCGCCCACGCCCGGCGTCCCCGCCCCGTTCGACGTGCCGCCGGCTCCCCCACCGCACCCGGCGATCAGCGGCGAGAGCATCGCGTCGTCGCGCTTCGCGCCGTGGGCGCCCTTCGCTCCATGCCCGTTGCCGTGAGTGCCGTCGGTCCCGTCGGTCCCGTCGCCGCCCTGGGCCGCGCCGCCGCCGCCGCCCCCACCCCCGCCGCCGGTATCGGCGAGCGTCGAGGCCACGCCATCCGCGCCCGCCCGCCCCGCGCACAGCGCAGCGTCGTTCGCGCCCGCGCTCGTCCGCAGCGTGCCGTCGATCGCCGCCGTCCCATCGACGGCGAGGATCACCGGCCGCGAGCCCGTCACCTCGAGGATCGCGCCGGCCGCGATCGCGAGCGTCGCCACGTGCACCACGAGCACGTGCGACGTGTCCGACTGCACCACGGTCTGCACCGGCAACGTGGTCGTGTCGGCATCGAGCACCGTGGTGCCATTCGCCACCACGAGGTCCGGCGGCGCCGCCGACAGCGCGCACGCGTCGAAGTTCGTGGGCGAGAACGTCCAGCACGTCGACGCGTCCGGCGGCGCGAACGCGTCCGGCGGCGCCGCGCTGCCGCTCCCTGCATCGGGGGCCGCCGATCCGGACCCGCGGGTGTCCCGCGGCGCGTCGCCCGGCGTGCCGCTGTTGCCGCTCGGCGCGAAGCTGCACCCGGCCAGCGCCACGAGGACAAGGGCTTTCATCAGCGGCGATGATATCACTCGACCGCGGCGAGCCCGACGGCAAACAGGGACCGCGCGCCGACGCTCCCGTGATGGACCAGATCGACGCGGACGGCGCAGCGAACGCGATAGCTTCCGGCGAGTCGCGCCCGCCGAGGCGCACCGTCGCCGCGACCAGAACGCATGGCCGTCGTCGTGGCCGCTGGGCGCGTCGCTGTGCACCGGCACGGCCGCAGCGGGCAACGGCCGGCGGCTCTCGGTGCCTCCGCGTGCGGCACCCAGCACCGCGGCGAGCGCGACCCGCTTCACGCCGCGATCGCAGCGCTCCGTTCGCGCTCGACGCCAGCGGCGTGGGCCCCGGTCGAAGTCGGAGTACCGTTCACGCATGCGAGCGCGGGCGGCGATGCTGGCGGTTGCCGTGGCCGGGTGCTCGTTCCCGCTCGTCAATGGGCCGCCGGCGCAGCACGCGACGTTGCCCGCGTTCGCCTGC
The DNA here is from genome assembly GCA_025353585.1 of Deltaproteobacteria bacterium. Classification (GTDB taxonomy): domain Bacteria; phylum Myxococcota_A; class Polyangia; order Haliangiales; family Haliangiaceae; genus JABFXX01. Next base: position 10,027 of record JANXOM010000230.1, read on the forward strand.
ACCGAGAGCCGGCTCGGCCCCGTGCTCGACACGGTGTGGACGGGGCTCGAGGTCGTGAACGTCGCGCTCGCGCTCGCGCGAACGGATCAGAGCTGGGCCGATCAGTTCGGCGGCGACCCGCCGATCACGCGCACGGAGGTCGTCCCGGTGTACGCGGTGCTCGCGGCCATCGGCGCCGCCGGCATGTACTACGGCTACACCCGCACCGCGGCGTGCCGCGCGGCCACGGCCGAGCTCGCCGGCCGGACGACGCAGTCGCTCGGGCCGCCGCGGGGCTACGGCGCGTCGACGCGCGGGCCCGACGCGGGCCGCGGCGTCACGCGTGGTGAAAGATGACCGTGATGGCGGTGCAGAACGGCACCGCCGCGCCGTCCACGAGGTGCGGCGCGTACCGCCAACCCTTCAGCGCCGCGCGCCCGGGCCAGCCGCGAGGCTCGCGAGGGAGCTGGCCACGGCGTCCATGCGCGGGCTCGCGCCGCGCGCGACACGGGTGGAGCGCGCCCTCGACCGCCGCGGCCGCGATCGCCGCGCGCAACGGGTGAACGACGACTATGGCGCGCAGGCGCCGGGCGCCGCGAGCCACGTCAGCAGCAGCGCGCGCGCCGACGACGAGAACATCGCGTTCGCCGTCGCCTCGGCCGTGGGCATGCCGTGCGGCCCACCGCCGCAGACCCGCGCCACGATGGTGCTGGACGCCGCGCGGAAGCTCGCCGCCGTGGCAAACGTCGCGGGATCGCTCGGACCGCCGCGGTCGAACGTCGAGTGGCAGCTGCGGCAGTACGGCGCCACGACCTCGCGATAGACGCGCTGGTCGCTCGGCGTCGCGCTCCAGCCGAGCGGCACGTAGACCGCGTCGAAGATGTCGCCCGGGCCCCACATGCCGGTGATCTCGTCGCTCATCGCGAGCGTCGGCGAGGTCGTACCGACGAGCGTGTCGAGCGCGTGCAGCTGCGCCGACTGCGCGCCGAGCGTGAGCGCCGGGTCAGCGCTGGGGAACACGAACGCCGCGGGATCGAACGGCAGGAAGCGCGCGCCGACGGCCGCGTGCGCCGTCGCGTCGTAGCGCGACCTACCGCCGTGGCAGTTGAGGCAGTTCTGCGGCACCGTCTTGTTGTCGCCATGCGTGTCGAGCTGGGCGTGCGACGTCAGCTTGCCGGTCCCCGCGAACACCATGAACTGCACGGCGTTCGGCTGGTCGAGCGGCGGCGCATAGACCATGGCGACGGTCGCGAGCGGCGCGCCGCCGGCCGCGAGGCGCGCGAGCGCGTCTCCGGGCATGCCGCCAAACGTACCGTGGTTGTTGACGTAGCAAGCGACGCCGCCGGCGGGCGCGGCCGTGGGCCGGCAGTGCATGTCGCGGCCGATGCCGAGGTCGCCCGCGTTGTAGTACTTCGCGCCGAGGTCATCGGCGCCGAACCCGTACTTCGCCTGGAACGCGGCCAGCGATCTCGGTGCGCCGATCGCCGCGTAGTAAGCCGTCGTCTCGTCCTGCGAGCCCGGCGCCTTCTCTGTCAGGTAGGTCCATGCGCTCGGCGCGCCGGTCGCGTCGACCACCGCGAGGACGGTCTCGTCGGGGACCGAGGCGTCGTGGGGCAGCGCCGCGCCGGTGTCGTCCACCACGCGTAGCCGCAGGATGCCGCCGGTCGGCCAGCGCCCGCGCTCGGAGCCGGCCGACACGGGCGTGACATCGACGGCGAACGAGAACCGATCGCCGGAGGGCTCGCTCGCCGTCGTCGTGCCGATCGGCGTCCACGTGGTGAGGTCCGTCGGATCGGCGAGCACCTGCACGGTCAGGGTCGAGCGGGCGTCGGTGTAGAGGCCCGCCACGTGGAGCGTCTGGCCGAGCGGATCGCCGGTGAGCACGGTGCCGTGAGGCGGCTCCGTCACGACGGTGCGCGACGGCAGGACCGGCGCCGGCATCGCATCGACGAAGTCACCGCCGTCGATCTCGTCGCCGATGTGCTGGCCGGGCGAGCCGCAGCCGAAAGCCCAGAGCGCCGCGATCCAGACGTGACGTGAGACCATCGACGAACCGGAACAGCACCCGGCGTGCCACTGCACGTCGTGTGCAGCGTCCCCGAAACTCGCGCGTTCTGCGCCCGCCGTGACACCGGCGGGGCCCCCCCGCATGGGGATGTCCCCCACGATCTGAGACCGCGTCGTCGCGGGCGAGCGCAGACCGCGATGGCTCGCCGGCGCTGCGTGTCACGAGTATTTCAGGGTGGCGCGGGCGGGTACCAGCAAGGACGCGCCTGCGACGTCTCGTGGAAGACGAGCTTCGCGCCGCCGGTGCCGCCGGTCGCGGTCACGCGATGGCCGATCTGCTCCTCCTTGTAGTGCCCCGGCACGCAGTGGTCCGCCGCGGTCCACGTGCCGAGCAGGTTCACTGCGCGCGCCCCCGGGCGGACGACGTATGCCGTCTGGCGCGTGCGATCGCCGCGCATCGTGTCGCCGGTGAGCACGAGCTCCGCGGCGCCATCGCCATCGACGTCCACCGCCGCCAGGACTTCGTCCGCCGGCACCGCCGCCGGCAACACCCGGTCGACCAGGGTCGCCGTCCCATCCTGCACCACGAGGCGGCGCGGCCGCGGCCCGCTCGCCGTCGGGCAGTAGTCGAGGAGGTACGCGGTCTGCGATCCGGGACGGGCCGGGACGAGCGGGCCGGTCACCGATGTCACGCGCGGCTGCACGTCACACGGCGCGGTCGGCTTCGCGCGCGGCGACGGTGTCGGCGCGGGAAACGCGACCAGGACGCCGCGGAGCTCGGCGTCACCGATCTGCACCGCGCGCGGCATCTCGTCCGTCGTGAAGTCGAACACGACGACCGGCGCGGCCGCCGCCGCCCGGGTCACCCCCAGCACCGCGGCCGCGACCACCACACAGGCAACCTTCACCGCGTGACGATAGCGCGTCGGCGGCGGCGGGCCCGCGGCGCCTTACTTCTTCTTCTTGGCCGGCGGCGGCGCCTTGTACGGCGTCGGCCGCGGGGCCTCCGTGTGCGTCGGCGCCGCGTGCGTCGGCTGCGGGTGACCCGCGTCGTAGCCCGTGGTGTGGACCGGCTGCGGCGCCTCGGTCCGGGTCGGCGCGTTGTGCACCGGCGTCGGCTCCGGGCGATCGCTGCGCGTCGGCGCGGTGTGCACCGGCTCGCGGGTCTCGGTGCGCGTCGGCGCGCGGTAGACCTGGCCCGGCTGCGTGCGGTGCGGCGGCGGACCGGCGGGGCGCGTCGGCGCCACGATGTGCGTGTTGCGATAACCGGCCTGACCCGGGCGCGCGTTCACCTCGCCGCGATAGTGGACGTACGCCGTCGGACGGTCGATGCGGCGCACCGTCACGGGGACGTCGCGCGCCTCACCCCAGCCGCGGTCGTGGTACGAGCTCGAGTACCAGATGCCGCCGTCGTACCGCCAGTAGAGGCCGGTCGAGTAGAACACCGGATAGTCGTAGTCCTCGATCACCTGGACGTCCGGGTTCACGTAGACCATCGCGCTCGGCTCGACGTACGGCTCGTCGATCTCCTCGGTCGCCTGGTAGTCCGGCGGCGGCGCCTGCTCGGTCTGCACCGAGACCGTCGCCTCGATCGGCGGGGGCGGCGGCGGGGCGACGAACGTTGCCTGACCACTGACGCCAGCGTCAGCGACGCAGCCCGCGAGAGCGGCCGATAGGATAGAGACCCAGAGGAGAGAGCGCATGGGCGCACTCTAAGTACATTTCTGCCCCCGGCGCGAGGAGTTTTCGGTTTTCGCGCACCGATCGCGCTCCAGGGGCGATCTGGGTCACCTCGCCCGGCAAAGTTACGTCCGCGCGCCACGAGAAGCTCGCGGCGGAGAACCGGGCTGTCGTTGAAATCAGGCTGTACAGTGCGCGCATGAAAGCGATCTCACTTGTCGGCGGCGCGTGGCTCGTCGCGGCGCTCGCCACGCCGGCGCTCGCGCACTTCGAGCTCCAGGCGCCGCCCGCGTACTCCGAGCAGGACGTGCTCGGCGGGCCGCAGAAGAGCGAGCCGTGCGGGCAGGCGGATCCGGGCTCGCCCGTGACACCGACGAACGCCGAGTCGACGTTCATGGAGGGCTCGCAGATCGAGATCACGATCGCGGAGAAGGTCACGCACCCGGGCCACTACAGCGTCTCGATCGCGCAGGATCAGGCAGGGCTGCCCGCCGATCCACACGTGACGCCGGGCGCGACCGCATGCGGCTCCGTGGACATCGCGACGAATCCCGCGCTGCCGCTGATCGCCGACGGCCTGTTCGTGCACACGTCCGCGTTCAGCGCGCCCCAGTCGACGATGGTGCAGCTCCCCGCGGGCTTCACGTGTGACCACTGCGTCCTGCAGGTCACCGAGTTCATGTCGAACCACGGCCTCAACAAGCCGGGCGGCTGCTTCTATCATCACTGCGCGACCGTCACGATCGCGGCGAGCGCACCGGCGATCGATGCAGGGACCGGCAGCGGTAGCGGCACGGGGAGCAACGCGGCGAACGGCGACGCCGGGACCACCGGCACGAAGAGCGGCGGTGGCTGCGGCGCGCAGGGCGGGCTCGCGAGCGGCGGGCTCCTGCTGCTCGTGGCCGGGACGCTGGTTTCTCGGCGTCGGCGCTCGACCTGAGCTGGACTCGATCCGGCGTCGTCCGGGCGAGCCCGGCGACACCGCCACGACGATGACCTGCATCGAACAGCTGCGCCGGGGGCTGTCCGCGCATATGGTCGGGCGTGCGCACGCCCTCGCTCGTCCTCGGCCTCGCCCTCGCCGCCTGCTCGTCGCCTGCGAAGCCGGCGCAGTGGATCGCTCCGCCCGCGTCGGGCTCCGCCGATGGCGCCGGCGCGCCGGTCGCCGCGGGGCCAGCCACGCCGCCGCCGCCCGCGTTCCGCCTCCCGGGGGACGTGGTGCCCGTGGCCGCGCGGCTCGACTTCACGATCATCCCGGCCCTGACAGATGCGCACGGCCACATCGGCATCGACGCCGAGGTCCGCCGGCCGACGCGCGTGGTGTGGCTGTCCGCGACCGACCTCGTGCTCACGGCCGCCACGCTGAACGGCGCGCCGGCGCGGGTCGTGGCCAGTGGCAACAACAACAACTTCGTCGGGCTCACGACGGATCGCGAGCTCGCCGTCGGCCCGCTCGCCATCGAGGCCGACTTCGCCTCGCACGTCGATCACGCGAAGTCGCGCGGCCTCTACAGCGAGAAGGAAGGCGCGGACGACTACGCGTACACGTTCTTCGAGGCCGTCGATGCGCGCCGCGCGTTCCCGTGCTTCGACGAGCCCGCGTACAAGATTCCGTGGCAGCTGACGTTCCACGTCAAGAAGGAGCACGTCGCGCTCGCCAACGCGCCCGTGACGGCGGAGGTCGACGAGCCCGGCGGCATGAAGCGCGTGACGTTCGCCGTGTCGAAGCCGCTGCCGAGCTACCTCGTCGCGTTCGTCGTCGGGCCGTTCGAGGTGGTCGATGGCGGCACCGGCGGGCGCGCGCACACCCCGATCCGCTTCGTCATCCCGAAGGGCCGCGCCGGCGAGCTCGGCTACGCGAAGGAGGTCACGCCCAAGATCGTCGCCGCGCTCGAGGACTACTTCGACATGGCGTATCCGTACGGGAAGCTCGACGTCGCCGTCGTGCCGCGCTTCTGGGGGACGATGGAGCACCCGGGCCTCCTGGCGATGGGCCAGCCGTTGACGCTGATCCGCCCGGACCAGGCGACGCGCGACCGCCGCGAGGCGTACACGAACACCGCCTCGCACGAGCTGTCGCACTACTGGTTCGGCGACTACGTGACGATGGCGTGGTGGGACGACACCTGGCTCAACGAGGCGCAGGGCGAGTGGCTCGACGCGCTGATCACGGACGCGGTGGCGCCCGACTGGCGCTACGAGCTGACGCGCGTGGGCCGCGCCCGCAGCGCGATGGACGCCGACGAGACGCTCGCGACGCAGCGCATCCGCCACGAGGTCACGGCCGTCGAGGACATCGAGGGCTCGTTCGACGCGTCGATCACCTATCTGAAGGGCAGCTCGGTGCTGCGCATGTTCGAGGCGTACGTCGGGCACGACGCGTGGCAGACGTTCATCCGCGGCTACGTGCGCGAGCACGCGTGGGGCAACGCGGCGGCCGAGGACATGTTCCGCGCGGTCGGCGCGAAGCTCGGCGCGCCCGTCGAGTCGGGGCTGCGTAGCTTCATCGACCAGCCGGGCGTGCCACGGATCGGGATGACGCTCGACTGCAGCGTCAAGGGCAAGCCCGCGCTCGTGCTGCACCAGAGCCGCGCGTTACCGGCGGGCGTCGTGGATCCCGCGCCGCACCTGTGGAGCGTGCCGGTGTGCGTGCGCTACGGCGGCGAGACGGGCCCCGGCGCGCGGGCCTGCTCGCTGCTGGCGGCGGCGGACGGCCGGCTCGAGCTGCCGGGCGCCTGCCCGACGTGGATCGTCCCGAACGCGGGCGGCGCCGGCTACTACCGCAGCGCGCCCGCGGACGCCAAGGTCGAGAAAGGGCTCGTGACGCCGGGCTCGCACGTCGCGAAGCTCGCGAAGCCAACGCCGGCCGAGCGCATCATGGTCGTCGCCGATCTGCGGGCGGCGGTCGATCGCGACGAGCTGTCGATCGCCGACACGCTCGCGCTCGTGCCGCACCTGGTCGCCGACCCGGACGTTCGCGTGGCCCGCCAGGCCGGGCGGCTCGGCGCGTTCCGCATCGACGCGCTCGACGACGACCTGCACGCGCGGGCGATCCGGTTCTGGCTCTCGGTGAACGAGCCGCTCGTGCAGCGGCTCGGCTGGCGGCGCCGCCCGCACGACAGCGACGACCTCCAGGACCAGCGCCGCGACGCGCTCGGCGCCGCGTACTGGGATCCGAAGCTCGGCGCGGAAGCGACGCGGCTCGCCCTGCGCTGGTTCGACGACCGCACCGCGATCGATGACGATCTGATCGACGCCGTGTTCGCGGACGCGGCGTTCCACGGCAACGCGGCGCTGTTCGACAAGATCCTCGCGCGCGCGAAGTCCCCGCGGGATCGCAGCGAGGCGGAGCGGCTCATCAGCGTGCTCGGCGTGTTCTCCGACCCGGCGCTCGAGGACCGCGCGCTCGCGCTGGTGCTCGGCACCGAGCTCGACCTGCGCGACTCGACGTCGATCCTGAGCAATGCGCTCGCCGGGCGCACGACGCGGCCGCGCGCGCTGGCGTTCGTCGAGGCGCACCTCGACGAGCTCCTCGCCCGCATGCGCGACGACGAGGCGAGCTGGGTCCTCGGCGCGCTCGCCGCGACCGCCTGCGATGCGCCGACGCGGGACCGGATCGCGGCGCTCGTGGTGCCGCGCGCGCCGAAGCACCCGGGCTCGCAGCAGGTCGTCGACCGCGGCCTGGCGCTCTCGACCGCGTGCATCGCCACGTTCGCGCGCCAGCTCCCTGCGCTCGAGACGTTCCTCTCGACGAAGCGAAGCTGACCGCCGAGCCGCCGCGGACGCCAGCAATTGGGAACCACGCCCGAGGCGTCGTGGCGGTCCATTCTTCGTCGGAGGCTCGCGCATGAAGCTCGCGTCCGAGCGGACGGGGCTAGTCGTCGCCCGACCCGGTCGCGCGACGCGAGGCGCTCGCGTCCGAGCGGACGGGGCGATTCGACGTCGGGTGGTCGCGGTCGTCGATCGTCGCGCTCGTCGCCGCGTCGAGCCGAGTGGCGAGCTCGTCGAGCGCCGGCGATGCCAGCGACGGCACCGTCCATGCCCGCAGCGTGCCGTCGGCCGAGCCGGTCACGATCTGGTTGGCCGTCGGCCACAGGATGCGGTCGACCGGCCCGCCGTGCCCGCGCAGCACGCGGTGGTGGCCGGTCGCCAGATCCCACACGCGCACCGTCTTGTCGTAGCTCGCCGACGCGAGCGCGTGCCCGTCGGGCGAGAACGCCACGTCCATCACGAGATCGCTGTGGCCGCGCAGCGTGGCGACCCGCTTGCCGCTCGCATCCCACTCGCGCACCGTGCGGTCGCCGAGCGCGGCCGCGATCCGCTGGCCATCCGGCGACACCACGACGCGCACCACGGCGTAGCCGCTCGTCGGCAGCTCGAGCAAGCGCGTCCCCTCCAGGAGCGCGAGCGAGTTGTCGCAGCGGTGCATGACGAGCCAGTCGTGCGTGGGCTCGAACATCGCGTAGCTCGCGCACCAGGCCGCGCCCGTGCCGAGCACGACGGGCGCGCCGCCGTCCGCCGGGATGAGCGTCGCCGCCTCGCCGATCTGCGCCACCACGCGGCCGTCGTGCGCCACGGCGAAGCCGCGGACGGGCGCGTCGCCGCGGAGCACCGTCTCGCTCTTGCCGGTCGCCGCGTCCCACCGCCGCACCGTGCCGTCGTACGACGACGAATAGAGCCAGCGGCTGTCCGCCGAGAACTCGACGTGCGTGATGAGGCCGTGGTGGCCGCGCAGGATCACCGGCGCGCCGCGGCGGTGCCGGAGCTCGAGCGTGTTGTCCGCCGCGAGGAGCGCCACGCCCTCGCCGTCCGGCGCCGCGACGCCGATGCCGAGCCCGTGCGGATCGGCGCCCCAGGCGAACAGCGGCTCCCGCGCCCCCGTCGCGAGGTTCCAGCGCGCGAGCGAGGACGCCGTCTTCACGAGCGCGAGGTCACCCTCGACGCTGAGCGTCTGCACCTCGCCGCCACCCTCGGTGTACGACCGCCCGCCCGCGACGGGCGCGATCGGCCACACGCGGATCGAGCCGTCGAGGCTCGCCGTCACGGCCGCGTGCTCGTCCGGCGAGAAGCGCGCGCGGTAGACATCGTCGTCGTGGCCGAGCAGCACCTGAGAGCTGCCGTCGGCGAGCGACCACACGCGGGCGCTGCCGTCATCGCTCGCGGTCAGCAGCGTCTTGCCGTCGCGCGTGAACTGCGCGCTGTACAGCTGGTCGGTGTGGCCGCGCAGCTCGCGCGTGGTGCCCGACGCGACGTCGACGAGGGTGACCTCGGCGCGCGTCCCGATCAGCGCCACCGTGCTCGCGTCCGGGGACCACACCGCGTCCTGCAGCTTGCCGTCGTACGCGGCGAACGCGTGCAGCGGGCCCCCGCCGAACGGGACCTGCCAGACCTGCGCGCCGTCGTGCACGAGCACGAGGTCGCCGCACGGCGCGACGGCGACGAACTTGATCGCCTTGTCGGTGTGCGCGAGCGGGCGCGTGACGCCACTCGCTTCGACGACGGCGAGCTGGTTCGGCGCGACCTGCGCCACGACGTGCGACCAGTCCCCTGGCGCCACCGACGCGAGGAGGCCGTTGCTCGGGGCGAGCAAGTGCGCGTGGCTCGAGCCGTCCAGCTCCACGACCTGAGGCGCGCCCGTCATCTGCCCCACGAGCACGCGGCGCCCATCTCCGGAGATGCGCAGGCTCGCGATCATGATGCCGGTGCGGAGCAGCGTGCGCGGCGGCGTGGCGCCCGTCAGCGACCAGGCGATGACCTGCCCGCCCGCGCTCCCCGTGACCACGGTCTGCCCGTCCGCCGACAGCGCGAGCGCCTCGGGCGACGGCGGCGCGCGCCCGATGATCCGCATCTCCCCGGTGCGAAGGTCGTAGACCCGCACGGAGCCGTCGCGCACGGCCGCGACGAGCGAGCCGCCGTCCGGCGTGAACTGCGCGTCGAAGACCCAGTCCCCGGCGCGGAAGACGTGCTGCGCGACGCCGCGCGCCTCGGCCTCGTCGGCGACGTCGACCATGTCGCCGCACATCTCCCCGTGGGGGGCGACGCGGACATCGCGCGTCTCGGGCTCGGCGACGGCGACCTTCAGCCACGCGAGCGCGGCGGTCGGATCCTTGCGCAACGCCGTCTCCGCCTGCAGGAGCACGAGCTGCTGCTTGCGCTCCTCGGCGGACTGCAGCGCGTTTTCGGCGCGCCCGCGCTCGACGTTCGCGTTGTTCCTCTCGGCCACGACGCGCGTGACCGACATGATGCCGAGCACGCCGAGGGCGACCACGCTGGCCGCCGCGACCGCGACGACGCCGCGGTGCGCCGCGAGCCGCCGCCGCACGAGCTCCCAGCCGGTGTACGAGTGCGCGCTGACGAGCTGGCCCGTCTGGAAGCGGCGCAGATCCTCGGCGAGCGCCGTCGCGTGCGCGTACCGGCGCACCGGGTCGCGCGCCATCGCCTTGCCGACGAGCCCGGCGAGCTCGGGCGGGACGTCGGGCACCAGCGCGCGGAGCGGCAGCGGCGGCCCCGCCAGGACGCGGTCGATCACCTCCTGCGGCGTGCTGCCCGCGTCGTCCGCGTGCGGTGAGCGGCCGGCGAGCAGCTCGTAGAGCACGGCGCCGATCGCGTAGACATCGGCCCGCTCGTCGACGGTGTCGCCGCGCGCCTGCTCGGGCGACATGTACGCCGGCGTGCCGACGACCTGCCGCTCCTGCGCCGCGAGCTCGGCGTCGATCGGCTGGCGGAGGTCGCGCGCGAGGCCCCAGTCGACGACGATCGTCTCGCCGAACGCCCCGATGACGACGTTGCTCGGCTTGAGATCCCGGTGGATCACGCCCTCGCTGTGCGCGTAACCGACGGCGTCGGCAACGGCGATGACGTGCGGCAAGAGCGCGAGCCGACAGCGCAGCGTGCCCGTCTCCGCGATCAGCTCCTTCAGGGTGCGGCCCTCGACGAGCTTCATCACGTAGTACGGATCGCCGTTCGGCCAGCGCCCCGCCTCGTGGACCGGCACGATGCCCGGGTGCTCGAGCCGCGCCGTGATCAGCGCCTCGCGCAAGAACCGCGCTTCGCTCGCATCGCTGGCGTCGCGCCGCAGGAGCTCCTTGACGGCCACGGTGCGCCCGAGCCGCTTGTCGACGGCCCGCACGATCCGGCCGAGGCCGCCGCGCGCGTGCTCGCCGACCTCCTCGTAGCGCTCCGGGTCGTCGACAGGGCCCCCGGCGCCGGCGGCAGCGGCGTCCGCCTCGTCGTGGCTCGTCGTGACCGACGCCGACACGCGCGGCGCCATCGTCTCGGTGCGGTCAGGAGGTGTGGACGGAGGAGCCATGGCGGGGGTGGCGCTGCCCTAACCGAGCCAAGCTACAGCGAGATTCCCCGAGAGTGAGGATCTTTCACGGGGCGATGGCGTACGTGAAGTCGCGCGGCGCGCACTGGTGGCAGGCGGTGCAGACCTTCGCCGGCTCGGTGGCCATCCCGTCGGTTGTCTTGCCGTCCTTGGCCTCGAACCAGTACCAGCCGTCGCCGAGGTCGTCGGTGATCTTGCGGCTGACGGAGTAGCCGACCAGGGTGACGTCGTCGAACGCATACAGCTCTTTCACGGACGCCGCGTCGAGCGGATAGTTGCCGATCCCGGCCGGCGCGGTGTGCAAGATGGAGTTATTGCAGGCGAGGTTATCGCCGTGGTTCGAGGGGTAGACCTGCGCGTGCGGAGCGGGCTCGCAGGTCCAGCTCTTGTAGTGACCGGCGGCGAGCCACGGCATCAAGAGGTCTTCACCTCGTGGCGGGATGTCCGTGCTGTTCGGGTCATCGGTCGCGGCGGGTGAATCGGGCGGCGCGTCGACGGTGGCCGGCGTCGTCCCGCCACCTCCGCACGACGCGATTGTCACCGCGGCGACGAAGATCACCCTCGGGCATCTCACCCCTCCTATTGTACTCGCCGCCGGCCGGCTCGTCCGAGTAGAGTCCGCCGCATGAAGCAGCTCGGCACCGTGCTCGGGACTTACTTGCTCGCGATGTGCGCGGCCTGCGGGACGCCGACGCGCGATCCGGGGACCGGCGATGACACCGGGATCGATGCCCGGGCGATCGACGCGCGCCACGACTCCGGCACCGGCATCGACGGCACGCAGGTCGACGATTCGCTCGTCTACGCGCACAGCGCCACGGTCCTCTACAAGATCGACGCGACCACGTTCGCCCCGACCGAGATCGGCGCGTTCACCGGCATCACCGGCTCGGTCACGGACGTCGCCGTGGACAAGAACGGCGCGATGGTCGCGATCACGAACAGCACGCTCTACGCGGTCGATCCGGCGACGGCGGCGGGGACCGTGATCAAGACCCTCTCCGGCGCGGCCACCAACTTCACGGGGCTCGGCTACGTTCCGGACCCGCAGGACAGCACCAAGGATCTCCTCGTCACGGCCAACGCCAACGGCGACGTCTACACGATCGATCCCACGACCGGCCAGAGCATCAAGGTCGGCAACTACGGCAAGCTGAACGGCAAGCAGATCAGCTCGAGCGGCGACCTCTTCGGCGTGCGTGGCTTCGGCACGTACGCGAGCGTGAAGGTCGTGGGCTCGACGAACGACTTCCTCGCGCGCATCGACACGTCGACGTGGGCCGCGACGCCCCTCGGCGGAGTGAGCGGCACCGGCTTCAAGAACATCTTCGGGCTCGGCTTCTGGGCCGGCAAGGTGTTCGGCTTCGACGACGCGGGCAACGTGATCGCGATCGACAAGGACTCCGGGCTCGGCATGAGCATGGAGTCCAACGCCACCGTCTGGTGGGGCGCCGGCGTCACGACGAACGCGCCGATCATCCAGTAGCTCGGCCGGAGCGCCGCTACGTCGGCGCGAGCGGCGCCAGGAGCTCGTCGATGTCGCTCTCCGACAGGGCGTTCGTCCCCGACGGACCCGCGTCGAGCACCGAGCTCGCCAGCGCGCGCTTGTGCTTCTGCAGCGACAGCATGCGCTCCTCCACGGAGCCGGCCGCGATGAGGTCGTGCACGAACACCGGCTTGTCCTGGCCGATGCGGTGCGCGCGATCCGTCGCCTGCGCCTGGGCGGCCGGGTTCCACCACGGGTCGTAGTGGATGACCGTATCGGCGCCGACCAGGTTCAAGCCCGCGCCGCCCGCCTTGAGGCTGATGAGGAAGATGTCCGCGCGGCCCTGCTGGAACGCGTCGATCGGCTTTTGACGATCCGGCGTGGCGCCCGTCAGCGTCACGTGGCCGTGGCCCCGGGCCAGGAGCGCCTCGCTGATGAGCCCGAGCATGCGGGCGAACTGCGAGAACACGAGGAAGCGCCGGCCCTCGCCGAGCCCGCTGTCGATCATCTGCAGGAGCGCGTCGAGCTTCGCGCTGCCCTCGATGCCCTTCGCCGCGTCGACGGTGACGAGGCGCGGATCGCAGCAGACCTGGCGGAGCTTGAGGAGCGCGTCGAGGACGGCGATCGTCGAGCGGGCGAGGCCGCGCTGCTTGATGTGGTTGCGGACGTCGGCGTGGGCGGCGACGCGGATGCTCTCGTAGAGCTCGCGCTGCTGCGGCGTGAGGTCCACCGCGCGCACGAGGCACGTCTTCGGCGGCAGCTCCGGCGCGACGTTCTCCTTCGTGCGGCGCAGGACGAACGGGCGGACGCGCTCGCGCAGCTGATCGAGCGCCTTGCGGTCGGCCTTCTCCTCGATCGGCGCGCGGAACTGGGTCGCGAACTCGTCCTTCGAGCCGAGGAGCCCGGGGTTACAGAAGTCGAGGAGCGACCACAGCTCGCCGAGGTGGTTCTCGATCGGCGTGCCGGACAGGCAGACGCGGTGGCGCGCGTCGAGCTTGCGGCACGCCGCGGCGGCCTGGGCGCTGTGGTTCTTGATCGCGTGCGCCTCGTCGAGGACGAGCAGGTGGAGCGGGATCGCGACCAGCTCCTCGGTGTCGCGCGCGACGAGCGGATACGTGGTGATGACGACGTCCGGCGGCGAGCCGCTGGTCATCTCGGCGCGGCGCGCGTGGCGCTCGGGGCCGTGGAGCGCGATGACGCGGAGCCCCGGCGCGAAGCGCGCGAACTCGCGCTGCCAGTTGCCGACGAGCGACGTCAGCGTGACGATCATGCACGGGCGATCGATGCGGCCCTGCTCCTTCTCGCACGCGATGTGCGTGATGGTCTGGAGCGTCTTGCCGAGGCCCATGTCGTCCGCGAGGATGCCGCCCGCGTCGTTCGCGCGGAGGTGCTGGAGCCACGCCACGCCGTCCTGCTGGTAGCCGCGGAGGGTGGCCTGGATGCTCGCCGGGATCGTGGCGGCCGGCGCCTTGGCCGTCGGGACGCGCGGGCCGAGGGCGAGGGCGTACGCGCGGTCGCGGATGCGGCCATCGCCGGTCCAGCGGACGCCGCGCGGGCCCTCGTGGAGCGCGGCGCACAGGTCGGCGACGGCGGGGAGGCGCGTGGACGGGACGCTGAGCAGCGGGCCGTTCCGGTACATCTCCACGAGGACCTTGCCGAGGCGGGCGAGCTGCGCGGGCGGGATCGTGAGCCAGCGCGACTCGTCGACGCGCACGGCGACGCAGCGGCGCGTGGTGCGGAGGAGCGCGTCGAGGTCGGAGGCGCCGTCGAGGAGATCGAGGAGCGCGGGGAGCAGGTCCACCTGCCGGCCATCGATCTCGACGCCGAGCTCGACGCCGAACCAGTCGGGGCGCTCGTTGTCGGCCCGGGCGGAGCAGTAGAGCGGCGCGGACGCGGCCACGACCTGCCATGGATAGTCCGGCGCGATCTGGATCGTCCAGCCGAGCTCGCGGAGCTGGGGGAGCGCGTAGGCGCCGAACGCGCACAGCTGGTGCGGGTCGGCGTCGATGGCGACGACGTAGTCGACGTACGAGCCGGGCGTGACGGCGACGTCCTCCAGGCTCGAGAGCTCGATCGCGCCGAGGCTCTCGAGGATGCGGCACGCGGCGGCCTCCGCGGCCGGATCGCGCCCGGCGCGGCCCGTCCCGCCGCTGCGCACGCGGCGATCGCCGTACGTGAAGTCGAGGCGCATGACGGCGGTGCGGACCTCGTCGCCGCGGCGGCTGCCATCTTCGACAAACAGGGTGTCGGCGCGCAGGCTCAGGAACGGCACGCAGCGCGCTGGCGCTGCCGCGACCTGGGCGGACTCCCCTTGCAACATCGAACACCACCCTGCCGATAGCCGCGATCCGGGTCCAGTTTCCGGCGACGCCTCGGCACTGATCAGATGGATCGTGACGATCCGGACCCTTGACGGGAGCCGCAGATCGATCGGCGGGGTCGCGCGTTGCAGATCCGATGCGGAGCTGTGCGCTCGTGGCGGCGCTGGTGCTGGCCGGCTCGCCGGCGCGTGCAGCCCCGAACCCCGACGAGGATGTGCCCGCGCGGCTGCACCACTACTACGGGACGGCGAAGGGCTACGCCGAGGTGACGCGCGACGTCATGAGCTGGCACAAGACGGCGTTGAACGGCTGCGTGGCGTTCGCGTCGACCGCGCTCCGGCACGTCGGCGTGACGATTCCGCAGGACGGCAAGATCGACGGGCTCGGCGTCTCGCGGATCACGGGGGCGTTCGCGCGCTACCTGACGGACGAGCTCGGCTGGGCGCGGGTCGACGACATGGCGGAGCTCGAACCGGGCGACCTCGTGTTCTCGACCGACGCCCCCTGCTGCCCGGGGTACCCGAACCACGTGATGATGTTTGACGGCTGGAAGGCCCGGGCCCGCGGCGTCGCGGTCGTCGTCGACAACCAGGGCTTCCGCATCGCGCGCCCGCTCGTCCGCGCGCCTGGTTCTGACGTCGACGGCTTCGGCTACGCGCTGCGGCCGCCCGCGCCCTGACGCGGCAGGCGGCCGTCGCGGTTCGCGGTGGCCGCGCGCGGTTACGGCTCGCGGCGCGTGAACTACCGACGCCCGTGCCGGGCTCGGTTCGGGGGCCGCCCTCGCCCCGGCCGCGCGGAAATCGCGCCCTGGGGACGGTGTAACACCTGTCAACCCGACCGTTTCACAAACCCGAGTCCCCACAGAGGGTTAAGTGGGGACGGTGTAATACATGTCCGGGTCGCCGCGACCGCGACCGGCGCGCGTGCGTGAGCCGCCACCGCAGCGTCATCGAGCGACCGAGCGTGGCGAGCGCGGGGCTGGCTCGGCGCTCCACCCGCCCGCGGTCTCCGGATCCCGGATCACTGACCGTCGGGATCGAGGTCGACCGTTTGATCGTGGTCCGGCACGATCTGGCGCATCACGGGCGCGCCGGAGCCGTCGGCGGAGATGACCAGCGGCCGCGTGCTGCGCTTGTAGCTCAGCGTCATGGGCGTCTTGCCGGCGCGCGCGCCGTTGACGCGCACGGGGACGGGCGAGGGCGCCACGATGTGGATGCCGACGGTGTTCTGCAGGCCCTCGAGCTCCGTCGGCGCCGCGGGAGGCGTGTGGTGCCGCGTCACCGTCCACGCCGCCGACGCACCGAGGCCCACGACCACGACGGCCACGATCGCGATCGCCGCGTTGCGACCGGTGTGCCTCGGCATCACCGCGAGGGGCGACGGCACCACCGTGCTCTGCTTCTTGACGCGCGCCTCGGCCCACGCGCTCTCGACCTCGAGCGCCAGCGGCTCGTCCGGGCCGCGGAACGCGGTCGACGGCGCGAGCGGCACCTCGTCGAGCCCCGGCGGGCCACCGGGCGGTAGCGCGGGCCCGCGCGCGTGCGCCGGGATCGGCGGCGGCATCGCCACGAGCGGCGGCGGCCGGGCCTCGGCGTCATCGAGCGCGACGAGCCGGGACGGCCCGATCGGCCCGATCGACGCATCGGTCGGCGCCTCGCCGAACGCGGGGGGCACGCGCAGCGCAGCGCCGATGGAGATGCTCGGCGTCGAGATCCGCGTCGGCGCGCCCACGTCCAGCTCCTGGAACGCGAGCCGGGCCTCGGCCGGCGTCGGCCGGGCCGTGACCTCGACCGCGAGCATCCGCTGGAGGATCGCCTCGAGCTCGCGCGGCACGTTGTCGAGCGCGGGCGGTCCGGACGCCTTCTTCGCGAACAGCTCCTCCATCGTCGGCGCGAGCCACAGCTCGTGGCCGGTCGCGAGCTCACCGAGCATCACGCCCAGCGCGTAGACGTCCTGGGCCCCGGCCGGCGCCGCTCCGCGCAGCGCGACCTCGGGCGCCAGGTAGCGCGGCGTGCCCGCGATCAGGCCCGTCGCCGTCGCGCGAGGCCCCGCGTCGAGTACGCTGCGCGCGAGCCCGAAGTCGAGCACCTTGATGAGATCGCGACCGCCGGCGAGCACCATCACGTTCTCGAGCTTGAGGTCCCGGTGGACGATGCCGATCGCGTGCGCCGCCTCGAGCGCGTCGCACATTTGCACCGCGAACCGCACGAGCCGCGCGAGCGTCACTGCGCCCTCTCGCGTCGCCAGCACCGCGAGCGTCTCGCCGCGCACGAGCTCCATGGCCATGTACATCCGACCCGTGGCGTCCTGCCCGAACTCGATCACCGACACCGTGTTCGGGTGCGCGAGCTGGCTCGCGAGCTGGGCCTCGCGGAAGAAGCGCTTGACCGCCGAGACATCTCGCTCGAGCTCGCGGTCGATCATCTTGAGCGCCACCTCGCGGTCGATCGACTTCTGGCGCGCGCGGTAGACCGTGCCCATCCCGCCGCGGCCGATGCGCGCGGTCACCTCGAACCGATTGTCGACCGTCGTGCCCACGAGCTCGTCGAGGGGCTCACCGCTCTGGATCAGGACGAGCTTGGTCCCGCACGCGGGGCACGCCTCGCCGGCCGCGATCCCGACAGGTTCGTGGTCACACCGCGGGCAGAGCACCGACATCCGCCCGACCTTACATGCGCTATGGTCGCGCCACCATGACTACCGATCGTGCCTACGCCCCGATCCGACGTGTCGCGGTGCTCGGGGCGGGCGTGATGGGCAGCGGTATCGCTGCTCACTGCGCCAACGCCGGCATCCCCGTCCTGCTCCTCGACATCGTCCCGCCGAACCTCCCGAAGGCGGAGGGCGCGAGCGAAGGCTCGCGTCCCGGGGACAACGCGGCCAAGGCCCCCAAGGCGGCGCGCGATGCGTTCGCGACGGGCGCGCTCGACAAGCTCCGCAAGAGCAAGCCCGCCGCCTTCATGCACCCGCGCAACGCCGTGCTGATCAAGACCGGCAACCTCGAGGACGATCTCGCGGCCGTCGCCGACACCGACCTCATCATCGAGGCCGTCGTCGAGCGCCTCGACATCAAGCAGGCCCTGTTCACCAAGCTCGAGGCGATCGCCCCGCACGCGATCATCGCGTCCAACACGTCCGGCCTGCGGATCGTGGACATGCTGCAGGGCCGCACCGCGAAGTTCAAAGAAAACTTCATGGTCACGCACTTCTTCAACCCGCCCCGCTACATGAAGCTCCTCGAGCTCGTGGCCGGGCCGGAGACCTCCGCCGAGGCCAAGGGCCGCGCCGAGCGCTTCGGCAAGGACGTCCTCGGCAAGGGCATCGTGTGGGCGAAGGACACGCCGAACTTCATCGGCAACCGCATCGGTCTGCAGTCGATGATGACCGCGATCCACCTGATGCTCGAGCGCGGCCTCACGCCCGAGGACGTCGACGCGATCACCGGCATCCCGATGGCGCACCCCAAGAGCGCGACCTTCCGCACCGCGGACGTGGTCGGTCTCGACACGGTCGGCCACGTGGCGAACAACTGCTACGAGTCGCTCACCACCGACGAGGAGCGCGGCACCTTCAAGGTGCCCGACTACATCGCGAACATGATCGCGAACAAGCAGCTCGGCGACAAGACCAAGGGCGGCTTCTACAAGCGCGTCGGCAAGGAGACCTCCACGCTCGACCCCAAGACGGGCGAGTACCGCGCGAAAGGCGGCGACGAGGCCATCGGCAAGGCGATGAAGGCGCTCGGCAAGATCGAGGATCCCCGCGCGCGCGTGAAGCAGCTCCTCGGCACGGGGGGCCCGGCCGGCGACTTCGCGTGGACCGTGATGTCGCGCTCGATGGCGTACGCCGCGCGCCGCATCCCGGAGATCGCCGAGTCCGTCGTCGACATCGACAACGCGATGAAGTGGGGCTACGCGTGGGACCTCGGCCCGTTCGAGGTGTGGGACGCGCTCGGCTTCGCGGAGACCTACGACCGCATGAAGAAGGAGGGCACCGCGCTCCCCACGTGGGTCGACAAGATGCGGAACGCCGGCGCCACCGGGTTCTATTCGAGCCCGGGCAGCGACAGCAAGATCTGGGACCCGATCCGCGGCGAGAGCGTCGCGCGCGTGACCGATCCGCGCGAGGTCACCCTCGAGATCATGCGCAAGGGCTCGGCCCCCGTGATCAAGAGCGGCGGCGGCGAGGCGTGGGATCTCGGCGACGGCGTCCTCGGCTTGACGTTCACCACGAAGGCGAACTCGATCGACGACCACGTCATCCAGCTCATCCATGACTCCGTGGCGCGCGCCGAGACGGACTTCCGCGCGCTCGTGGTGTGGAACCAGGGCGAGTTCTTCTGCGTCGGCGCGAACCTGTTCGCGGTCGTCGTCGCGGCCTCGCAGAAGCAGTGGGAGCCGCTCCGCACGATGGTCGGCAACTACCAGGCCGCCACGCAGCGCATGAAGTACGCCGCGGTGCCCGTCGTCGCGGCGCCGTACAACATGACGCTCGGCGGTGGTCTCGAGCTGTGCTTCGGCGCGACCGCGGTGCAGGCGGCGGCCGAGACGTACGCCGGCCTCGTCGAGGTCGGCGTGGGCCTCATCCCCGGCGGGGCCGGCACGATGAACATGCTGTGGCGCGCGCTCGAAGGCGTGCCCGAGGGCGTCGACGCCGACGTGTACTCGTACGTCACGCAGGTGTTCAAGAACATCGCGCTCGCGAAGGTCGCGACCTCCGCCGAGGAGGCGAAGGCGCTCGGGTTCTTCCGCCAGACGGACGGCGTCAGCTTCGACCGCGCGCGCCACCTCCACGAGACGAAGCGCCGCGCGATCGGCCTCGCCGAGGCCGGCTATCACGCGCCGACTCCGCGCGCGTACAAGCTGCCCGGCGAGAGCGGCATCGCCACGCTCCACATGATGATCAACACGCTCGTCGCCGGGAAGTACGCGAGCGAGCACGACGCGAAGATCGCGATGAAGCTCGCGAACGTCCTGTGCGGCGGCACGAGCGGCTCCACCCACGCCGTCACCGAGTCCGAGATCCTCGAGCTCGAGCGCGAGGCGTTCGTCTCGCTGTGCGGCGAGCCGCTCAGCCAGGCCCGCATGCAGTACATGCTCCAGAACAACAAGCCCCTGAGGAACTAGCCATGGAAATCGTCATTGCCGAAGCTGTTCGTTCTGCGGTGGGGCGCGGCCACAAGGGCGCCCTGTCCACCAAGCGCCCCG
>JANXOM010000238.1 GCA_025353585.1 Deltaproteobacteria bacterium
CCTGGCGTCCTCAGCACGCTGTTCCAGACGTTCGTGTTTCCGACCGAGGCGATCGGCGAGCACTGGGGGCAAGTCTACAAGAACAACGCGTATCGCGGCGGCACCAGTAACTGGGACACCGTGCAGGCGGGCCTCGAGGGCATCCGGGGAGGGCTCCATATCCTGGGCGATCTGGCGGCCACGCTCGCGGGCTGGGCGGGGATCGTCGCGCTCGTCAGTGGTGGGCTCGCCCTCGTGTTCTCCGAGACCGTCGTGGGCGGCATCGGGTTCGGCATGATCGCTGCGGCCGCGGACACCGTCGCGACCCTCTCCGCGCTCGTGAAGATGGCCCTCGACGTCATCGACATGCTCATCGGCCTTGGCCAGATGGCGATCCTCATCGGCCGCGCCCGCGCATCGAAGGACCCGGCCGAGCGCGCCCGGTTCGCGCGCTTGCTGCACAAGGAATCCGGCGATTTTGCTGGCAACCTGGTTTCGGTGGCGATGCAAGCCGTCGTGCTCGTCGCCACGGCCGGCACCGGCGCCGCGCTGTCGCGCTCGGCCGAGCGCAGCTTCGGGAAAGAATTCGTTCGTCAGCTCAAGGAGCTCACGATCGTTCCGGTACGCGACCTGGCCGGCAAGGGGCTGGGCTCGATCACCGAGAAGTTTGCCGTGCAGGACGTCGGCAAGGGTGTGGCGACCGGCGGACGCAAGGTCATCGGCGCGGAGGTTGGCAAGGAAGGCGTCACGGTCATCAACCGCATGAAGCGCGTTGGCAGCCGGATCACGAAGGAGCGCGAGCTCATCCCGTTCACCGCGAAGAACCAGATGCGGGGTGCGCGCATCGAGACGGAGCGGTCCATGATGGCGGCCCTGTCGGCGCGCGGCGGCGGTGCGACCGTCGCCGCGGGCGGCTTCGAGCAGATCAAGGTGATCGGACGCGCGCCGTCGAGCGCCGGGTCCGGACCCGGCGGCGAGCGGGCGGGGTCCGAGGTCGCCGCGGCCGGTGGCGGCAGCCTGAACAAGGTCGAGATGTGGCCTTCGCAGATCGCGGCTTTCGGGAGCGCGAAGGCGCCGCTCGCGGCGGCCCGCGAGCGAATGGAAGAGAACTACGCCAACGCCAAGGCGGGGCTCGCCGCCGATCAATCGGCCGCCGTCGAGTCCGCGCTGAAGAAGGCGCTCGAGGTCTCGAAGGAGCAAAAGGAGACGGCCGGGAAGGTCGGGGCCGACGCCGACGAGGGCAAGGCGAACTCGGAGAAGGGGGCAGCGAACGCCCAGAAGGGCAAGGATCAAGAGACCAAGGCCGGGGGCATCAAGGGGCAGATCACGAGCCAGAACCAGAAGCTCGCGGGCCAAGGGGAGCAGATGAAGCCCCCTCCGCCGCACGACGGCTGGCTCGGCGCGATCTACAACGCGACGATCGGCAAGGTCGGCGAGCTCATCGGCACGGCGCAAAACTGGGTGAAGAACACGGTCGGAGCGATCGCGATGAAGGCGGCGGGCTTCACGCCGGAAGAGCTCAACATGGCCGGGATCGAGAACGACATGCGGTTCTCTGGCCAGCAAGACGCGCAATCGAAGCAGGACGCCGATGCAGCCGCGGCGCAGGCCGCCCCCGTCCAGCAAAAGGTCTACGAGCTGCAGAAAGCCCGCACGACGGACGAGCAGCACGCGATCCAGGCGATGGCGGACACGATGCAGTTCATCGAGTCGCTCGAGGAAGCCGAGAAGGGCCTCACCGAGGCGATGACGCAGGGCAATGTCTATATCGAGCAGGTCTCGCCCATCATCAAGCACGAGCTCGAGACGCAGGTCGGCGCCAAGGGCATCGACGCGGCGTACATCGCGCCCATCACTGGCTACGCGGATGCGATCGTCGAATCGCTCGGCGAGGACCGGACCGCCGATCGCGCGCACGTCCAAGCCGACGGCGAATTTGCGGCGATGACAGCGGAGTTCCCGACGCTCAATACGTCGTCGGGGCGTCAGCTGGTCTTTGGCTACATCGGCCAGTACAACGCGGCCCACCAGCAGATCGTCACGCAGGCACGCGCGAGCGCTCAGCAGATCAAGGCTCAGGTCGGCGCGTTCGTCGGGACGGTCGATTACGCGGGGTGCAGCGCGAACAGCGCGGCCCTCGACACCCTCGCGGAGACGTTCGACCGCGACGCCGACATCCTCGCCGAACGTCTGTACGCGGCGATCAACGGCGTCCTGGCCGATTATATCCAGCAGATCAACGCGGTCATCGCGCAGGTCTCGGCGATGCCGGAGACCCCGGTCGGCGCCCCGGTCCTGCCGCCGGTGGGAGCGCTGCCTCCAGGCGGCGTGGGCCCGGCACCGGGTCCCGCCGGCCCGACGCCCGCCGAATAGGCGGTGCGCCACCGTCCCGCGCCGAAGGGAGGCTGGCCGCGTCGGAGCCTACGCGCCGCGCCGCCGCGCGGCCTGGCCCCACACGAGGAGGAGCACCAGCGTGACGCCGATGAGCCCGCCGCCGACCACGCGCTGCGGCATCGGGCGCATTCGCAACACGATGCCGAGGACGAGGAGGCCGCCGAGAGCCGCGAGAGTCGCCGCCGCGCGCGCGGTTGCCCACCGCGATCGCACGACTCGAGGCGCGTCCGGCATCCGCGCGTATCTTGCCACGCGCCGGTGCTACGGTCGGCGATATGAGCGACGTCGCCGACCTGGTAGCGCGCGCCTGGCGCGACGGTGTGGGGCCAGACGATGTGAGCTGGCTCCGCGCGCTCCTGGGCCGCGCCGAGGACCCCTCGATCGCGCACGACCGTGCGCTGATCGAGGTCCAGGTCTTCGGCGCGATCGCGGACGTCGCGAATGGCGTCGCGGTCACGATGCCGAATATCGCGCATCCTCCGGCTGCGGCTGCGCTCGCCGCTGCGGGAGGTGTCCTCGCCGGCTGCCTCACCCGCGCGGTCGACGACCTCGAGAAGGCGGTGGATGCGCTCGCGCTCGCGCTCGCCGCGATCGCGACCGACGATCCCAACGGGGCGGCCGCGCGCGCCTGGGCCGACTTCGCGCTCGGCGAACTCGCCGTATCGGTGGCCGACCCCGTCACGGCGGTTCGGCGCTTCGAGGCGGCGGCCGCCTCGGCCGCGCCCGTCGCGCTCCGGATCTCGGCCCTCCTGCGTTTGTCGAGCCTCGCCGTCGCGCGGCTCGATCCTGCGGCCGCGGGTATCCTCGCTCGCAGGGCGCTCGCGCTCGCCGAGGGCGCCGGTCGACCGGCCCACGCCGGCCGCGCCCGCCTCGCCACCGCCATGTTCGCGTACATGACCGACGACGTCGCCGGTGCGCGCCGGCTCCTCGCTCCCGCGGTCGCGACCGGGGACATCTTCGCGCGCATTCTGCTCTCGGAGCTCGAGCGCGCCGGAGCGGCGATGGCCATCCTCGCCGACGGCCTCCGGATCGCGACAGAGCGCCAGGATCCCGTCGCCTATTTGATGTGCATCCTCGTCGGCGCGCGGCGCTACGTCCGCATCGGGCGCGAGGCCGACGCGCTCGTGACCCTCTCGGCGGGCATCGTGCAGCTGTCCGTGGTCGCACCCGAGCTCGCGGAGGTGC
Organism: Deltaproteobacteria bacterium; assembly: GCA_025353585.1. Lineage (GTDB taxonomy): Bacteria > Myxococcota_A > Polyangia > Haliangiales > Haliangiaceae > JABFXX01. The sequence continues at coordinate 3,559 of JANXOM010000238.1, forward strand.
TCGCCGCCGAGCGCTCCGGCTGGAAGGCGGCGTGGCCCGCCGACCGCTACCAGACCGCGGAGCGGCAGGCGTTCGACGGGCTCGGCTAGCTACGCGGCGGTCACGGCAGCGCGTCGCGCTCGGGTGGCCAGTCCCGGAAGCGGTGGAGGTCGAGCCAGGCGATCGGGCCATGCGCGTGGATCAGCTCGAGCGCGAGGGCGGTCGGGACGCTCTCCTCGTCGACCAGGCCCGGCATCGGGTCGGCGACGAGGTTGGCAGAAAGGTCCACGTACCCGAGCGCGGGCAAGCTCGCGGTCGAGGCGAGAGCATCGAGGCCCGCGCGCGTGACGTTGTTGCCGGCCACGCTGAGCCAGCGCAAATTCGGCAACCGCTGCGACGCGAGCAGCGCGACCTCGAGATCGCCGAGCTCGGTCCGGGCAAGGTCGAGCGAGCGCAGGCGCTCGAGATGCGGGCTGGTGAACAGCGCGAGCGGGTCGACGGCGCGCACGTTCGTCAGCGTCAGGTGCAAGATGGGCGCGGTCGCATAGAGCTGCGAGGCGCTCGCGAGGAAGGCCGGCGCATCGAGGAGCACATCCTCGACGAAGCCGCGGACAAACCGGGTGCGGGCCACGAGCGGGGCGATGTCTCGCGCCCAGTCCGCGCCGCGAGCGCGCATCAAGGTCCCGGCGCGCATCGCGGCGGCTCCCCGCTCGTCGGACGGGCGTTGGGCCTTCCGGGACGCGTCCAGCCGCAGCTGGAGGCTGATCAGCTCGGAGCGCTCCGGATCCGTCGTCGCGACGGCTGCTGCGTAGGCGGCGCGCGGGGCGTCATCCTCCGGCGCGGCGAGGATGGCGGCGTGGAGAGCGGTCAGGTCGGACACGGCCGCAAGGGTACCAGGTAGAGTGAACGCGATGGACATCGCCGGGAAGCCGAGGAGCCTGGCCGAGATGGAGTTCGTCGCGGGCCTCTATCCATGCGACGGGTGCGGTGACCGTCAGCTCGTCGCGCTGACGGTCGGCGGCGGCGGCGGTCGCTGGGTGCTTCGCGGCGCATGTCCGCGGTGCGGGCGCATGCGCGAGGTGTGCTTTCAGTGCGACGACGACCCGCTCGGGGTCGCACCTCCACGGCTCGAGCTCGGCGGCCCGGAGCCGTCCGCGATCTTGACCCCCACCGCGCTGCTCGCCGAGATCGACCGCCTCGGGCCGACCGTCGCGACGGATCCGCGCGACTTATCCGGCGACCCGTGGCACACGAACCTCGCCGTCGCCGATCGCATTCGCACGGCGCTGCGCGAGATCGACAAGTTCGCCAGCTCCGACGGCGCGGTCCCGAGCGCGACCGCGGACCGCGCGGCGCGCCCGGAACGCTACACGCGGGCCTGGCTCCGCGGCGAGCAGGCGCGCTGGGATGCCGTCGCGAATGCGATCATCGCGGACGCGCCGCGCATCCACGCGGCTGATCGCATGCTCACGCGCTCGGCGGCCGCCCGCGGGCACCTCGACGCCGCGGCGCTTGCCGCTCATGGCGCGTGGCTCGCGCGGGGGAAGGCCGGCCCTGGCCGCCTGGACGTGGTCATCAGCGATGCCGAGGGGCTCGTGGCCGAGGGCGCCGATCTCGCTTCGGGCCGCCTCGAGGCCGTACGGCTCCGCCGCGCGGACCTCCGCTCGGCTCGGCTCGACGACGCCCAGCTGATCGACTGCGATCTTCGCGGCGCGCGGCTCGACGCCGTGACGCTCAGCGGGAGCACGCTGCGCGGATGCTGGTTCGAGGACGCGGAGCTCGAGTCCGCGACGCTCGACCGCGTGCGCGTGGAAGACAGCGTCTTCGACGGCGCCTCGCTCGCACGCACGCGCTGGCGGGCGGCCACCGTCACGACGACCCGGTTGCGCGGGGTCCGGCTGCTCCAGGCTCAGCTCGACGGCGCGCGTTTTACCGATTGCGACTTCCGGGACGCCGCGTTCGGGGCCCTCGCGGCCGGCGCCGTCTTCGAGAACTGCGACTTTCGCGGCGCGAGCCTGGGCGGCAGCGACCTCCGGGGCGCACACTTTGTCCGGTGCAAGCTCGCGGGGACGTACGGGACGCCGGCGTCGACCGACGGCTGGAGCGTGGTGTTTGCGGATTTCTCCAGCGCCGGGGACGGCAGCGACCTCGGCGACGGTGAGGACCTCCGCGACGAGCTGGCGGACTAGCGCTGGACTAGCGCGCTCTGCAGATGACGTCAGGAGAGCCAACCTGACCGTCGAAGCGAGACGCGCCCGACCGCGGACGTGATCTCGCAACCGGTGCGCGAGTACACTCCGGCCATGTCCTCCTCTGCGGCGAGCATCCACTTTCTGATGGGCAACGCACAGAGCCCTAGCTCGCCGTGGGGCCGCGACGAGCTCGACATCGGTGCGGACGGTGGCGTCGCCTATCGCAACCAGCGCGGCGGGCTCGTGCGCACCGTCACCGGGAAGCTGACGTCGGCCGCGACCACCCGGCTCTTCGCGGCCTTCGCGGCGTCGCCCTTCCCGCAGTCGCCCGACGCGCGGCTCCAGCCCGGCGGCAGCGCCTGCGAGCTCCGCGCGGGCGACGCGACGATGGTCTTCGACTACCACACGGCGATGAAGCCGGCTTCGGGTTACGCCGAGCTCGTCAAGCTCTTGACCGGCTGGACGGGCCTGCTCCGCACGCCCGCCAATCGGGTCGGGCAGGTCGACTTGACCGACCTCGTCGACGTCGCAGCCGCAGCGCCCACCGACTAGTTGCGCGCGAGCATCATCGCGGTCTGCGAGAACGCGCTCGAGACCCAGAACTGCGTCAGCGCCTCGACGCGGTCGTTGAGGTCGCCGTCGCGCTCGACGGCGGCGAGCTGGTACGCGAGCTTCGCCTGCACCGGGATGCCGCCGGTCGCGATGCGCGCCGCGTGCGCGTTGGCCCGGGCGTTCCGCTCGGCCGTCGCGAGCATCGTGGCGAACGCGGCCTCGTGCTCCACGCGGTCCGCCTTGCCGCTCGTGTTGTCCGTGTGGATGTCGAGCGAGTAGTACTTGGTGATCAGCGCCGCGGATCCGAAGTAGGCGAGCTCGGTGCTCGCGAGCGACATGATGTTCCACGCGAACGAGCCCTCGCCCCACTGCTTCTTGAGGTCGGCCGGCAAGCCATCGGCGATCGAGAGGTGCGAGGTCATGTACGCGACCAGGTAGTCCGGCTCGTAGGCGGCGACCTGCTGGCGGGCGGCGTCGTCCGTCATGCCGCTCGACTGCGCCATCGGCGTGATGAGGATCTGGTCGAAGTAGTTGATGCCCGCTGCGGCGGCCGACTGGAACGACGTCGACATCCGCTTCACGTTCGGGATCGAGCACATGTAGTTGACGGTCGGCTCTTTCTCGAACTCTAGCTCCTGGAGCGCGAGGATGTCGGCCCCCTCGGTGCGCGCCGCGAGCACGACGGCCGGGCCGACCTGGGCGAGGATCTGGTCCGCGGCGTCCGGATCCGCGAGGTCGCTGGCGCTCGCGCCGGACAGCGTCTGGAGGAACGCCTTCGCCGTCGCGATCTGGCGCGCCGCGAACGACTGGAAGCCCCACGCGCGCAGGCCCGCCTGGAACGACGAGAGCATCTGGAGGTGCCCGCCGAGCGTCGTCGGCCGCATCGCGCCGATCTTCTTGAACACCTCGCCCGTCTTCTCGTCGGTCTGCTCGAGGGACTCGAGCTTGCTGATGGCGCTGCGGATGTCGCCCTTCTGCAGGAGGCCGAGGATCGCGTAGCTGCGCGTCGCGCTCGACGCGTACGACCACGCCTGGAAGATGCGCATGTACGCGGCCGCGATCTTGCCCTTGGCGTGGAGCTTCTCGGCCTCCGTCGACGCGTCCTGCGCCTTCTGCCGCATCATCTGCAGGAGCTTGGGCAGCTTGCCCGCGCTCTCCATCTGCGTGACGACCGCCCACTCCGACGCGAGCCGCTGCTGCCAGTCCTTGTACTTGAGCTCGAGCGCCGCGGTGGTCTCCGGATCGATGGCCATCTCCGTCTCGGCGACCGGGAGGGGCGCGGGGAGCTGCTTGCCGGTGAGGAGCTTGTACGCCTCGTAGACGTCCGCCACCTCGATCGCCTCGGCGCCGTGATCCTTCGCCAGCTGAACGAGGTCGACCTCCTTGCCCGTGGCCTCCGAGGTCGTCTTGCGCATGCCGATGGGATAGCCGAGCCGCTTCTTGCCCTTCTCGATCGCGCCGAGGAACTTCTCGGGGATGCCGCCGACGGGCCCGATGGTGCCGTCGGGGTTGATGATGCCGGTCATGGTCACGGTCGGATCGATCGGGGCGCCGGTCATCGACGCGAGGAAGCCGCCCGCCATGAGGCCCGACGCGGACGGGCCGTCGATGTAGCCGCCCGACGACGCGGTGAACTGGAAGTCGGTGAGGTCTTTACCGAGCGCGGTCGCGGCGACGAACGCCGAGATCCAGATGCCCGCGCGCCACTGGGCGCCGGTGCCGCCCGACAGCTCCTCGTAGATGCCGACCTGCACCGAGCCGTCGCTGTTGGGACCCGTGCTGAGCTTGACCGGCGTGAAGCCGCCCGACGGGGTCGGGCCGAGCTTGACCCACAGCGCGTCGACGTTGACCTTGCTCTGCACCGTGGGCAGCGGGACGACCGTGGAGCCGTTCTTGTCGTCGGTGCCGAGGATGACGGCCTGGTTCGCCATCTTCGCGTCGCCCTTGACCGTCATGGGCGCGTACGTCTTCTGGCTCGTGCCGGCGAGCGGCGTCCCCTGCTCGTGGGCCGTGGTGCTGCTATGCCCGCCACCGCACGAGATCATCAGAGCGGCCGCGAGCGCGCCGCGATAGTTCCCCATGGGCGGAGCGTAACATGGGGTCGTCAGGCGACGCGGAGCTGGGCCTGGCCAGGTTCGCCCAGCCGGAGCATCCGCGCGAGGCGGTGGCGCACGCGGTCCGCGTGGACCTCGGCCGGCTCGCCGGCGCGCGCGTGCACCGGCGGGCCGAACACGAGCTCGATGTCGACGCGGGGCCGGGCCGCGAGGTCGAGGTAGTGGCGGGTGAGGCTCGTGCCGGGCGCGCGCCGGGGCGGCGGCACCGCGTAACGGACCGCGACCGGGACGACGGGGAGGCCGAGCCGCGCCGCGATCCCGACGCCGCCGCGCCGCAGCTCGCCGACCGCGCCGACCGCGCCGCCGGGCGCGGGTAGCGTGTAGTCGACAACGGAGACGCCGGCCGCGAGGAGCGCGTGCACGCGGCGGAGCGTCCGGACGCGGGCCATCGGGTCGGCGCGGGTCACGAACGCCACGCCGAACGCGGTCGCGAGGGTGCTGATGACGGGCCAGCCGAGGACCGCCGCCGGTGCGATCGGGATGGCGGGGCAGATGGGCAACAGGGCGAGCGCGTCGAGCGGGCCCGCCACGTGCGTGACCACGAGAACGGGGCCGCGCGGAACGTCGCCGCGAACGGTCACGTGGACCGCGTGGGCACGGGCCAGCGCGCCCGCGGCGGCGGCGAGGCGATGCGCCGCGGCCAGCGCATTCGCCGGCGGATAGCGGCGAGCGCCGCCGATCTCGGCGAAGGCGTCGAACAGGCCGCGGGCAGCGCGGCGGGAGGCGCGAGCGAGGAGCCGTGGGGTCATGCGGCCAGGCTAGGTCGCGCGCGCGACGTGGCCGCGGCCGAGCCGCGACGGCGCGGTGAAGATTCGCTACGCGCTGCGCGGGTGCTTGCGCGCCTGCTGGATCACGTGAGCGCGCGAGACCTGCGTGTAGATCTGCGTGGTGGAGATGTCGGCGTGGCCGAGCATCGCCTGCACCGAGCGCAGGTCCGCGCCGTGCTCGACGAGGTGCGTGGCGAACGAGTGCCGCAGCTTGTGGGGCGAGACCTCGCCGCCGGGCAGCCGGATGTCGGCGGCACGCGCGTAGCCGCGAAGGAGCTTCCAGAACCCCTGGCGCGTCATCGGTCCCCCGCGCTCCGTCACGAACAGCGCGCGCACGTCGGGGTCGGGGGCCCAGCGGACGCGATCCTCGTCGATGTACCGCGTGATCCGCCCGCGCGAGACGTTGTTGAGCGGGACCATGCGCGTCTTGCTCCCCTTGCCGGTGACGCGCACGAAGCCCCCGTTCAGGGAGACATCGGCGATCGGCAGCGTGACGAGCTCGGTGACGCGGAGGCCCGAGGCGTAGAGGAGCTCGATCATGGCGGCGTCGCGGCGGCCACGCGCGGTGTCCGGCGGCGTGCCGATCAGGCGCGCCACGGCGTCCTCGCCGAGCACGCCAGGGAGCTGGTGCGCGGCGCGCGGCGCGTCGATGAGCTCGGACGGGTCCGCGTCGAGCCAGCGCTCGCCGACGAGGTGCCGGAGCCACCCGCGCAACGCCACGAGGGCCCGCGCGCGACTGCGGGCGCCGAGCTGCGCCCCGGCGAGCGCGATCAGGTGATCGGTGACGTCGATGGGCGTCACGTCATCGACATCGACGCGCCCGCGATCGGCGAAGAAGCGCAGCGCGCGCGCGAGGTCGCGGCTGTACGACTCGAGCGTGTTGCGCGCGAGGTGGCGCTCGACCTTCAGGTGGTCGAGGTAGAGATCGACGGACTCGTCGAGCGTGAGCCGGCGCGCCATCGGCACCGGAGCATGGCACGGGGTCGCACGGGGCGCAGATTATTGCTCGCGGCGACGACGAGGACGCGTCCACCATCTGGCCGGTTGCACGGCCGGCTCGGCACGTCCATAGTCGGCCGACCCGCGCGCCATGGAACTGTCCGCTCTCCAAGTCCGGTCGATCCTCATCGACGTCTTCGTGCTCGTCATCTCGGTGGCGTTGCACGAATTCGGACATGCGATCATGGCCGACAAGCTCGGGGACGACACGCCGCGCCGGCAGGGGCGGGTCACGCTGAACCCCATCGCGCACGCGGATCCGATCGGGACGCTGCTGTTGCCGCTCGTCGGCGGTGTCCTGTCGGCGGCCGGCGGCGGCGCCGGCGGGTTTGGCTGGGGCAAGCCCGTGCAGTGGAACCCGGCCCGCATCCGGCGCGGGATCTCGATGTCGACGGCCTCGATCCTGGTCTCGATCGCGGGCCCGGGCATGAACCTGGTGCTCGGCACCGTGGTGGCGCTGGTGAACGCGCTCCTCGTGTGGCGCGGCGTGGTCACGGCCGGCGGCGACATCGATACGATCCTCCACTACGCGACGAACACGAACTTCGTCCTCATGTTCTTCAACCTCTTGCCCATCCCGCCCCTCGACGGTGGCCACGTGCTCGGGGGCCTCGTGCCGTATCGTCACCGCACGGCCTTCGAGACCTACGCGAAGTACGGCGTGTTCATCGTGATGGTCGTCGCGTTCAACAGCCGGATCGGGAAGATCTTTCTCATCCCGGCGCTGTTCTGCGCGGACCACGTCCGGGCGCTGTGGTCGCACGTGTTCGGCGTCGTGTTCTGATGGACGCCGCGCTGGGGTACCAGGTCGAGCTCGACGTCTTCGAGGGTCCGCTCGACCTGCTGCTGCACCTCGTGAAGAAGCACGAGCTGTCGATCCTCGACATCCCGATCGCGTTCGTCACCGAGAAGTACCTGAGCTACCTCGACGCGCTGTCGGGGCTCGACATCGACGTCGCGGGCGAATATCTCCTGATGGCGGCCACGCTTTGCCACATCAAGTCGCGCGAGCTCCTCCCGAACCCCGAGAAGGACGACGAGGACGAGGCGACCGAGGGGGACGGGCAGACAGCGGCCGAAGAGGACCTCGACCCGCGCGCCGACCTCATCAAGCGCCTCCTCGAATATCAGAAGTACAAGGAGGCGGCGGACCAGCTCGGGCAGCGACCCGTCGTCGGTCGCAACGTGTGGAGCCGTGGCGCGTCCGCGGAGGATGCTGTGGCCGAGGGCATCGACGCGGACGCCATCGCGCCCCTGGCGGCGTTCCCGGTGCACAAGCTCATCGAGGCGTTCGACCGCGTGATGCGGCAGGCGAAGATCAAGGTCTCGCACGAGGTCACGATTGACCGCCTGAGCGTCAGCCAGAAGATCGCGGAGCTGACCGACCGGCTCGAGGCGACGGGCCAGATCACGTTCAGCTCGATGTTCAGCTTCCTGCGCGACGGCGTCGAGCGGACCATGGACGAGGTTCGCCACGAGGCGGTGGTGACGTTCCTGGCGCTGCTCGAGATGGCCAAGCTGCGGCTGATCTCGCTGCGCCAGCATGTCACGGAGGGCGGGCCGGCCGACGACGAAGAGATCTACATCGAGCGCGCGGCGGGCGACATGCGCGAGCGGATGTCGCAGACCGTGGCGCGAAGCGACGATTATCGCTAGCCGGGGGCGGCGACGAGCCGGGATCGGGTGGTGTCAGGGGGGCGTGGTAGACGGTCGGGTCGCCGGAGATCTGTCCCGGTTCCGATACGAGGTACGTCCGTGAGCCGAAAGCGCGCGAACAAGCAGCACTCCAAGAAGCCGCAGGCCGTCCCGGAAGAAATTCTGGCCGAGGGCAGCGGCCCGCATGGTCCGGATGCCCCGGATGCCCCGGCTGCCGACGTGGCGGCCGACGCCTCACCTGCGTCGGCGGCCGAGGCGCCGGTCATGGCCGAGGACGGGACGCTGGCCGTCAGCGTCAGCGAGCCGGCGATCGAAGCGCCGGCGCTCGAGACGGCTGCCGCGGAGATCGTGACGCCGGCGCCCGCGCGCGGCACGGGCAAGAAGCGCGGTAAGCGGGCGGCGGCCAGCGCCGGCGCCGAGCCGGCGGACGAGGTCCTGGTCGTCGCGGAGCTCGACGCCGTCGCGTTGGTTCCCGAGCTGATCGTCTCCGACGAGATCGACCCTGCAGATGCGCCGATTCCCGACGAGGGCGTAACCGATGCCGGTGACCTCGGCGAGCTGGACGACAACCCGAACGACGCGCTCACGGCGGACGGCGAGGCCGTCGAAGGCGAGCTCCTCGTGGCCGAGGGCGAGGACGCCGAGCTCGGCGCCACGCTGCCGACGAGCGCGGCGTCGATGGACGCCCGGCAGCTCAAGCACCTCGTCGAGGCGCTCGTGTTCGCGTCTGACAAGCCCGTCACGCTGCAGCGGTTGCGGCAGCTCACACGCGTGGCCGACGTCCGGCGGCTCGAGGCGGCCCTCGCGGAGCTGGCCACCGACTTCGCCGATCGCGGCTTGATCCTGCAACAGGTCTCCGGCGGCTATCAGTTCCGCACGCAGACGCGGTACTCCGGCTGGGTGCAACAGCTCATCGCGGGGCGACCGGTGCGGCTGTCGCGCGCGCAGCTCGAGACGCTCGCGATCATCGCGTATCGCCAGCCGATCACGCGGCCCGAGATCGACGAGATCCGCGGCGTCGACTCGTCGGGCACGCTGAAGGTCCTGCTCGATCGCACGCTGGTGCGCATCCTCGGCAAGCGCGAGGAGGTCGGCCGTCCGATGCTGTACGGGACGACGAAGGAGTTCCTCGACTTCTTCAGCCTCGGCGATCTGCGCGAGCTGCCGACGCTGCGCGAGTACTCCGAGCTGACACCGGAGAGCAAGCGCGTGATCACGGACAAGCTCGGCGCGGACGAGCCGGCCGCGGTCCCGACGGAGCTGACCTCCGAGATGGACCCTGCGTTCGCGGACGGCTCGGCTGGCATCGCGGCGGAGGCGGAAGCGCTCGTCGACGAGCTCGACGACACCGAGCTGCGCGCAGAAAACGTCGCCCCGGATGTCGCGCAGGCGCACGGCGCCCCCGCAGCGTCGTCCCCGCTCGCAGACGCGGCGCCGGAGGCGCTCGCGGCCGAGGTCGAGGCGCTCGTGGCGGCGGGCGAGGCGCTCGCGGCCGAGGCCGAGGCGGAGGTCGCCGACGTCGCGGCGGAGCTCGAGGTGGTCAGCGACCAGCATGCCGCGGCGATGGAGCTCGCGCCGGCTGTCATCGAGGCGGAAACGGCGCTGCGGATGCACGAGGCCGAGGAGCTGGCCGCGGTTGCGGACGATGCACCCGCGGTGCACGGCGAGCCAGAGCTGCACGCGGCGCCGGCGTGGCCCGCGGATGCGCCAGCGGCCGTCGCGCAGACCGATCAGCAGGCGCTCGAGAGCCTGGAAGCGGAGGCCGGCGATGCGCTGGCCGATCCTGCGCTGCTGGCCGAGGCGGCCGCGGTCGCGCGCGCGCTCAGCGCGGATCATGACGACGTCGATACGGAGATCGGGACTCGTGACGCGGAGGACTTGGAAGCGGCGCCGCCGCTGGACCCGAGTGACGACCTCCTGGCCGAGCCGGACCCGCGCGACGAGATCGTGGATTGAACATGGCAGAGCCCGTCCGACTCCAGCGTTACCTTGCTTCCGGCGGCGTGGCAGCGCGCCGCAAGGCCGAGGAGATCATCACGGCCGGTCGGGTCTCGGTGAACGGCAAGGTGGTCAAGATCCTCGGCACGAAGATCGACCCCGATCACGACTCGATCACGGTCGACGGCGAGCCCGTCGTTGCCCACGAGTTCTTCTACGTCCTGTTCAACAAGCCGAAGGCCTGCATCACCGCGGTCAGCGACGACCGCGGGCGCCCGACCGTGATGGACTACCTGCCGAACCTCCCGATCCCGGTCAAGCCGGTCGGGCGGCTCGACTTCTACTCCGAGGGTGTGCTGCTGCTGACGAACGACGGCGAGCTCGCGTCGCGGCTGCTGTCGCCCGCGAATCACGTCGCGAAGACCTATCACGTGAAGGTCCACGGGCAGGTCACCAAGGAAGACCTCACGACGCTGCGCGGCGGCATCATGCTCGACGACGGTACGGTGACGCTGCCGGCGGACGTGTCGGTGCTGCCGGGCGAGAGCAAGTACACGTGGCTCGGCATCACGATCCACGAAGGCAAGCACCGGCAGATTCACCGGATGCTCGAGGCGCGCGGCTACAGCGTCGACAAGCTGCAGCGCGTCGCGTTCGCGAACCTGACGTTCCACAACCTGCGCATCGGCGACGCGCGCGAGCTCTCGCAAGCAGAGCTCAACGAGCTCCGCACGCTGGTCGGGCTCGATCACAGCACGGTGGCGCGTGGCGCATGGCGGGTCGACCGCGAGCGCACGGACATCCCGCGACGGGCGAAGACGAAGGCCCGCATCGAGGCCGAGGAGGCGGCGAACGCGCCGCTGGACGAGGAAGAGGCGATCGACGACGACCAGCTGTTCGATAGCAGCGACGCCGGCGATGCGGGCGATGACGATGTGGACGACGGCGACGCGTTCGCCGGCCGGGGGCCCGGGCCGAGCGCGGCCTCCAGCGGTCGCGGCAGCCGCGCGGGCGCCGGGTCCGGCGGGGCTGACGCTCGGCGCGAGCCGGCGAACGCGACCGCCACCCGCGGCGGTGCGG
>JANXOM010000280.1 GCA_025353585.1 Deltaproteobacteria bacterium
CCTGGCGGCTAACGATCTCGCTCGGGCTCCAGCGTTTGATGGCCATCGTGCGCAGATCCGATCACGATCGGATCCCGCTGTCGATCCGGACCCGCTAACCGATCGATTTCACTGAGACTCGAAACCGATCGGCGCTCTAGCGGGTCGGTCAGCCAACCCCGCGAGATGGGCGAGCGCGGCCTTGCTCGCGTGCACCTGCAGCCACCGGACGAACGGCGCGAACGTCCGCGCGAGCCACGTCCCCGGTCGGCTCCAGCTCCGGAGCGCCACGCGCACGCGGCCGGTCGCGAGCTCCGTCTCGACGGCGAACGTCTCCTCGCCGAGCTCGGGATGGCCCTGGAGCGTGCGGTACGTGAAGCCCGTACACCACCACGCACCATCGGCGGACGGTCCGTCGATCACCGCCACCACGCGCGCCGCGAAGAACAGCCGCACGATGCGCGCCGCGATGTAGTGCACGCCCACCGTGTCGCCGAGCGCGATCCGCCGGCGCACGACGCCGCGCACCAGCCGCGGCGGAAAGATGTCGTAGCCGAGGATAGCGTCGCCGAGCGCCCGGTGCAGCGGGCCGGGAGCGCCGCGCCACGCCTCGGCCCCGACGTCGCGCTCGTAGACATCGTCGCGGTCGCCGGGGTGCCGCGTCACGTCGTAGAACGGCCGCGCGTCCCAGCGGGCGAGCTCGGGTGAGCCGAAGACATGAACGTTCATGCCCCTAGGATGCCCCGACGGCGCTCCGCGTCTCGCGCTACCCTGCCCCGCGATGAAGCTCGACACGCCCCTCTCGAAGAAGCTCGGCCTGAAGTACCCGTTCGTGGCCGCGCCGATGTTCCTCATCTCCAACAAGGAGATGATCGTGGCGTGCGCCGAGGCGGGCATCCTCGGCTGCATGCCATCGCTGAACGCGCGCACGGCCGACGCGTTGCGCGCGGACCTCGCGTGGATCCGCAGCAAGACGGACCGCGCGTTCGGGATCAACATCACGATCGGCTTGACCGCGCCCGAGCGCGTCGCCGCCGACATGGCGCTGTGCGTCGAGTACAAGGTCCCGGTCATCCTCACGAGCTACGGCAACCCGACGCCGCTCGTCGTCGCCGCGCACGCCGCCGGCAGCCTCGTGTTCCACGACGTCATCGGCCTCGCGCACGCGAAGAAGGCGCGCGCGGCCGGCGTGGACGCGATCATCGCCGTGGGGGCCGGCGCCGGTGGCCACGCCGGCAAGATCTCGCCGTACGTGCTCGTGCCGTGGCTCAAGCGGGAGCTCGGCCTACCGATCCTCGCCGCCGGCTGCATCTCCGACGGCCGCCAGGTCGTGGCGAGCCTCGCCCTCGGCGCCGAGCTCTGTTACATCGGCACGCGCTTCATCGCCTCGACGGAGTGCGGCGCGCAGGACGCGTACAAGGACCGCGTGGTGGCCGCGTCGCCCGACGACATCGTCTACACCGACCAGGTCTCCGGTATCCACGCGAACTTCATCGCCGACACCGTGCCGCAGGGGATGTCGCCCGAGCGCACGCCCGACGGCGCGAAGCGGTGGCGCGACATCTGGAGCGCGGGCCAGGGCGTCGCCCAGATCCACGAGGTCAAGCCGATCGGCGCCATCGTCGAGGACCTGGCGCGCGAGGCCCACGACACGCTCGCCGGCCTCGCCTGAGCCTCCCCGCCGTGGCTCGGAGAACGTCCTAGGGGGCGATCTCGAAACGGTTCTCGCGCGCCCCACCTCAACCATGGGGCAGAGCGGCCGAACTAGCCACCGTGCAGCGAGCAGCCACGGTCGGACTCGCCGCATGGGCGGGATGTGGGCTCGTCCTGGGAGGCCTCCTGCTCGCGCGTCACCTCGTGGCGCTCCCCGCCCCCGCCGTGACGGACATGCGCCTCCGCGACGCCGTCGCCGCCATCCACCCGGACCACGCCGCCACCTGGCGCGCGGTCCACGTGATGTACCGCCGCTGCCCCTGCTCGCAGCGCACCATCACCCACCTGCGCGCGGCGCCGCGGCCCGCCGACCTCGACGAGGTCGTCGTGATGGTCGACGACGACGGCGCGCCCGGCCCCGAGGATGGCACGCTCCGCGCGGCCGGCTTCGACGTCCGTGTCATCACGCCGGCCGCGCTCCACGCCGAGCTCGATCTCGAGGCCGCGCCGGTCCTCGTCATCGCCCGGCCCGACCACGAGCTCGCGTACGTCGGCGGCTACAACCGCCACAAGCAGAGCGCCGCGTACGAGGATCTCGCCATCCTCGCCGATCTGCGCGCCGACGCGCCGCGCGCCTCCCTGCCCGTCTTCGGCTGCGCGGTCAGCGCTCGCCTCGCCGACGCGGTGGACCCCCTCGGACTCGGACGCTGGTGAAGGGAGCCACATGACCCGCCTGCTCGACTACCTGGTGCTCCCGCGCGAGATCACGACGTTCGAGGCGAAGTACCTCCGGCGCATGAACCGCATCGGCCTCGCGCTGATGTGGCTCCACCCACCCGTCTTCGCGGTCGTGGCGTGGCTCGCCGGCACCAGCATCCCGCTCGCGATCGTGCTCTCGCTGGTCGCGGTCGCGGGCCCGACCCTCGCCTTCGCGGCCTTCGCTAGGACGCGCCCGCGCCTCGTCAGCACGACCTACGCGCTCGCCGGGACGTTGCTCGGCGGCGTCCTCGTCTACGTCGGGCAGGGCCCGATGCAGATCGAGATGCACTTCTACTTCTTCGTCATGCTCGCGCTGCTCATCTGCTTCGCGAACCCGCAGGTCATCCTCGTCGCGGCGGGCATGACGGCGGCCCACCACCTGGTGCTGTGGATCGTGGTCCCGCACGCGGTCTTCAACTACGACGCCGCCGGCACCACCGTCGCCGTCCACGCCGCGTTCCTCGTCATCGAGGCGGCCGCCGCGTGCATGGTCGCGCGCTCGTTCTTCGACAGCGTGATCCACATGGAGCGCACCGTCATCAGGCGAACGGCGGACCTCGACGGCAAGAATCGCGACCTCACGCTCATCCTCGACAACGTCGCCCAGGGCCTCGTCACGGTGCGGCTCGACGGCACGCTCGGCCCCGAGCGCTCGCGCGTGCTCGGCCACTGGTTCGGCCAGACCACCGCCGACACGCGGCTCTGGTCCTATCTCGCGGCGCACGATCCGAACCTCGAGGCGTGGATGGAGCTCGGCTTCACCACGGTCTCCGATGGCATCCTGCCGATCGACCTCGCGCTCGCGCAGCTCCCGAGCCGCCTGACCCGCGACGGCCGGCAGTTTCGCGTCGAGTACCAGCCGATCGGGGCGCCCGCGACCTCGCTGCTCGTCGTCGTCTCCGACATCACCGACGAGCTCGCCCGCCAGCGCGCCGAGGGCGCCCAGCGGGAGCTGATCGCGGTCGTCGAGCACGCCTACCGCGACCGCTCCGGCTTCCTCGCGTTCGTCTACGAGGCCGACGAGCTGGTGGCCGCGACGTCGCAGCCCAAGGACGAGCCGATCGCCGACGTCCTCCGGCGCCTGCACACGCTCAAGGGCAACGCCGCGCTGTTCGGCGTGTTCAGCGTGTCCGAGGTCTGCCACGAGCTCGAGGACCGCATCGCGATCGACTTTTCGGGGCTCGACGCCGCGTCGCGCGCCACGCTCACCGAGGTCTGGCGCGTGTTCTACGATCGCATCGAGCGCCTGCTCGGCATCTCGAAGCGCCGCACGATCCTGGTCGACTGGGCCGAGTACCAGGCCGTCCTGGCCAAGCTCGAGCAGCCCGAGCCGCCCTGGGCCAGCCCGCTACGGCGCTGGGGCCAGGACACCGCTCGCTCCCACCTCGAGCGCTTCGGGGACCAGGCGCGCTTGCTCGCGGTTCGCCTCGGCAAGGCCGAGCTCGAGGTGGAGGTCCACGATCACGACGTGCGCCTCGAAGGCGACCGCTACGCCGGCCTGTGGTCAGCGCTCGCCCACAGCGTGCGCAACGCCGTCGACCACGGCATCGAACCCGCCGACGTGCGCAGCGCGGCCGGCAAACCCGAGCGCGGCAAGCTCGTGTTCCGCGCCGAGCTCGTCGGCGACGAGCTCCGCATCGAGGTCTCCGACGACGGCGCCGGCATCGACTGGCTCCGCGTCGCCGAGCGCGCTCGCGCCGCCGGCCTGCCCGCCACCACCCACCGCGACCTCGAAGAGGCGGTGTTCGCGAGCGGGCTCTCGACCGCCACCGAGGTCTCCCAGACCTCCGGCCGCGGCGTCGGCATGGACGCGCTCCGCGTCGCGTGCACCGCGCTCGGTGGGCGCGTCGAGCTCCGCAGCGAGCCCGGCCGGGGCACCACGGTGCGGTGCTGCGTCCCCCGCCACCACGCGGTCGTGCCCGTCCCCGCTCCGCTCCCACCCTCGCTCGACCGCGCGCCGCGGGGCGAGCCGACGCTTTCGCTCGTGCCCCAACTCTAGTCCCCAGGACCTCATGCCCACCGCGATCATCATCGACGACTCCCCCATCATGCGCGCTCAGCTCCGCCGCGTGCTCACCAGCGCCGGGTTCACCGTCGTCGCGGAGGCGGGCTCCGCCGAGACGCTCGTCGCGCTCTACGAGCAATTCCATCCCGATCTCGTCAGCCTCGACATCGTGATGCCCGGCCGCGATGGCTCGGTCGCCGCGGCGGAGCTCCTCGGCGCGCACCCCGAGGCGTGCGTCGTGATGTGCACGTCGCTGACCTCGCGCGATCGGATCCTCGCGTGCCAGCGGGCGGGCGTCGCGTACTACCTGCTCAAGCCGTTCAACCCCGAGCACGCGGCGCAGATGTTCAAGGCCGCGGTCGAGCGCCCACGGCCCGGCGCCCACGCGAGCGCGGCGGTGGCGCGATGAGCCCGGCCGCCGCGCGCACGCTGGCGCTCCAGCCCGACATCGTGGAGAGCTTCACGGCGCTCGTCGTACAATGTCTCCGCACGACGGTCGGCGTCGACGCGGTCGTCGCGGCGGTGTCCGAGCCCCGCGGCGCGTTGCCGACGGTCGCCGTGGCCCTCGACCTCGGCGGCGACGTCCGCGGCCCCGTCACCTGGGTCTTCCCGCCCGAGATCGCGCTCGAGCTCGTGCGCCGGCTGATGGCGGATCCGCATCCGGATCCCGAGACCGCCGCGGATGGCGCCGCGGAGCTCGCGAACATCCTCACCGGCTGCGCCACGGAGGCGCTCGAGTCGCGCGGCTTTCGGTGCGCGCTCGGCGTGCCGCGCGTCCACACGGGGGAGCTCCCGGGCGGGATCACCGTGCACATGGAGACCGCCGCGGGCCCGATCGAGCTCGTGCTCTCGCTCAGCACGCCGTAGATCATTGGGAACCCCCACCCTCGTCCTCGGCGCTGGCGGGGCGGTCGTGGCGGGCGGGCGGCTAACGTTCGTCTCTCGCGGGTGCGTTCCGCCGCAGGAATGCGTCGACGGCGGCGAGGAGCTCGCGGTTGCCGTCCTGCGTGTAGCCCGCGAGCGCGCGCTCGCATGCGGGGATGCGCTGCAGGAACGCGGGTAGCACCGTCGGATCGCCGAGGTCGTCGGCCGCCATGCCGTAGCCCATGCGCTCGAGGTAGCGCGCATTCAGGATCTGCTCGAACTGCCCTTCGAGCGGCACGGCGAGCATCGGCTTGGCCAGGAAGACGGCCTCGCCCATCAGCGTGAAGCCGCCCGCGGCCACGACGCCGCGACAGCTCGCGAGATCCGCGATGAACCCCGCCTCCGAGAACGGCCGGTAGCGGAGCTTGCCCGCGCGCGCCTCCTCGGTCGCGCCGGGGCGCATGCCGTAGATGCGGCACTCGAGCCCCGTCTGCGCGAGCGCCGCCTCGACGGCCGCGTTCGCCCCCGGCTGGTACACGAGCAGGTGCTCGCCGCGCGTGGCCGTCGCGGCGGCGGCGAGGATCTCGGGCCGCAGGATCGGCGGGAAGACGTGCGTGTCGGGCTTGCGCGCGGGCGGGCGAAAGAATGCGGTGATGAAGTACTCGTCGCAGCCCGGCAGCTTCGCCTTGATGAACGCCTTCGTGAGCTGGAACGCGACCTCGTGGCCCTCGCGGATCTCCGCCGGCAACTTGCAGCGATGGATGACCTGCATGTTGTCGATCGAGAGGATCGGGAGGCCGTGCGTCTTCGCGTAGAGGTACGTCCACGACTCGAAGTCGCTGATGACCACGTGCGGCGCCCGCTCGCGGATGCCCTCGAAGTACGCGGCGATGTTATGCGGCACGCCCCGCGCGCCCGCGATCACGTTCGACTGCAGCGTCTTGCCGAGACGAACGCGGTTGTCGTCGAGGATCATGTGGAAGCCGTGGATGCGGTTGACGTCCGCGAAGCGCTTCGCCAGGAACTCGCACGCGCGCCCCGAGGCCATGATCTCGACCTCGTGGCCAGCGGCGACCAGATGCTCGATCACGACGCGCGAGCGCATCGCGTGCCCCATGCCTTCTCCGACGACTCCGTAGAGGACCCGCATCCCGCGATAGTATCGGAGCGTGCGCTATCGCGTGTGGTGCGAGACCCTCGCGTTCGCAGACATCGGCCCGGCCCTGCCGCTCCTGGCGCGCACGGGCGTCGAGCTGATCCTCGCGGTGCGGCCGTGGCAGCTCGGCGAGCTGGGCGAGCTGCTCGCGCGCGCCGCGGCGGCGGGCGTGGACGTGGCCGTGTGGCCGATGCTCGCGGACGCGGACGGGCGCTGGGTCAGCGTGGCGAGCGCCTCCGCGTGGATCGGGTTCGCCGACGAGCTGCTCGCGCAGGCGGGGGCGCCGATCGCGGAGCTGGTGCTCGATCTCGAGCCGCCGATCGCGCAGCTGACGGCGCTCAAGAACCTGCGTCCCGCGTGGACGGCGCGGGCGGGCTTCACGGCGGCGGGCGAGCAGCTGCGCGCGGCGATCGCGCGCTGGCGGCCGCGGCGGATCACGACGGCCGTGATGCCGTTCGTCGCGGCGGAGCTCGCGGGCGACTGGGTGCAGCGGCTCCTCGGGACGCCGGTGTCCGCGCTGCCCGTCGACCGCCACAGCGTCATGGCCTACACGTCCCTGTACGAGGGCTGGTCGCGCGGGCTCGTCGGCCGCCGGCGGGCCGAGCTGCTGCTCGCGGCGACGGCTCGCCTGGCGCGCGTCCGGTTCGGCGAGCGGGCCGCGCTCTCGCTCGGCGCGGTCGGCGCCGGGGCGTTCGGCGACGAACCCGCCTACCGCTCGCCGACCGAGCTGGCCCGCGACGTCGCCATCGCCCGCCGGGCCGGCATCACCGAGCTGTCCTTGTTCGAGCTGGGGGGCGTGCTGCGTCGGAGCCCGGCCGAGGCGTGGCTCGCCGCCCTCACGGATTAACCGCCACGCCGCCCAGAGCGCCAAGCCCTCGGCGGCTTGGCGGTCAGTCCGGGACACGCGGCGTCACTTCTGCACGACGTACAAGTCGCTCGCGTCGCTGTTCGTCGAGTACGTGATGGTGCCGCCGTCGGCGTCGAGGGCCACCTTGTAGTCGCTCGGCACCTGCTCGGGCGTGATGCGCGCCCACGGCTCGCGGGCGCCGGTCGCGAGGTCGATGCGCTCGAGGACGAGGGTGTCGACCGCCAGGTGCACGACGAACAGCGCCGCGCCATCCCCCGTGAAGCTGAGCGGCACCTCGCCCGCCGCGCCCGCCAGCTCGCGCACGGGCTTGCCGCTGACGGAGACCAGCGCGATGCCCCCGGCCGGCCGCGCGATCGCGATCGTCTCGCCATCGCTCGAGATCGGGTGCTGCCCCGTGATGTAACCCGGCGCGACCGGCTCGGGATCCGGATGCTGCAGATCCACGCGCCAGAGCTTCATCGGCCCGCCGACCTCCGCGCCGCGCACCACCACGTAGCGCCCGCTCCACGCGATGGCCGTACGATCGCTGATGTCGAGCTGCGCGATGCGGCCGAGCGGGATCGCCGTCGGCGCCCCGACGCCCGTGGGGATGCGCTCGAGGTTCGTGGGCCCCGCCACCGCGATGACCGCGCTCGCGTCCGGCATCAGCGCGAACCGGAACGCGTGCCCGACGAGCGTGGCCGGCTCATCCGCGCGCCGGATGAAGCACGGGACGGCGCCCTCGCTGGTGTCGCCCGTCGCGGCCGTCTCGACGAACGCGATCGCGCTCCCGTCCGCCGAGACCGTCTCGACCTCGCTCGAGTCGAACCAGCCGACCTCGCGCGCCGGCGCGCCGCGCGCCCCCGTGAACATCTTCAGCCGCAAGTCCGACGGCGCCACCAGCAGCCGATCCGGCTGCGCATCGACGAGCACGAGGCGCTCCGAGTTACGCAGCACGAGGCGCTGGTGCCCGGCCGCGTCGAGCGCGTAGATCGCCTGCGCGCTCGAGAACCAGACCTCCGTGCCATCCGGCGACCACGCGACCCCGTCGATCTGCACCTGGTGCGCCGACGTCACGAGCACCGCGCCCCGCCGATCGATGACCACGACCTCGCCCTGCGTGTCATCGCTCGCCGCGTGCTGCGCGAACGCGAACCGGTCGCCCGCCGGCGAGGCCCGCAGGTAGTCGAGCTTGCCCGTCTCGTGCGTCACGATCGGCGCCCCGACCGGCGACTCGATGACGAGTCCGCCGTGGACGATCGCCAGCGCGCCGTCGGGCAGGAACGTCGCGTCCGTCACGTGATCCGCGACCGGGCGCAGCCCCGCGCCCTCGAACGCGCGCGCCAGCGTGCCGCCCGTGCCGTCGACGTCGCCCGTCAGCACCGCGACCTCGCCGCGCCGCGACAGATCGAGCAGCCGGCCCGCGATGTTCGTCGCCGAGATCGACGGCTCGCCGATCGCGGACCGCACGATCTCCTCGCGGTCGCCGCGCACGGCCGTGTAGAGGACCGTCTTGCCGTCCGCCGCGAGCCGCGCGTGCCAGCGCGCCTCGGTGTGATACGTGACGCGCTGGTACGCCGCGCCGCCCTCGACGAGGCTCGGCCACGCGGGCTTCACGAGATCGTCCGCCGGCGCCGCCGTTCGCCGCCCGACGAGCACGCCGGCCAGCCCGCACGCGACCGCCGCGAGGCCTGCGACCGCCGCGATCGTCCCGCGGCCGTGGCCCGTCCGCTCCGGGGACGCCGCGATGACCACCGGCGCGGCGTCGCGGACCGTGGCGACGGCCGCCGTGTCGCGGTCGATCGCGACCTTCGAGATGCGGGAGACCGGGTCCGTCGACGCGTCGAGCTCGTCGAGGGCGAACGCGAGGTCGCGCGCCGACTGGAACCGCGCGTCCTTCCGCTTCTCGAGGCAGCGCAGCACCACGCGCGCGAGGGACTTGGTCGCGCCCTTCGGCGGATCGGGCGTGGTCTTCAGGATCGCGTACGACTCCTCGACCGGGCTCTCGGACGCGAACGCGCGCCGGCCGGCGATCATCTCGTAGAGCACCACGCCGAGCGCGAAGATGTCGCTGCGCTCGTCGATCGTGCCGGCGTCGAGCTGCTCGGGCGCCATGTAGCCGGGCGTGCCGATGACCACGCCGGTGTCGCGCGTCGTCGGGACCGGCGTCGCCTCGTGCGGATCGATGGCGGGCATCTCCACCGTCGAGCGCCGCAGCTTCGCGATGCCGAAGTCGAGGATCTTCGTGCGCCCCTCGGCGGTCAGGAAGATGTTGTCCGGCTTCACGTCGCGGTGGATCACGCCGGCGTCGTGGGCGGCAGCGAGCCCGCGCGCCACGTCGGCCGCGATCTGGATCGCCTCGCGCATCCGCAGCTTGCCGCGCGAGAGCCGCGCGCGCAGCGACTCGCCGTCGAGCATCTCGGTGACGAGGAACGGCATCCCGTCGTGGTCGCCCACGTCGAACAGCGTCAGGAGGTTCGGGTGGTTCAGCGAGCCGATGGTCCGCGCCTCGCGCTCGAAGCGGCGGAAGTGCTCGCCGTGCGCGTTCGGCAGGATCTTGATCGCGACCTTGCGGCCGAGGCGCTTGTCATCGGCGCGATAGACCACGCCGATGCCGCCCGCCCCGATCGCGTGCTCGATCTCGTACGGCCCGAGCCTGGTGCCGGTCGCGAGGTTCATGCCGTCCGCCCAGTGTAACGCGGTCGCGGACGACCGGGTTGCTAGCCGAGCTGGAGCGACCGCTTCGTGAAGTTGCCGGCCATCCAGCCCGTGATCGGAAAGCTCGCCGCCTCGGTGCGCTCGAGAGACGCGCCCAGCGTCACGAGCACCGGGGCAAAGTGTTCGTGCGACGGCAGGGCCATCGCCACGCCCGGCGCCGTCGTCTGGTACGCCAGCAGCGCGTCCACGTCGCGGCGCGCGAGGACGTCCGCGCACCAGCCGTCGAAGTCGCTCGCCCAGCCGTCGGGCCGCGCGTCGGGCTCGTCGAACTTGCCCATGGCCAGGTTGTGCGTGAGGAAGCCGCTGCCGATGACGAGGACGCCCTCCTGGCGGAGCGGGGCGAGCTTGCGCCCGACGGCGAGGAGCGCGGCTGGCTCGAGCGATGGCAGCGAGAGCTGCAGCACGGGCACGTCCGCGTGGGGGTACATGGCGACGAGCGGCACGTACGCGCCGTGGTCGAGGCCGCGCGCGGGTGCGTCCCAGACCGGCGCGGGCGCGAGGAGCTGCGCGACGCGGTCGGCGAGGGCCGGCGCGCCGGGCGCGGCGTACGTGACGCGCGCGTAGCGGTCGGGGAACCCGGCAAAGTCGTAGACCAGCGGCACCGGCGTCGTGGCGCCGAGCGTGATCGGGTTCGCCTCCCAGTGGGCGGAGACCATCAGGATGGCCGTCGGCCGCGGCAGCGAGCCCGCCCACGCCGCGAGCTGCGCGACCCACGCCGCGTCATCGAGGAGCAGCGGCGAGCCGTGGGCGAGGAAGATCGTCGGCATCACGTCCGGCGCGCCGGCGCCGGAGCTCGCGCGGCGGCACGCGGCCACGAGCGGGGCGAGCGCGAGGCCGCGCAGGACGTCGCGTCGGCTCCACCCCGTGCGCATGCGACCGGGTATGCCACGACGCGTCGAGCGGCGCGCCGGTCGTCGACGCGACACTCTGTTCGCGATGCGCCGGTGGTGGTAAGACCATCTCGCCGTTATGAGCTCAAGCGCCCCCGCTTCTCCTCGCCTGTCGTCTGTCGCCGCGTCCGGCACGCTGCCCGCCGAGCAGCTCCTGCGGATCCATGACCTCATGCTCCGCTCGCGCCTTCTCGAGGAGCGGCTGATCACGATGTACAAACAGGGCGACGGCTACTTCTGGATCGGCGGGCCCGGCGAGGAGGCGTTCAACGTTCCCCTCGGGCTCCTCGCCGACAAGGGCACCGGCGTCGATCACGACTTCCTGCACCTTCACTACCGCTCGAGCGGCACGCTGCTCGCCCTCGGCGCGGACCCGGTCGACTCGTTGCGTCAGATGAAGAATGTCGCGTCCGACCCGTACTCGCGCGGCCGCAACTTCGCGGGCCACTACTCCGCGCGCAAGTGGAACGTCGTCCCCGTGACCTCCCCGATCGAGATCCAGTATTCGATCGCGATCGGCACGGCGCGGGCGCAGCGCGCGGGCACGGGCGCCAAGGGCATCTCCATCGTCCAGGGCGGCGACGCCGGCACGGCGGAGGGCGACTTCGCCACGTCGCTCGTGTGGAGCTCGCGCAAGGGCGCCGAGCTGCCGCTCCTCCTCATCGTCACGAACAACCGCTACGGCATCTCGACGCCGTACGCCGGCCAGCACGGCTACGACCAGATCTCCGAGCGCGGCAAGGCGTTCGGGATGCCGACGGCCGTCGTCGATGGCAACGACGTCGAGGCGAGCTGGGCCGCGCTGACGAAGGCGCTGCACTACGTCCGCACCGAGAAGAAGCCCTACCTCCTCGAGGCGATGGTCTCGCGCCTGCGCGGCCACTCGTCGGCGAGCGGCGCCAACCTCGCGAAGGAAGAGGTCGACTGCCTCGAGCGCTTTCAGAAGACGCTCGAGGACCGCAAGATCCTCACGCGCTCCGCGATGGACCAGCTCCGCGACGAGGTGACGACCGAGCTCGCCGAGGCGAGCAAGCGCATCCGCGGCGAGGCCCCGCCCACGCCCGAGTCCATCCACGACTACGTGTTCGCGGACAAGAACTACGTCGGCGGGGAGGTCTAGCCGTGGCGACGATGATCCAGGCCATCCGCATGGCGCTGCACGTCGGCGAGAGCCGGCTCGGCGTCACGGACATCTTCGGCGAGGACGTCGGCGCGCCCCTCGGCGGCGTCTTCACCGGGACCCAGGGCCTCGAGACCACGTGGAACACGCCGCTCGACGAGCGCGGCATCGTCGGCACGGCGATCGGCCTCGCGCTCGCGGGCCGCAAGCCGGTGGCCGAGATCCAGTTCTGCGACTACGCGTTCAACACGATCGACCTCTTGAAGGTCGCCGGCAACACGTACTGGTCCACCGGCGGCGACTGGAACGTGCCGCTCGTGATGATGACGCCCGTCGGCGCGGGCATCCGCGGCAGCATCTATCACTCGCACTCGTTCGACGCGCAGGCGACGCGCATCCCCGGCTGGAAGATCGTGATGCCGTCGACGCCGCTCGACGCGTACGGCTTGCTGCTCTCGGCGATCCAGGATCCGAACCCCGTCATGTTCCTCATGCCCAAGGCCCTGCTGCGCGTGAAGAGCAAGCCGGGCGAAGACATCCCGGGCGCGCCGGACGATGACAAGCGCCTCGCACAGATGATCGACGCGCCGCTCGGCGACCGCAGCGCGTGGAAGCCGGAGTGGCCCGCGCTCGAGGAGATGTACATCCCGATCGGCAAGGCGAAGGTCGCGCGCGAGGGTACCGGCGTCACCGTGCTGACGTACGGCCGCAACGTGCCGATGGCGCTCGCCGCGGCCGAGGAGCTCGTCGCCGAGGGCGTGGACACCGAGGTCGTGGACCTGCGGTCCTTGCACCCGTACGACTGGGAGGCGATCACCGCGAGCGTGCGCAAGACGAACCGCGTCCTGTGCGTGAACGAGGACACGGAGATCACGAACTTCGGCGAGCACCTGATCCGGCGCATCAGCGAGGAGCTGTTCTACGAGCTCCACGCGCCGCCGAAGCTGCTCGCCGGCGCCCACATCCCGGGCATCGGCCTCGCCGACAACCTGGAGATGGCGAGCGTGCCGCAGATGTCGACGATCAAGAGCGCGATCGCCGAGCTCGCGCAGCACGAGCCGTAGCGGCCACGCTCACAGATGGATGCGACCGGTCGGCGTGCCCGCGTGGCAGCCGCCCTTGTTGCAGCCGCCGCCGCCCGACGGGACGGGCGACGTCATCGGCGTGACGGTCGGGCACTCGCTCGCCGTGACCGTGAGCGGGTACGTCACGGGCGTGGAGCTCCAGAAGTTCCCGTTCGTCCCGCTGTGCATGTCGAAGGTCTGGCCGGCCGCGTCGAGCACCGTGATCGTCGCGCCGGCGACAGGCGCGCCGCCGTTGACCGTGCTGTAGAAGGTCCCCGAGACCGTGAACCCGTGGTTGTGGCAGCCGTTCTGGCAGTCCTGACCGGGGTTGTGGTGGCCGTTATCGAGGCCCGCCGTGACCTGGTCGCGGCAGTGAAACGCGGTGTCGGCGTCGCTCCCCGCCACCGCGCCATCGCCGTGCGGGATCACCGCTGCGTCGCCGGGTGGGGAGTGGTCCGACCCGGCCGCATCGGGGGTGCTCCCCCCACCGAGCGGGGCCTCGCCGACCGTGCACGCGGCCAGCACCGCGAGACAAGTGAGCAGGATCAGACGCATCTGCACCAGGTTCGCATGCTTGCGATGGACTCACAGCAAGGACCGCGCCGACACCTTCAACGCCCGGCCGCGGCCGGGGGAACCATGTGAACGTGCACCTCGCGCTGCGGAAACGGCACCACGAAGCCCTGGCTGCGCAGCGCCGCGAAGATGCGGAAGTTCAGGTCGCTGCGCAGGAGCCGCGGCCGGTCGAGGAACGCCGCCGTCCAGACGCGCAGGACAAGGACGATCGCGCTGTCGTCGAAGCGCTCGAGCAACACGTCGGGGGCCGGCTCCGGCAGGATCCCGTCGTGGGCCGCCGCGATGTCCTTGAGCAGCGCCGCGCAGCGCACCGGATCGGAGCCGTACGAGATCCCGACCGGCAGCTCGAGGCGCACGTTGCGGTCACCGTGGCTCCAGTTGACGATCTGCGACGACACGAGCTCGGAGTTCGGGACGATGACGTCGATGTTGTCGTTCGTCCGGATGTTCGTGGCGCGCGCGCCGATGTGGATGACGCGCCCGTTGAGCTTCCCGATCTCGATCCGGTCGTCGACCTTCAGCGGTTGTTCGACGAGCAGCACGAGCCCGCCGATGAAGTTGGTCAGGAGCGGCTGTAGCGCGAGGCCGATGCCGATGCCGAACGTGCCGACGACCACGACGAACGCGCTCAGGTCGATGCCGACCGACTGCACGATCGCGATGAGGCCGACGATCAACGCCACGTAGCGGAGGATCTGGAACAGCGCCTTCACGGCGCCCGGCTGCGCGTCTTTACGCGCGAGCACCCGCGCCGTGCCCCAGCGCTCGAGGCGGCGCGTCACGACGATCAGCGCGACCACGGACGCGATCAGGATCACCAGCAGCTTCGGCGTGAGCACCGAGTTGCCGATGGTGACGAGGTGGGCGTCGAGAATGTCGGAGAGCGTGTCCATCGCGACCATCGTCGCAGACTGCGCGTGGACACGAGCGGAAACCCACGGGCGCGGGCTACCCTGCCGCATGCGCGTCGCCGTGCTCGAGCTCGCCGCCACGTGGGGCGAGCCCACGCGCGTGCTCGCCGAGGTCGACGCGCGCCTCGCCGCGGGCCCGCCGACGGATCTCGTGCTGCTGCCGGAGGCGTCGCTCCATGGCTACGTCTCGGCGGAGCTCGCGTTCGACCTCGCGCCGTTCGCCGAGCCGCTCACCGGCCCGACCGCACAGGCGTGCGCCGCGCTCGCCGCCCGGCACGGGACGCACCTCGTCGCGCCGCTCGTGCTCGCCGAGGACGGCGCGCTCTCCAACGCGATGGTCACGTACGACCCGGCTGGCGCACCGCCGACGGTCTATCGCAAGCGGCACCCGTGGCTCCCCGAGACGTGGGCCACGCCGGGCCCGCGCCCGCCGCCGGTGTTCGCCGTCCGCGGGCACGTCCTCACGATCGCCATCTGCTACGACGTGCACTTCCTGGCCGAGGACGCCGTCGCCGAGCTCACCGCCGCCGACGTGCTGCTGTTCCCGAGCGCGTGGGTCGAGCGCCCCGACCACCGGGCCGAGCACCTGATCGCCCTCGCCCGCCAGTTCGACCTCCACGTCGTCAACGCGAACTGGGCGCCCGGCGTGGTCCACATGTACGGCCAGGGAAACTCGTGCGTCATCGGCCCCGATGGCACCGTGCTCGCGCAGGCGCCCCGCGGAGGCCGGATCGACATCGCGCTCCCTGCGCGCGCGCCGAAATAATCCGTAACGGAAGGGGAGCGGCGCGAGCGGGCACTGGCTCGCATGGACCTCATTCCCCGGCACCTGTACATGATCCTCGTCGCCGCGGCCGGCTGCACCAGCACCTCCGGCTCGACGACCGACGCGGCGAGCACGGCCGGCACCGCGACCGCGACCGACGGCACCCCGACGGACAGCGCCGTCACGCCGATCGCGTGCACCACCGCCACGACGCAGATGGACCGGTCGATCTGCGTCGCGAACGGCTTCCTCGCCACGCTCACGACCGCCGAGCGCGCGGCCGCGAACCTCGACTTCAGCGACAGCACGAGCCGCACCGAGTGGTCGAACCTCCCCGGCGTCACGCGCGCCGGCGTGAAGATGGGCGACCTCTCCGCGGCCAGCCAGGCCGCCGCGCTCCAGCTGATGACGACCGTGCTCTCGACCGCCGGCGACACCGATCTCCTCGGGGTCCGGGCCGCGGACGACTACCTCGGCACGCTGAGCACCGGCGGGGGCGGCGGCGGCCCCGGCGGCGGCAGCAGCAGCGGCGCCCAGTACTCGTCGGACAACTACACCGTCGCGATCTTCGGCACGCCGTCCGCGACGGGCCGCTGGGAGATCATGTTCGGCGGCCACCACATGGCCTACAACATCGCGTTCGTCGGGGGCGTCGGATACCCGGTTCCGGATCACCTCGGCGTCGAGCCGAAGGCGGCGTTCACGATCAACGGCGCCACGTACCAGCCGATGTCCGACGAGGGCGCGGCGGTCGTTGGCCTCTTCGGCTCGCTGTCCACGGCGGAGCTCGCGAGCGCCTACCTCCAGGGCCAGACGTTCTCCGACGTCTTGATCGGCCCCGTGGAGTACGGCAAGGGCAGCTCGGCCCTCGCGAAGGCAAAGTTCCCCACGGGCGCGAACCGCCTCGGCGTCACCGTCTCGAGCCTGACCACGCCGCAGCAGGCGCTCGTCACGGCCGCGATCACCGCGTGGGTCGGGGACTACGACCCCGCCATCTCCGACACGCTGCTCGCCGCCTACACCTCGTCCGCCGCGTACGCCGACACGCTGATCGCGTGGGGCGGCACGCAGAGCGGCGGGCCCGACGTCGACACCGATGGCACGTACTTCCGCATCGACGGCCCGCGCGTCTGGATCGAGGTCGCGTGCCAGGGGGGCATCGTCATCCAGGGCGTCACGCACTTCCACAGCATCTATCGCGACAAGTCGTTCGACTACGCCGGGACGCTGTAGCCGATGGGGCGCTCTCCCCTCGCCACGCTGGTCGTGGTCATCGGGCTTGTCGCGTTCGCCCGGATCGCGGCCGCGCATGACGTCCGCGGCGAGGTCCTGTTCCTCGACATCGGCGAGCACGTGGTCGGCATCGAGGTGCAGGTCCCCGCGCACCAGCTCGAGCTCGCCCGGCGCGCGCCGTTCGCCGACGACGCCGCGCTCGCCGCATACGTCACGACCTGGGTCGGAGGCACGGCGCGCGACGGCCGCCCGTTCACGCCGAGCGTGCGCCGCCTGGCCCTCCAGCACGTCGGCGACGGCGAGGTCGTCGACATCCAGCTCGACCTCGCCGCCCCTCCGGGCGCCACCGCGCGGTGGTTCGAGCTCCGCGATGACCTCGTCCTGCAGCGCGTGCAGACCGACACGGTCTACGTGTTCGTTCGCCGCGACGTGCAGACGGGCATCACCGGCGACGATGGCGAGCACCCCGAGCTCGCCGGCTACCTCCACTACCAGCAGCGCACGCTCGCGATCGATCGCAGCGCGGGGCGCTGGACCACGGCGTTCGGGGCGGTGTTCCGCCTCGGCATGCGCCACATCGCGGAGGGCACCGACCACCTCCTCTTCCTCCTCGTGCTGCTGCTCCCCGCGCCGCTCCTCGCCGCCCGTGGTCGCTGGTCCGGGCGCCGGACGAGCCGGGAGGCCCTGCGCGCCACGCTCGTCATCGCGACCGCGTTCACGCTGGGTCACTCGCTGACCCTCGCGATCGGCGCCACGTTCGGCGCGATCGTGCCGGCGCGCATCGTCGAGGTGCTGGTCGCGGCGTCGATCCTCGTGTCGGCGGCGCACGCCTGGCGCCCGCTGTTCCCGGGGCGCGAGACATGGATCGCAGCCGGCTTCGGCCTCGTGCATGGCCTCGCGTTCGCGAGCGCGCTCGCCGGGTTCGGCCTCGATCGCCCGTCGCTGGTCCTCGGCGTGCTCGGCTTCAACCTCGGCGTCGAGGCGATGCAGCTGATCGTGCTGCTCGTCGCCCTTCCGGCGCTCGTCTTGCTCGCGCGCCGCGTCCCCTACGCCCTCCTCCGCCGGGCCGGCGCGGCCGGCGCGGCCATCGCTGCGACCTGGTGGATCATCGAGCGCCTTCGCTGACCACAGGCGTCCCGCGCCGGGCTAGCGTGCGTTCACATGAGCGCCGCCAGCAACGTCGACCTCTCGCTTCCGTGCGACCACATCGCCGCCGCCACGATCCACCACGTCAAGCGGCCCGGCGCGGGCTGCGTGGACTGCCTCGCGATCGGTGGACAGTGGGTCCACCTCCGCGAGTGCCTCTCGTGCGGCCACGTCGCGTGCTGCGACTCCTCGCCGAACCGCCACGCGACCGCGCACTTCAAGCACACCCACCACCCGATCATCACCTCGGTCGAGCCGACCGAGACCTGGTGCTGGTGCTACGTCGACGAAGCCTTTCTCTCGGAGGGCTAGGCGCATGGGCGACCACCCCGCCACGCTGTTCGACGCTCGCCACGCCGAGACGTTCCCGACGCTCACCGAGCGGCAGATCGCGCGCATGCGCAGCGCGGGCCACGAGCGGACGCTCGCGGCAGGCGAGATCTTGTTCGATCAGGGCGACGAGGGCGCCACGTTCTGCGTGATCCTCGAGGGCGCGATCCAGGTCGTCCATCCCGACGCCAGCGGCGAGCACCCGGTCACCATCCACGCCCCGGGCGGCTTCACCGGCGAGCTCAACATCCTGGCCGGGCGGCGCTCGCTGCTCCGCGGGCGCGCCCTCGGCCCGACCCGGGTCCTCGAGCTCGATCGCGCCGGGCTACGGGCGGTCGTGTCGTCGGACGCCGAGATCTCCGAGCTGCTGATGCGCGCGTTCATCCTGCGGCGGGTTGGGCTCATCAACGCGAGCCAGGGCGACGTCGTGCTGCTCGGCTCGCGCCACTCCGCCGGGACCCTGCGCGTGCAGGAGTTCCTGACACGCAACGCGCACCCGCACGTCACGCTCGACGTCGAGACGGATCCCGGCGCGCAGGCGTTGCTCGATCAGTTCCACGTCGCGGTCGCCGACATCCCCATCGTGATCTGCCGCGGCGAGCGCGTGCTGAAGAACCCCACCACGCCCGAGC
Source organism: Deltaproteobacteria bacterium (assembly GCA_025353585.1). Lineage (GTDB taxonomy): Bacteria > Myxococcota_A > Polyangia > Haliangiales > Haliangiaceae > JABFXX01. Next base: position 18,650 of record JANXOM010000280.1, read on the forward strand.
TCGCCGACTGCCTCGGCCTCACGGAGGCGATCGACCCGACGAAGATCCGCGACGTTGTCATCGTGGGGGCCGGGCCCGCGGGGCTGGCGGCGGCGGTGTACGGCGCCTCGGAAGGCCTCGACGTGCTCGTGCTCGAGACGACGGCGCCGGGCGGCCAGGCCGGCTCCAGCTCCAAGATCGAGAACTACCTCGGCTTTCCGACCGGCATCTCTGGCATGGCGCTCGCGGGCCGCGCGGCGACGCAGGCCGAGAAGTTCGGCGCGGATCTCGCCATCGCGCGCTCGGCGACGCGGCTCGACTGCACGAAGCGGCCCTACACGGTCGAGCTCGCGAGCGGCGAGTCGGTGCGCGCCCGCACGGTCGTCATCGCGACGGGCGCGCGTTACCACAAGCCGGACATCGCGTCCCTCGCGCGGTTCGAGGGCGTCGGCGTCTACTACAGCGCCACGGCCGTGGAGGCCCGGTTGTGCGGGACCGACGAGGTCATCGTGGTCGGCGGCGGCAACTCCGCCGGCCAGGCGGTGGTCTACCTCGCGCGGACCGCGCGCAAGGTGCACGTGCTCGTGCGCCACCAGCTCGCGGACACGATGTCGCGGTACCTCATCCGCCGCATCGAGGAGACGCCGAACGTGGAGGTGCTCGTGCAGACCGAGGTCGTGGCGCTCGAGGGTGAGACCGGCCTCGAGCGCGTGACGTGGGAGAACCGCGTGACGCACGAGCGCGTAACGCGGCCGATCGGGCACGTGTTCATGATGACGGGCGCGTCGCCGAACACCGAGTGGCTCGCGGGCTGCGCGGCGGTCGACGAGAAGGGCTTCCTGCGGGCGGGCTCCGACCTCACGCCTCACGACCTGGCCGAGGCGAAGTGGCCGCTGGCGCGTGCGCCGTATCACTTCGAGACGAGCATGCCCGGCGTGTTCGCGGTGGGCGATGTCCGCGCGACGAGCGTCAAGCGCGTGGCGTCGGCTGTCGGCGAGGGGTCGATCTGCATCCAGCTCGTGCACAAGGTGCTGGCGGAATAGGCCGGCCGTTCTTGCCGGCTGCGCATGTGCACTGTGCAGCGCGCAGCCCCCCACGCGGCCCAGGCCCTCACGGCGCTCGGGGGGCGCTCCGCGGGCGGCCCCCGCCCGGCACGGCGCGCGCAGTACGCGCGGCATGTCGGCCGCCCACATCCTGATCGTCGATGATGACGTCTCCGTGTCGACCGCGGTCCGCCGCATGCTGCGCAGTTGCGACGCCGAGGTCGCGGTGGAGAACGACTCCCGGCTCGCGGTCTCGCGGATCCGGGAGACGCAGTACGACGTGGTCGTGTGTGATGTCGCGATGCCCGCGGTCGACGGCTGGGCCGTGCTCCGCTTCATCCGCGACCACTATCGCGGCCGGACCGATGCGCCAGACGTCATCGTCACGTCCGGGGACGACGCCGCGACCCTCCCCGCCGGCGCGGTGTGCGCGGCGATCCTCGCCAAGCCCTTCCACGCCGCCGAGATGCGGGCCCTGGTCGAGCAGCTGATGGCGGGCCGGCGCGCACGGCTCTAGGGCGCGCACGGCCGATTCGAGCAACGCGCCCGCTCCGGGGGGCGTGCGCGGTCGCCGGGCTCGTCGGGCGCGAACACGATCGCTACCGCGGTGGGCACGGGGGCGCGGCGGTCCGTAGCGGTTACCGCAGCGCGCCGGTGATCACGAGCTGGTTCTGCAGGCGCAGGGTGCCGGCGGCGCTCGCCGCGGAGAAGCCGTAGAGGCGGAGCTCGAGCGGCGCGGTCGCGGTCGCGGCGATCGCGGGCGTGCTCGGCGCCGTCGTCGAGAGCGAGGCGACGGCGGCGAACATGTCCGCGCTCGTCGCGACCGACGCGGCGCTCGGCCCGGAGGCGCTCGCCTTCACGTCGAGGGCGAGGCCGGTGATCGCGAGCGTGCAGCCGCTCGGCGGCGTGACGGTCAGCGTGTAGTACTTGGTCGCGTCGAGGTGGGTCGCGAGGGCCCAGTTGGTCGCGTTCATCGAGCTCGCGCCGCTCGCGGCGGAGACGTCCGCCGAGCGCGTGACGGGACCCGCGACGACGCCGGGCGCGGTGGCCGACGCCGCGGTAGTCACCTCGATGCCCATGTCCGCGCTGAAGTCCCACGTGGCCAGCGTGCCGGTGAAGGCTCGTGCACACGCGCCCTCGTGCGCGGCGTCCGGCGTGGCCTCCTGCACACGCGCCGCGTCGGGCGTCGCGGCGGTGCCGGGCTCCCCGGCGGTCGCGCAGGCGCCGAGCGTGATGGCGGCGGCGATGGCGAGGAGCGAGTGCGGGGCGACCATGGGCCGGGACACTACACAAGCCGGCCGCGCGAATCAGCCGCGATCTTCGCGTGGAGGCGATCGTAATAATTCGATTAAGACGGCGACCCGCGTCACGCTCGTCGGGTGCGCATGGTCGACCGCGAGCTCGCTCACGTCTGCCTCGTCGTCGGCGCCCGGGCTCGGGGCAAGACCGGGCGCAGGTCATCGCGCGCGGGGGCAGCGTGATCACGGGCGCCAGCGTGGGCGACTCGGGCGCGTGGCTGGTCCGCGGTGACGGCGTGGCGGACTTGACAGCGCACCAGATCCGCAAGCCGCTCGTCGGCGGCGGCTGTCGTCCGGTGCGCGTCGCGCCCACGCCGCTCCGCGACGGCACGCTCCTCGTCGCATCGGACGGACGGTGGCGCTACGCGCCGCCGCGCGCCCTCGCCGGCCTCGCGGCGGGCGCGACCTGGAAGCAGCGGCGCAGGCGCTCGTGGCGCGCGTCCGGTTGCCGACGGGCGCGCTGCAGGACGATGTCTCGCTCGTGCTCGTACGCGCGGTGGCTGTCAGTGCGCGCACGTCGTGACGGCGGTGCACACGGATGAGCCGCCGTGCCCGTCGTTCGCGCAGGTGCCCGCAGCGCACTCGGCGTCGGCGCGGCAGGCGGTGCCGTGCAGGTGAGGCGCGAGGCAGACGGGGCTCGCGCCGGTCGCGTCGGTGGCGCAGTAACCGCCGGGCGCGCACGCGTGGTCGGGGCACGCGGCGCCGACCGGCGGCAGCGCGATGCACACGCCCGCGGCACCGCTGCACGTCGTGCCCGCTCGACAGATCGGGCCGGCGGAGACCACGTCCTGGGGCGAGCACGCCTCGCCGAGAGCTGCGGTGCGGACGCACGCGGCGACGCCGCCGCCCGCTTTGCCGATGCCCACCGTCCGGCACCACGTGCCGAGATCCGCGCACGGCTCGCCCGCGACGAAGCAGGCTTGACCGGCGGTCGGCGCCGCGCCGCAGGTCCCGTTGCCGTCCAGATCGAACCGGCACGCGAGCGCGCCGCCGCAGTCCGCGTCGAGCTCGCACGCCGCGCCCGTCGCGGCGGCGAGCCGGCAGATGCCGCCCACGCAGCTCGCGCCGCCCGGGCACGCCGGCCCGCCGTCCTCACAAGCTCCGCCGACGGCGAGCCCTCTCTGCCAACGTAGCTGAGACACCGGCCTCCCCGAAGTTCAATGTCGAGGGCGACCGAGGAATGCACGATGATAAATCTGATGGTGAAGCCGACCGAGGTGTCGTCGAAGGCGCGCAGGCGTCGGCCTCGCGCAGGATCCTGATTTTCTCGGCCGTCGTGAACCGACGCCGGCGCGCCTTCGACGACACCTCGGTCGGCTTCACCATCAGATTTATCATCGTGCATTCCTCGGTCGCCCTCGACATTGAACTT
>JANXOM010000286.1 GCA_025353585.1 Deltaproteobacteria bacterium
GGCTGGACACCCGCGACCGCATCGAACACCGCGATGGCGCCGTCGAGCACGCGCAGGGAGCGCTCGACCTCCATGGTGAAGTCGACGTGGCCGGGCGTGTCGATGAGGTTGACGACGTGGTGCTTCCACTGGAAGGTCGTCGCGGCGGCGGTGATCGAGATCCCGCGCTCCTGCTCCTGCTCCATCCAGTCGGTGACGGAGGAGCCGTCGTCGACCTCGCCGATGCGGGTCGTGACGCCGGTGTAGAACAGGATCCGCTCGGTCGTCGTGGTCTTCCCCGCGTCGACGTGCGCCATGATCCCGATGTTGCGCAGCTGCGCAATCGGGGTCGAGCGGGTGTCGAGCTTGGGGGCCACGGGTGTTTCCTGAAGAGAAAACGCCGCGGGGCGAAGTAGGACGACAGGTCTCCCGAGAGGAGCGGTGCCGTCGAAAGAGCCTGAGGGTTCGACCAGAAGAGGTCGCCTACCAGGCCCCGCGTGTCTTACGAGAGAAGTGCGGAGAGACTACCAGCGATAGTGAGCGAACGCCTTGTTGGCGTCTGCCATCTTGTGGACGTCTTCGCGCTTCTTGACCGCGTTGCCGCGGTTCTGGCCGGCGTCGACGATCTCGTTCGCGAGGCGCTCGATCATCGTCTTCTCGTTCCGCTCGCGCGCGTACTCGATCAGCCAGCGCATCCCGAGGGCGAGCGAGCGGTCCGGGCGAACATCGACGGGCACCTGGTACGTCGAGCCACCGACGCGGCGGCTCTTCACTTCGACGCGGGGGCGGACGTTGCCGAGGGCGCGGTCCCACACCTTGATCGGGTCATCCTTCGCGCGCTCGGCGACGAGGTCGAGGGCACCGTAGACGATGCCTTCAGCGACCGCCTTCTTGCCGTCGCGCATGACGACGTTGACGAACTTCGTGATGCGACGACGAACGTCTACCGGAGCATCGGTAAACTTCGGATCCGGAAGGACCTTGCGCTTGGGGACTTCACCTTTACGGGGCATGGTCGATCTTCCTAACTTACTTGGGGCGCTTCGCGCCGTACTTGGAGCGCGACTGCTTGCGGTTCTGAACACCGGTGGTGTCCAGCGTGCCGCGGATGATGTGGTAGCGAACGCCCGGGAGATCCTTCACGCGACCGCCGCGGATCAGGACGACCGAGTGCTCCTGCAGGTTGTGCCCCTCGCCCGGGATGTACGACGTCACTTCCATCGCGTTCGTCAGGCGGACACGCGCGACCTTCCGGAGCGCCGAGTTCGGCTTCTTCGGCGTGGTCGTGTAAACGCGCGTGCAAACGCCGCGCTTCTGCGGGCACTCCTTCAGGGCCGGAGAGGCGCTCTTGGTGCGAACCTTCTCGCGACCGTGACGAACGAGCTGATTAATCGTAGGCATGTGATCCTGGCGTGACGGGTACGAACGGAGGGGCGAAATCTTATGGATCGGCGACCGGGTGTCAAGCGCGTACGTAAGCGGTCGAACCGGATCGATCGAGATGATCAAGCTATCGGCTCTCGTAGCCCTCGTCGCGGCCGCTGTCTACCCCGCAAGCGCTCATGCCGACAATTGGATCGTGGGAGAGCTTCCGGCCGCGGTCGCGGTCGGCGGCGTCCAGGAGGAGGTCTACCGCCCCGGCCTCATGCCGGCGGTGGGCGGCTACCACGAGGTCGGTCCCGACGGTGCGAGGGTCGCGTTCGGGCTGCGGATGCGCCTCGGCGCGCTGCGGAACGGCCCTGCCCCGGCCATGTTGGGCGCGAAGGATCCCGGGGTCGGAGGCCTCGCGGCCGTCGGGGCGGCGCTCCGGCTGACGCGCGGCCCGGCCTGGGTCGAGGGCGTCGTCGGCGCGGGCATGACCGGCCCGGACTGGGTCCCCGCGCTCGAGGCCGGCGCCGGCTGGACGTACCGGACGGGCGCGCTCGATGTCGGGCCGAGCGTCCGCCTGCTGCACGTGGGCAGCCGGGATCAGATGGATTCGATCGGCTCCGCGAACGTCATCCTCGTCGGGATCGACGCGCGGTTTGGCCGAGATCGGCCACCGCGCGGCGTGGTGCGGGCGGCCGCGTTCGTGCCGCCGGCGATCGCGCCGGTCGTGGCACCGCCGACGGAGCGCGATGGCGACGTGATCCTCGACGCGGACGTCGGCTGCGCCGTCGACGCGGAGGGTTGCCCGGTCGCGGGCGAGCTCGTCTTGCACGACGACCGCATCGTCCTCGACGATCGCGTGCTGTTCGACTTCGGTCATGCCCGCGTGAGGTCGCCCGGCCGCGACGTGGTGGCCGCGATCGCGAGCGCGTGGCGCGCGCACCCCGAGTGGAAGCGCATCACCGTCGAGGGCCACGCGGATGTCCGCGGCTCCGACGACTACAACCAGGCGCTGTCGCAGCACCGCGCGGAGAACGTGAAGGCGCAGCTCGTGAAGAACGGGTTCGCCGCGGAGCGGATCGACGCGATCGGCTACGGGCGCTCGCGGCCCCGTGACACCGGCTCGACAGAAGAAGCCCACGGCCGCAACCGCCGCGTCGAGTTCGTCATCGATCGCGAGGGGCTGAGCCCCTCCCCACCGGCGAAGCCGGCCGGGAACCCTCCCCATGCCTCGGCGAGCCTCGGCGACCGGGTCGGCGTCGCGGCGGAGGTGACGCCGTGACCCGCGCGGCGTGGGTGCTCGCGGGGCTCGCGGCCACGGGCTGTAGCTCGCTCGTGAGCGACCCGTGCGAGGTCGGCTATGTCATGCAGTCCGGCGCGTGCGTCGCGCGCGTGGCGCACCTGGACGGCGGCGCCGAGGGCATGGGTTCCGATGCTGGCCACGGCAGCGGCCACGACGCGGGATCCGATGGCGGCGTCGGCCGCGACGGCACCGTCCTCGGCGATGGCGGCAGCGGCTCCGCGGGCTCCGACGGCGGGGTCATGGTCACGGACGGCGGCCTCGACGGGGCCCCGCCGCCCGACAGCACGCCTCCACCCGACGCGTTCGTGTGCGCCCTGCCCGACCTGACGTGCGGCGAGCTCTGCGTCGACGCGCAGAACGATCCCATCAACTGTGGCCGGTGCGGTCACGTCTGCCCCACGGGCATCTGCTCGCTCGGTGTCTGCGTCGGCACCATCGAGGGCCACGTCGTCGCGATCGGCCATGACTACGCCACGCACGACGCGGCGATGGCGCGGGTGCTCGGCAACGCGATCGGCCTCGGCGACGCGTTCCGCCTGCAGGTCGGCTGGTACCGCGGCACGGCGACGGCGGCGGCGGCGGCCGGCAGCCAGGCCTCGGCGGCGAGCGCGCTGTCGGCCATGGGGCGACCGCACGACGACACGCAGGTCGTGGCGGACCCGACGACGGCGCAGCTCGCCACGCTCGACGTCCTCGTCGTCGACGCGCAGACGGGCAGCGGCGGCGACGCGACGCTGACGGGCCAGCACTGGGCGGCGAACCTCGGCCCGTTCTTCCAGCGCGGCGGCGTGGTCGTCGTGCTCGAGGGCGCCGGCGGCGTGTCGTACGACCTCGCGCAGGGCGCCGGGCTCTACACGGTGGCGGCGCCGGTGACGGCGACGAACGCGCAGGTCGTGCTGGTCGATGGCTCGGATGCGGTCGCGCAGCAGGTGCCGACGCCGTACCTGGCGACGGGCTCGTCGGTCACGTTCGGCCAGACGCCAGCGGTGTTCGCGACGCAGGCCGGCGCGACGGTGGTGTTCCATCTGACGCGCTGAGCGGCCCCGGTCGGCGCGAGCCGCTCGCGGTGGTAGCCGGTGGCTGGTCCCGCGCCTACTTGATCGACTTCGCGAGCGAGGCCGCCTGCTTCCGCACGGTCGGGTTGTCCTCGTGCGTGGCGGCCGTCTTCAGGTACGGGATGGCCTCGTGGCCGAGCGTCTTGCGCAGGAACGTCGTCGCGCTCGCCTGCGTCTTGGGGCTCGCGAGCATGCGGATGATGTTGCGGTTCAAGGTCGGGTTCGCCTTGTACTGCGGGTTCTTCGCGATCGCCTGCCGGTAGTGCTCCATCGAGACGGACCACCAGCGCTGATCGTAGTAGAGGTTCCCGAGCAAGAACGGGAGGTACGCGCTGCTCGGCTCGTGCTTCCAGAGGGCCCGCAGGCTGACCAGCGCCAGGTCGCGGTTGCCGGACTTCACGAGCTGGAGCGCGTCGTGAATGTTCGTGGCCATCGTGGGCGCGGCCGGAGCTCGCTTCTCGATGTCGGCGGCGGTGTGGGGAGCGTCCGCGGCCTCGTCCTCGGCGGCGGAGCCCGAGCCGGCGTGAGGGTCGAGATCTTCGGCGGTGGCGGGATCCATCTCGATCTCGTCGGTGGCGGAGCCGGCGCTGCCCGTCGAAGCGTCGGAGCCCGCGGAGGTGGATGCGTCCGCCGGGGCCGCCAGGGCCGCCGTCGCGTCGACCGCGACCATCGGCGCTGGGGCGTCGGGCACGGGCACGGGCGGTGCCACGGAGGCGCGCGCGTCGGCCGGGGCGTCGGGCTTCGATCCGCTGCGGTGGATGATCCACGCGGTGCTGCCGCCGATGACGACGATGACCGCCAGGGCGATGAGCCCGGTGCGCATGCTGCGCGGCTCGGGGGCGAGGGAGGCGGTGCCAGCGGCGGGCGTCGGCGCAACCCGGGGCGATGGCACTGTATCGACATCCACCAGCGTCGACGCCACCGCGACCGTCGCCGCCGCGCTCCTGCGCTTCGCCGTCGACGCCACCGTCGGGCCCGTGCCCGGCGTCGTGCTCGCCGTCACGACCGCCGCGACCTTCGTCGACGCCGACCCCGCCGAGCGCAGCGTCGCCTGGACGCGGCCGCCCTCGATGACGCCCTCGAGCGCCGCCGCCAGCTCGATCGCCGACTGATAGCGGTCGTCCGGATCCTTGGCCATCGCCGTGTCGACGACCTGCTGCGCCCCGTCCGGCACGGCGACGCCCGCCGGCATCACGTTCACGAGCTTGGGGATCGGCGCCGCGCGGTGCAGCCCGAACAGCGTCATCGTGTCCTCGGCGAAGAACGGCCGCTCGCCGACGAGCATCTCGAACAGCAGCACGCCCGCCGCGTAGATGTCCGTGCGCGCGTCGATCGTGCCGCCCGGCACCGTCTGCTCGGGCGCCATGTAGTTCGGCGTCCCGACGACGACGTTCGCCAGCGTCGCATCGCGCGACCCGCTCCCCGCCCCGCGCAGGCGCGCGAGCCCGAAGTCGAGCAGGCGCACGTGCTCGCCCGCGCCGATCTCGTCGCTGATCATGATGTTCGCGGGCTTGATGTCGCGATGGACGATGCCCTGCGCGTGCGCGTGCGCGAGCCCCGCCGCGATCTGTCGCGCGAAGCCGAGGGCGCGCGCCGGCGCGAGCTGCTCGTCGTCGATGAGCTTGCGGAGCGTCGTGCCCGGCACGTACTCCATGACGAGGTACGGCGCGTCCTGCCAGACGCCGAAGTCCACCACCGACACGCAGTTCGGGTGCGCGAGCTTGCTCATCGCGCGCGTCTCGCGCTCGAAGCGGATCAGGAACTCGGAGTCCTTCGCGTACGACGCGTGCAGGAACTTGATCGCGACGACCTTGCCGACGGGCACGCGCTCGGCGCGGTACACGGCGCCCATCGCGCCCGAGGCCATCGCCTCGAGGATCTTGTAACGCTCGTCGACGAGCCTTCCGATTCGATCGTCCGGCGCATCGTCCGGCTCGGCCGCCATATCAGCTCAGTGGGTCCACTTGTCTTCGCGGCGGTGCTCCGTGTCCTCGTACTCGTGCGACATGACGAAGTGGTACGCCGCCTCGCGCGCCTTCTCGCTCTCGACGATGCACTCGAACATCCACTCGCCGTCGGCCTCGGACGGCTCGCACTGCACGTACGCGACGTCGGCCGGGAACACGAGGAGCTCGCCGACGAGATCCTTCGCGCGCGCGAGCTGGACGACGAACGTGTGGTCGTCTTCGCTGTCGAGCGTCCAGTGGAAGTCGTCCTGGTCGAGGAGCACGAACTCCGGCGTCCCCGCGCGCACGATGCAGTTCGCGTGGCCCTTCAGCCACGCCCAGAACTTCTCGAAGCTGAGGGTCGTCGCCACCGCGGCCAGCCGCTTGCCCGTCGTCGAAGCCATTCCGGCTGCTTATAGCCCAGGCCCGGACTAGAAGCGACCCGCGAAGACCGCGCCGGCGCCGCCGCGCGTGACGACCGGCGCGAACCGAACCGCCTCGCTCGCGGGCTCGTCGAAGTAGTAGAGCAAGACCGCCGCTCCGCCGGCGACGAGGGCGCCGCCGCCGAGGAGCCACGTCGCGGTGACGAAGTGATCGCGCGACGTCACGGCGCGATCATACGCGTCGGCGTCGGGGGGCGGCCGGTCACCGGCGGCGATGCCCGCGCGCAGATCGGATGCGTGCGCGTCGCGCGCGAAGGCGAAGAGCGTCGTCGTGAGCGCGCCCGCCGCGAGCACCGCGGTGCCGCCGACGGCCCACGGGACCACGCGACGACGCGGCGTCCGCACGAGCGGCGCGGCGAGCGTCAGCGCCTCGCCACGGGTCAGCACGACCTCGCGGCCGAACGGCTCGCGGCCGCGCCGGAGCACCGCGAGCAGGTGCGAGCCGGCGGCCAGCTCGACCGCGCGCGCCGGGGCGATCCCGACGAGGCGTCCGTCCGCGACGAGCCGCGCGCCGGGCTCCGTGGTGACCGTCACCGTCGCCGGCCGGGGCGCGAGCGTGATCTCGACGAGGCGCGCCTGCCCTGCCACCGCGACCGCCGTCTTCTCCACGGGCACGTAGCCGTCGGCGCGCACCCCGAGCACGTGCTCCTTGGCCTCGACATCGACGAGCGCGTACGGCTCGAGCGGCTTGCCGTCGAGCGTGGTGACGAGCCCCGCCGCAACCTCACCCGTCGCGTCGCCGATCTCGCGGAGCGCGGTGCCGTCCGGCGCGCGCTGGTCGGCGATCGTGATGCTGACGCCGAGCGCGGTCCGTGGCCCGACCACCGCGGTGGCCCCGAGGGCCGGCGCCGCGAGCTTGAGCCGGTCGAGCTCGCGCTGCATCTCGCCGAGGTTGTCCGCGGCGTCGCCGACCCGCGCGCCCGACTTCACGTGCTCGAGGTAGACGCGATAGAGCTGCACCGCGCGCTGCACGTACTCGGGCTTCGCCGCCACGCGATACAGGCGCCGGTACGCTTGCGCGCCGGAGAACGCGATCTCGGGCAGCGGCATCGCGGCGTAGGCGAGGTCGAAGTCCTCCGCGGCGACGGCGAAGCTCTGCGCGGCGTACGCCTTCGCGCCGGCGCGGAAGTAACCCTCGGCGGCCGCGCGGTCCTCGGCGCGGGCGTGGCGGGGCGCGCCCAGGAGGCCGACGGCCAGGGCGGCGGCGAAGACCAGGCGGATCACGGCTGCACCGCCCCGCTCGCGCACGCGGCGTCGTGGGAGCTGCACTGCACGAACACGGAGATCGTGCGCGCCGCGCCGGTCCCGCGCAGCGCGACCACGTCGTCGATGCCGTCGCCGGTCACGTCACCGACCGTGATCTGCCGGACCGGTCCGAGCGCGGACGCCAGCACCGTGACCACCGACCCGCCGCCGCGGACCTCGAGCCGGGCGACGAAGCCGTCACCGGTCGCGTCGTGGCAGAGGACGAGGAGCTCCGGCGCGCCCCCTGGAGCGACGGCGGGGCCGCCGGCCGCGAAGTGCCCCGGCGCGGCGTCGATGCACGCGGCGACCTCGGGCCGCGCCGCCGCGATCGCCGTCGCCACGTCGGTGCACGCGATCGGCGTGCCGGCGGCCGTCATCGTGCATACCTCGACGAGCCCCAGCGTCATGGGCCCATCTTCCCCCGTCGGCGCGAACGCCAGGACGAGCTCCGGCGCGCCGTCGCCGTCGAGGTCGACGACATGGGCAGCGTGGATCACCGCGCCCGCCGGGACGAGCGCCGTGAGCGCCGCGAGCGGCGTGGTGGCGGCGGCGGCCCCGGTGAACGCGAACGGATCGAGGAGGAACGCCGCCGGGCTCACCTGCTTGTCGATGCCGATAGGAGGTCGTGATCGGCCGCTGTCGGCCACGGCGTGAGCAGCGTCGACTGCACGCACGGCGCCGAGCTCGGGCCGAACGAGCAACCGGCGAGGTTGGTGATCACCTGGCCGTGCGCGATGTTGACCGGATCCTGGGGATCGAGGCCGTTCGCCGTGCCATCGAGGCGGTACGCGGTCGAGTCCGTGGTGCCCGCCGTCGGGCTGGCCGAGCCGGGGATGAAGGCCACCAGGTCGTGGTACGGGCTCGCCGGGGCGGCCGGGTTGAAGTGACCGACCGCGAGCTGGCGAAACGCCGCGCCGGCCAGCGCGTCGCCGGTCCGCCGCGGGTCGAAGAACGAGATCATCGTTCGCTGCGGGCTGCCGTCGAGGAGCGTGGCGCCGAGGACGCCGCCCAGATCCTCGAGGACGATGAGGTCGGCGATGAGCGCGCTCGGATCGCTGGTATCGGACACGTCGACCGTCGATACCGACCGGACCTTCGCGAACACGCCCTGATGCGCGATCGTGAGGGTGTGGCCCGGATCGCTGTACGCGACGGAGAGCCCGTCGTGGCCGATGAGCGTCTCGGTGAAGGCGATATCGGCGAGGCCGTTACCGTCGTAGTCGGCGATCTGCGTCGACGTGACGGTGCCGGTCGTGCCCACGTGTTGCACGATGTACCCGGGCGTGTTGTTCGCGTCGGCGCGGTACACGACGTCGAGGCCGTCGGCGTCCGCGCGCAGGACGGCGTCGGTCGAGCCGTTGCCGTCGAGGTCGCCCGACGCCACGCCGGTCAGCTCGCGCTCGGAGCGATACACGCGCAGCATGCCGAACGCGGTGTTGATGTAGAGGCCGTTCGACATCACGAGCACGTCGTTCGGGAAGAGCAACGACGTGGGCACGACCGGGATGCGGCCCACGACGTGCGAGCCGACGGACCCGTCGCCGAACGCGGGAACGGCAGACGGGCCCGCGAGCGCGCAGTGCGGGCCGCCGAGGCCGGTCAGCGAGCCGTCCCACTGCACGAGCGCGGGACCGCCGTCGCCGTCGACGAGGCCCGGGCACTTGTCGCTCAGGCCGGCGCCGTCGAAGTCGAGGTCGACCCACACGGGCTTCGTGGTCACGACCGGCGTCGTGGGGGTGATCGGATAGAAATGGATGTCTCGCACGTTGCCGAGGAGCGGGACGGCATCGAAGTGGACCGCGACCACGCAGAGGTTCGCGCCCGGCGGGCCGCCGGTGAAGACCGACAGCACGAGGTCGGTCGAGTTGTCGCTGTTGCGCGGCAGCGTCTGCACGTCCACGCCGCTCGGGTCGAAGCCGGCGGCCGCGAGCCCGCACAGCGGTGCCAGCGCCGGGGTGATCGAGAACGCGACGCGGTCGACCGGGCTCATCGCGACGACGAGGCGGTGCGACGTGGCCTCCTCGACGATGGCCCCGAACGCGAAGCTCGCGACCGGAAACAGCTGCAGCGTGGTCCCGCCGCTCCCGTCGAGCGGGAAGAACGACACCGCGGGCGCGAGGACCGCGAGCTGCGACGTGTACGCGACGATGCCGTCGGGCGTCACGATCGAGACATCGAGCGCGCCGTCGCCGTCGAGATCGCCGAACGCGGGCGGCCCGCTCTGCTCCGGCGTGACGATCGCCAGCCGCGACACGAGCGCGGCCTGCGCATCACCGAACCGGACGTCGATCGCGGAGCTCGAGACGCCGAGCACGTCGCCGATGCCATCACCGTCGAGGTCCGAGACGCGGATGTCGTCGACGAGGTCCAGGGCCGGGGTCGTGTCCGGCGCGAGCTTGCCGCTCGGCGCGTGGCAGCGGTTGTCGACGCCGCACGCGTAGCCCGCGTTCGGGCACTCGGCGGCGCTGCCGCAGGTCACGGCGCACGCGACGCAGGTCGCGGCGGGCGAATCGCAGTCCTCGCCCGGCTCGAGGAGGCCATTGCCGCAGACGCCGCGCGCGATGTCGTCGAACGACGTGCAGGCGGAAACCGCGCCGAGCACCAGCAGGCCGCACAGCGCGGAGCGCGTCATCAGAAGCTCCCTCCGTAGACGAGGCCGGCGGACTTCGCTCCGACGAACGGTGTCAGCGCCGGGGGCGCCTCGGCGGCGGGGTGATCGAAGAGGTAGAGCGCGACGCCGGTGACCAGCACGACCGCGGTGGCGCCGCCGAGGAGCTCGGTCGCGTGCACGCGCGTGGTGCGGGACGCGAGCTCGCGGTTGTAGCTCGTCAGCACGGATGGCGCGGCGTTGCCGGCGCCGAGCGCCGCGTGGTCGCGCGCCGCGGCCGCGTCGGCGGAGTAGGCCAGCGCGCCGGC
>JANXOM010000293.1 GCA_025353585.1 Deltaproteobacteria bacterium
CATCCGCCTCATCGATCTGCCCGCGCTGCTGCCGGCCCGCTGGGCCGCCGCTCGCGCGGCCGCGAACGCCGCGTAGCGCTGCCCACGATCACCGGGAGTGATCAAGTGGGCGATCCCGGTGCAGTAGACCGGACGCTCACCTGCGCGACGAGCCCGCGGTGATGTGAATCTCCACCGTGCCGTCGGGGTGGCGGCGAAACGGTCCGCAGACCGCGCAGTCCTGTATCTCGTCCTGGATCGATCGGTTCGTCGCCGCGACGCCCTTCATGAACGCGAAGCCCGGCTTCGCGGGCACGACGACGCTATGGTGGTTGGCACATGACCACGACGATGTGGGGCGATTCGACGGCAGCCATACTCCCAGTCTACGAGGTGAATCTGACAGCACGTGAAGCCGAACAGGCCGGAGACGCGCGCAGGACGTGGTACCGATCAGATCCGTGGCGACTCCGCCGACCTATGTTACGTCGCCGCTATCGCTGGCGTGCGAAGCCGGTGGAGACTCCACCGGGTGGATCGTGACTCTCAAGGTAACCCACGTCGAGACGTTCGAGCTGGAGTGGGTGCCGGGCTTGCGCGCCACCGACCAGTTCGACGCGGACTGGGACTGGCGCGACGAGCTGCTCCAGTCGGCGAGCGATCCCGAGTCCGAGCTGTACGCGCTCGTAGCTGCTGTCGCCGCGGCGGATCGCCCGCCCACCGAGCCGTCGAGCAAGCCACCGGACGCCCCGTCGAACGAACCAACTGGCGAGCCCCTATCAGCCGAGCCGCCCTGTGATCAGCGCCTGCACGGGTTGTGCGGCCTTAGGCAAGGCCGGGTCTCCAAACTCACCGCGGGCGCGCTCGTGACGTACCTTGACCGCCTCGCCGTCGCTCCCTGGAACCGAGTCGAGGCCAAACCGAACCGCGAGCTTTTGTGTGGGCGGGCGATGATGGTGCACGTCATCCAGCGCTCGATCGCAGCTGGCTTCGAGGGGCGTGTCGGTCTTCATTCCGTCGAAGATCAGCACACACATCTCGTCTACCGTCACTGGGGTATGACGGAATGTGGCCGCGATCCGAACGTTTGCGGCGACGACGGACAACCCGAGCTATACTTCGAATTCAGCGCTGATGACGCGTACCGTTTCCTCACCAGGATCACATGAACAAGCGCCAAGAACTCGAAGCAGCCAGGAACATGGAGCCCGACTGCACCTACGGAGCAGTCGGGGCCGGGCGGTACACTCGCGAGGTCAGCGAACGTCGCCACGTGCACACGGCTCGGACACAGGTGTCACGTGTTCTTCTCGACCGCGATCCGAGTGAGGGTCCACTTCGCCGCCGCGAGCGCGAGGTGCCGCGGGTATCAGCCGAGGCCATCTAATGTACGTGGCCGCGCAACGCGTACGTTCCGCATCGGCGGTGGGAATCAACGTCTTCATCTACCAGCACGCACCTGCACGTGTGCCCACTCTATCCAACGGCGCGATGGATGTCGAGAGGGTCGCGGAGACGTTTCAGGGGCAGCTCGTAAGCTCGAGCGCGCCGATTCCTCCGGGCGGGAATGAGGTTCTCAGCTATCTCGATGTTGCCGCCCCCGATGGGACGCCACTCAGCGTGTTCGAGGCGCTGTCGTTCCCGCATGGTCCGCCGGGAGCAACACCAGCCGGCGTCCCCCACATCTGGTGGACCAACGGCACCAACGGCATTGGGTTGCGCTTCGGCGCGCGATTCTACATCGTCGACTACAAGCGCGCCGCCGAGGAGTTCGAGCAGCTGCAGCGAGCAATCATGGCGGCCCTACGATCGCCGACGCAGCTCCGACGCGCGAGCGTCCAATCACCGATCACGATCGAGGTGTCGAGCCAAGAAGATGGGTTGTCGTTTCGGCTCAAGGCCGATAGTCGCCAGCGGTTGAAGGACGAGGGGGTCGTGCTGCCGCCGGTCGGCTCGCTCAACATCAGCACGACGATACGCGACGACTTCGAGGCCGTTCATGAGTCCTTTGCGCGTCACGTCGCGCCACTGTTGACGAACATGCCGCTGGACCAGCTTGCCGTCCTCGGCGGTGTGCAGTTCGTCTTGGCAGGGAATAGCGATGTCATCTGGGAGCTGACGCGGCCGATTTATACGAATGCTTCTACGGTGCCCGAACTGGCCGACTGGGCGAGATCGTTGCTAACGCTCGTCGAGCGGTCCAAGTCGCACGAACTGGACCCCACTATCGCGGCCGAGCTAGAGTTGTTCGAGTCGCGGTTCAAACTCCTTGTCGACGATATTGACCAGCTACCTGCCGAAAGGAACCCTCTCGCCCTCGGCTTGGAGCCGCGCCCCGGCAAGATTCTCTACAAGGACGCGGCGGCCACGTTTTTGAAGCGCGCAATGCTCGCGCTCCAGCCACCTCCTCTACTCGCTGATCAGGTTCGACGGAAAGTGTTGGAGTACGTCGCGGCGCGCAACCTCTACGAGGATCTCTCCGCCGGCCCGGGTTGGCCCCAAAAGTTTGGAGCCACCAGCCCCGACCTCTTGATCGAGGTCGTGTGGGATCTACTCGTACGCAACATGATCTCTGTGTCCGACGCGAGCAAGGTGGTGCGGCCCGCGGCGGAGCGGGCCATAAGCACGAAGGATCTTCGGCTTCCACCGCACGTCGCGAAAGCGCTGCAAGACGGGCTGACGGAGGTGAAGATCACCGTCGCGGGATCCGACTGCCTACGGACCCTCCGCGAAGCGGGATAGCTCGCTCGCGGTTCCGCCGGCTGGCGTGTTCGTCGCGCCGACACAAATCACAGCGGACGCGCCGTCGCCGGACAGCGCGTCCCAAAGGCCGCAATCCGCGGCTCGGCGACGCAGATTGGATTGGAGCGACGCACTCAACATCGACTCGCGGCACGAATCTCTATCAAACGCCACTAGGACACTTAAGCTGAGCCCTTCCAATTGGTCTCTCGTAGCGATCGGGGCGTCATTTGGTCCCCTGGGTCTGCACGGGCTTGAAGAGATCAACACTTAGCGTTGCAATCATCGCATTTTGGCCAACTTGGAGATCATGTTCCCAGAACAGCCCTACTGAGATCGATGTTTCTGCCTTTCCTTCGCCTGCAATTGGGAACGAAGCCGCAGCGCCTACGAGCGTGCTCAGATCGACCGGGTCGCTTGTGATACGAAACAGGGACATGCCCGCCTGGAATTGCAGAGGAATAGACAGCTTATTCTGTCCTTGTTGATAGTCCCAGTATTCTACCACTAACATCACCGACGCGCGCGTCGGCTCAAACCCAACGCGGTCGGAATCGCGGGAGCTGTGGACGTCGCGCGCACGCGGTGGAAAGCGCAACGTTACCGGCGTAATTGGAAGAGTGACTGACGCTCGGACCGGGTACGACGTCCCGAACTTGCCGCGGGGCCGCAGGCCAATCGCAACGGTGTCCTCTGGGCTCCCTGCCGCCTTTTCGTCGAGTGTCGTCTCAAGATAGTTCGCCCGATTGGTGTTCTTGAGCTTGAACGACACGTGGTACGCCTCTTGGTCGCCTAGCCGCGCAGAGCCCGCAGTCGGTGCAGCGGGTGCGGGGAGCGGCAGATAAAAACCCTCGTGCGGATCTACAAGCAGCTCGGTCGTCGTTGTGAAGTTGCCGTGTGTCACGACGAGCTCGATGCCTTGTGGGCCGCCTAGCTCGACCCGCTCGTCCCATGCGCGTTGTGCGGCGACCGCGGCCGCCGCGGCCGCCGCCGTGTTGCTGTTCGCTTTTTCGCAGTGCCCGCCAGGTCGTGAAACCACAGTATCCACAGGTTCAGGAATACAGGCCAAGTCTTCGTAGGAGTAGTCGATCGTTATCGAGCACTGGCCGTTCTCGACCGCGTTATCGTCGATTGCGATTGTATTGCCGTTAAACGCCCAGTTGAGCAAGGCGCCGCGAAAGAGGCGCTGTGTTTTGCACGTGACCCTAGCGGCTGGCCACAACGGGATCGGAATGCTGTCGATGCGCGCCTCGCTCGCGAGCTCAAAGAACGTGCGCGCCACGATCCGCTGCCGCGGGGCGCTGCCAGCGACCGACGCGTTCGAATCAGTCGCCCACAGCTCGGCGGTAACCGCGAGTGGAGTCTTGAAGCGGCGGCTGACTGCGAACTGGATTCGGTCAGGACGCACGACACACGCGCCGTCTGGCGTCAATAGTGCGAATCTCGTCGGAGTACCAGCGCAGTTAAACTCGACGCTGTCACCCCAGGTCGAGTCGACAAGGTGCCACATCAGGCGTTCTCCCGTTGCGACGCGCAGCGGGATCTCGAGCTCGGCTGCGTCGGTGAGATACGGCTCGGAACGTGAGCCATTAATCTCCGGTGGGAATGCCCGCGCTGAAGCGACGAGGACTCCGTCCTTCGGCGTACGTGCGACCTGGCCATTAGCATCGGCAGCCCGGACGCTGACGACGAGCTGCTTGATAGCGGGCTTGACGACCTCGAGTTGCACCGTTCCAAGTGCGGCGCCTGCGTCGAATGCTTTCACCGTCCACTCGGCGGCCGTTTGTGCGGTGTCCGGGACGTTGTCGAGTATGAGTTCGAGCGCGCATCCATTGCACGACGCTGCAGGGGCGTTTGTGGTGCCCGCAATGCGCCCACCGTCGGCAGCCTTCGTGAGAACGAGTCGTCTGCCTGCAAGCGTCTTCGTACATCTGTCGGACCCGGATGCGAGCCAGACAACGCTCGTGGTCGCCCCGGCGAGCGCGAAGTCCAATGGCGCGATCGCGGTGAATCGACAATCCTCGGCCGAACCGCTCCCGGAGCCTTCGGTCGCGCCCACGACGGGCGCAGTTGGGGCCGCAACCAGCGGTGGCGTGCGTGGTGCGGCGCCGGCTTCCAGTCCGCCGACCAAGGCCGCGATCACAACTCCCGCGACCACGACCCGCACTACGAACCGCTCCCCGAGCCCGAGCCCGATGCGGAGCCCGAGCCCGTCCCTGCGTCCCGAATTGCTTCGCAACTCTGGACGGACGCACCTTGGACGATGAGTTCGTTGGTAACACGGTCGTCGACACATCGGCCGCGGTACTGCGGCTCCGCAAACCCATCATCGACGTACTGGTACCCCGACGAACAGCCGCTGGGGTCGTCGACCCGGACGGCGCATGAGTTCGTCGCGCAGACGCAAACCTCCTTGTTGCGACTGCACGACCGAAAGCCATCAGACCCTTCAAAGGCTACTCCACAGAGGAGACCACTCGAGTCGCCGCAGCTAGCGGTTGCTATCACCACAACGACCATCACCAGTCGAGACAGATGAACCATCTCCGCACGATACAATACTTACCCGGGCCGCGACATACGTGGAACCACTAGCAGGTCGTTGAAAACCCGCTGAACTCCGCGCGTGGCTCCCCCGTTCGCGGTCCGGCCCGCGCCGCCGTTCGGCGAGCCCGCCGTCGTTGTCGCCGGGCCGGCGGTCCGGCGCGCCGGCTAAGCCGCCGCTGCCATGAGGTTCGCGATGCGGAGCAGGTTGTAGGCGGCGCCGACAAAATGCGCTGTCTGCTGCGTGCGGACCACGCCGTGAAATCTGGTCTTTCGCAGGCCGCCGTAGGTCTTCATCCAGCCGAAGATCTCCTCGACGCGCTTGCGGATCCGCTGACTGACTCGGTAACCCTCATGGCGTGTCGTGCGCGCGTCGATGGCGGAGTGTTT
>JANXOM010000357.1 GCA_025353585.1 Deltaproteobacteria bacterium
CGTCGCTGCCGCTGGCCCTCTGGAAGGTCCGCCGCGAGCTCGGCAAGGTGAAGGTCGACCGCACCCGCGTGAAGCCGCGCGTCGGCATCATCGGCGAGTTCTGGGCGATGACGACGGAAGGCGACGGCAACTACGGCCTGCAGCGCTTCCTCGAGGCCGAGGGCGGCGAGCCGGACATCCAGATCGTCATGGCGTGGCTCCTCTACATGCTGTGGCAGGGCGCGTACGACACGAAGGCGCGCTCGACGCTGCGCGGCTTCGACGAGGCCAAGGGCGCGAAGGGTAGCAAGTTCAGCCTCGCCGGCGTCGACGTCCGCAAGCGGATGCTGTCGCTGTGGGCCGGCGAGAAGGTCCTCCGCGGCCTGTTCGGCACCGTCGCCAAGGCGCTCGGCCTCAATGACTACCACCTGCCGGACATGGGCGAGATCGCCGAGGTCTCGCACGCGTTCTACGACAACAACCTCCGCGGCGGCGAAGGCCACATGGAGATCGGCAAGCTCATCCAGAACGTCGCGTACTCGAAGGTCAACATGACCCTCTCCGTGAAGCCGTTCGGTTGCATGCCGAGCTCGTCGGTCTCCGACGGCATCCAGAGCTTCATCACCGAGCTCTATCCGCAGGGCATCTTCCTGCCGATCGAGACGAACGGTGATGGTGCGGTCAACGTCTACAGCCGCGTGCAGATGCAGCTGTTCAAGGCGAAGCAGGCGGCGCAGAAGGAAGTCGACGCGGCCCTGGCCGAGGTCGGCATGACGATGGACGAGGTTCGCGCGTACCTGGTGAAGCACCCGGCGCTCAACCACGCGTTCCACCGCTCGCCGCACCGCGCGGGCTCGACGACGGCGGACCTCGTGTACGAGGTCGGGGCGCGCAAGAACAAGCTGTCCTACCTCAAGAACAAGGTGATGAACCTCCTCACCGGCCGCGACGACAAGGAGCACGCGAAGGCGCACGTCTCGCTGCTCCAGATCGCCCGCAACGCGGCGGCGAAGACGCGCAAGAAGACGAGCATCGTCAGCGTCGCGCCGGAGATCGACGAGGGCGCGTCGGACCACGGTCGTCCGCCCGTCCCGGCCGGCAAGAAGAGCCTGCGCGTCGTCAACTAGCGACCGGCGGCGAGGAGAGCGCGATGGGTCTACTCGATTCGGTACGAGCGCGGGCCCACGCCGCGCTCGAGCGCGTTCCGGGCAAAGCGGGCGACAAGCTGCGCGCGGCCAACGAGGCCTTCGGGCGGCCGTTCGCGGACGAGACCGAGCTCGCCGACCGGCGGGCGTTCGAGTCGCGCTCGGCGAACCAGGGCGCGGCCAAGGCAGCGGCGGCGGCGAACGCGGCGTCCACGCGGGATGCCGCGCCGGTCGTCGTCTATCATATGGACAAGACGCGGCGCGACGCGCTCGTGCTCGTCCAGATCCTGCAGGACGCCGGCATCCCGCATCGGGTGTCGAACATCCAGGAGGACCCGGCGGCGCAGATGGCGTGCCAGCGCGACAGCAAGGCCTTCCGGTTGCCCGTGGTGTTCATCGCGGGCGAGGCCGTCGGCGGGCGCGCGGAGCTGACGAATCTTTCCACGAGCGGCGAGCTCAAGAAAAAGGTATTCGGATGACCATGGCGACCGACGAGACGAAGAAGCCGAGCTGGACCGCGGACGCGACCGAAAAGGTCATGCACGCGCTCAACCGCGCCGACGAGATCGGCGGTGAGGTCCGCGACTTCCTGCAGGACAAGATGGCGACCGACCCGCGCTACGTGCAGGCGCGCAAGGCGATGGCGAAGCTCCTCGGCCGCGAGTACGTCTCGAAGGACGAGCAGGCCTCCGCGGCGACGAAGGTGGCCGCGAAGAAGGCGGCCGTGGCCGCGCCGACCGTGGCGAAGGTCGCGCCGAAGGGCTACGGCGACGCGAGCATCAAGGCGCAGATCTACGGCAAGAAGAGCTGCCCGTGGAGCGGGCGCGCGATCACGCTGCTCGAGAAGCACAAGGTCGACTTCGACTGGGTCGACCTCGAGGAGCCCGAGCACGAGGCGAAGCTCGTGCCGCTCACGGTCGAGACGAACCAGCACACCGTTCCCTTCGTGTACCTCCGCGGCAAGTTCGTCGGCGGGTTCAACGCGCTGTCGGAGATCGAGCGCCTCGGCCAGCTCGAGGTCGCGATGATGTCGGCGGACGAGCTCGCGAAGGCGCCGGCGCACCTGCGGGCGGTCGAGGTGGTGGCGCGTCCGAACACGGACGAGACCGCGCCCGCCGAAGAGTAGTGATGCCGCAGCCGCGCAGCTTCCGGTACGGCGCCCGGTACAAGCTCACCGTTCCGCTCGGCCTGATGTTCACGATCGTGGCGACCGAGATGTCGTACCTCGCGCTGCAGTCGGGCCTGGCGGCGCGCATCTTCGACGGCGTGATCGCGGGGATCGCGGCGGTGCTCGCGGTGAGCATGCTGCGCGCGGTGATCGCGCGGGCCAGGGGGACGCGGCGGGTGGTGCTGGGGGCGAGCGAGCTGACGGCGCCGATCGGGCTCGGCTCGCCGGACACCACGATCCGCTACCGCGACGTGCGCAAGGTCGAGCTCGGCGGGGCCGCCGGGTTCGCGCGCACGCTGCGCGTCGAGCACACGGGCGGCACGTGGCAGCTCTCGGGCGCGATGCTCGGTACGGTGGGCGAGCTCGACGAGCTGGCCTCGCTGTTGAGGACGCGCACGGGCCGGTGACCTCGCGTGCACGGTGACGCGAACTGGTTCTGGCTCGTCGCTCTGGCGGCGGCGGCGGTCGGAGGCACCGCCCGCGCATCCGTCGCCGTGCGGAGGCGTCATGCGGCGCGCCACCGGATGCGGGCCGGGCAGCGCAAGATCGTGGATCACGCGCTCGTGACGCTCACCGGGACGGTGCGGCTCCTCGCCGAGCCGTTGTTCGCGCCGCTGTCCGGCACCCCGTGCGTCGTGCATCGGTCCTCCGCGCAGCTCTACCGCACGACCACCGGCATTCGCCGCGGCCGGCGCGAGCTCGTCGCGTCACACGTTGAGGTCGAGATGATCGACTTCGCGCTGGAGACGGCCGAAGGCGTGGTCCTGGTGGTCGGGACGTCCGCGGAGGTCACGATCCGACCGGCGCGCGTCGTACCGCGCCAGATCACCCGCGAGGCGAGGTTCCTGGCCCGTACGGGGCTCGGAGGTGCGCCGACGGATGGCGCGTTCGACGAGGTCGTCATCGAAGCTGGCGCCAGGATCAGCGTGCACGGCGTCGCGCGCATCGAGGCCGATCCGGCGGCGGGTGGCGTGGACGTCGGATATCGCGATGCGTCGACGACGGTGCGCCTCGAGGGCGACGCAGCGCATCCGCTCACCATGGCCGGACGCTAGGCCGACACGGCGGCACGAGGAGGGTCCCGAAGCGCTACGCGCTTCACCCTCCTGGCCAGACGTCGCTATCTGCGGCGACGCCGCAGCACGAGCGCGCCGAGGGCGAGCGCGCCGAACCCGACGCTCGCACCGCCGCCACCCTGGCAGCCGCAGCCGGCCGGGTTGCCGACGGCTGGCGTGCCCGCGTCCCCGCCCACCGCGCCGTCGCCATCGATGGGCGCCGCGCCGCCGCGCTCCCAGAGCGCCGTGACGTACGCGCCGGCGCCGAAGCCGACCATCGGGATCGCGCCGGCGTAGTCGCCGGTGATGCGGTCGTAGTTCTCCGGCACGAGATCGAAGTTGGCGCGCGCCTGCGCCGTCACCCACGCCACCAGCTCGGCGGCATCCGCCGGCCGACCGGCGCGGCGCGCCGCCGTGGCGATGCGCAGGTCGACCATGATCCACTCGCGCGTGTCGTAGTCGCCGCCGTCGTCGTCGCGGTGATAGCCGTGGCCGACCTCGCCGTTCCAGAGGCCGGCCTTGAACGCGTCGAGCGTCGCGGTCGCGGTCGGCCCGGTGGCGGGGACGACGTCCCAGTTGAGCGCCTCGACGGCGGCCGCGTCGAGCTCGCTGCCCGCCGGCTCCTCGAGGTTGCCGCGGAGCGCGCCGGCGCTCGTGAGGAAGCGGCCGGAGAACTTCGCGGCGAGCGCATCGGCGGTGGCCGCGTACTTCGTCGCGTCGGCGGCGCGCCCGATCCGCGTCGCGAGGTCGGCCGCCGCGCGGAGGCCCCACACCGTCGACGCCTGCGTGTACGCGAAGTGCTTCCGACCGCCGTTGTACCAGTGCGTTTCCCAGATCGACGAGTCCGCGCGCACGAGGCCCGCCGTCGGGCCGCTCGTCTCGACGAGCCCGACGAGCACGTCCGCCGTCTTGCCGAAGATCGCGGCGGCGTTCGCCGTCACGAAGGCCGTGTCGCCCGTCGCCGCGACGTACTGGTCGGTGACGGCGAGCGCGAGGCCGAAGCCGTCGAACTCGACGTTCGGGCCGTTCTCGTTGCTGTCGGCGTCCTCGGCGCCATCGCCGGTGTAGCGCACCACGCTGACCGCGTACGGCGCGCCGACCCACGGCCCGCCGCCCGCGTCGCAGCAGACGAACGCACCGGCCTGGGCGCCCCAGGTGAAGGTGAGCGCGGCCTTGGCCTCCGGCGCGAGGCCGGCGTGCACGAGCGCCTCGGTCGCGTACGCCTGGTCGCGGACCCACGCGATGTTCCACGGGCCGGTCGGGAGCGACGCCATGATCTGTCCGGAGCCCGGACCATCGACGCGGACCTGGCCCATGCGCAGGATCGCGAGCTGCTGGCGATAGACGGCGAGCTCGTCGGCGCTCGCGTCGGCGGGGACCTGCGCGCGGGCGAAGTACGCGTCCCAGTCGGCGCGGGCGGCGGCGAGCGCGGCGGCGGGATCGCTCGGGATCGCGGCGAGCTGGGCGTCGAGGGCGGCGCGGTTGCCGTCGGTGCGGTCGGCGATGACGAGCAGGAAGTGCTGGGTCGCGCCCGGCGCGAGACCCGTCAGGTCCCACTCGAAGCCGCACGCCGCGTCGTCCACGACGCCGCTGTCGCTGGTCGAGATGAGGTGGCCGCCGCTCGTCACGCTGCCGTAGGGGTTGTTCGGGCTCGCCGCGTGGATCAGCGGCGCGGGGCTCGGCCGGTGCAGCACGAGGCCGGCCGCGCCGCGCTCCTCGAACGCATCGGAGGACCAGGTGATGTGCTCGGCGGTCGTGCCGGCGTCGCCGCCGCCGACGTGCACGTTGTCGAGCGCGAAGAGCGAGCTGTCGGTGAGGGCCGCGGCCGTGGTGTTCGTGACCTCGTACTCGACGACCGTGACCGCGGCGTCGGCGTCGAACGGCGACCACATGAACGTGGCGACCTGGACGCCGTTCCAGGCCTGCTGCACGCGGGCGATGCCGCGGTTGTTGTCGTAGCCGGCCGAGTCGACGGGGCGGCTGTTCAGCCAGAGCTCCTGGCCGGCGACGCGCAGGCCGGGGTACTGGTCGAACACGAGCTCGCGGCTCGCGGCGGTCTGCGTGCGCTGGAAGAGGTGCTCCTTGAGGGAGACCATCTTGCCCTGCGACGTGTCGTAGGCGCCGGCGCCGCGGCCGTTGCTCCACGCCAGGGTCGGCCAGGACGCGTGCGGCGCCAGCTGCGCGTTCGCGGTCGCCGGACCGGCGACCAGGGCGAAGACGAGCAGCTGGCGGAGACGCACGCCCGCCCTGCTCGCACGTCTCGTGCCGGCCAACCGCCGGGGCGGATCAACGGGTTAGGTCGAGATCGGTGGCTCCTCGCGTTGCCGTTGGCAACGGGTTCCCCCTCGGTTCAAGCGCCAAGCCGCCGAGGACGCCACGCCGGAGCCAAGGAAGCGGATCCGGTCGAAGCCCCTTCGTTTTCTTCCTTGGCCCGGCTTGGCGCTCTCGGCGGCCTGGCGGTCAGTCACCGCTCGCGCGGTCCGTCTACTGGCACTTCTCGGCGTCTCCGAGGCTCTTCGCCGCGAGGACGCACTTGCGCGATGGCTCCGGCCACTTCTCCTTCGCGCACTGCGCCAGGATGTGCTGCATCGCCGCCGGCAGCTGCGCCTTGAGCCGTGCGTCGAGCTCCTCGCGGTCAGCGCCGTCCCCCGCCTTCGCGTATGTCTCGTCACGGATGAGCTCGGCGGCCTTGTCCGCGACCTGCTCGCACGTGATCCCGGCGACCGGCGGCGCGGCCGGCGTCGGGTCCGCCGTCATCGTCGGCGTCGAGTCGCCGCTCTCGCCGTCGCCCCACGGATCCTTGGCCGTGGTCCGCGGCGCCTCGGTCGGCGCGACCGTCGGCTTGTAGTCGATGTTGATCGCCGCGCCGTTCGTCAGGTACGGCTCGAGCAGCTTCTCCCACGCCTTGTTGATCTTCGTGTACTCGGCCGGGCACTTCTGCGCGCGCTCTGGCGGCAGCTGCCCGTCGTCGACGAAGCTCTTGTACTTCTCCGGGTTCGACCCGTAGATGAGGCACATGATGTTGTAGAAGCGCTGGCCGTCGAAGCCGTGCTCGTCCCAGAACGGCGTCTTGTCGCTCCCGCTCGCCTGCAGCTGGAACCAGTACGCGCCGGAGAGGGCCATCTTCACGCCGTCATCGCCCGACGCGATCAGGATCAGCGTCGCGAGCTGGTCGACCGAGTCCTCCTCGCGCCCGACGGCCGGCAGGTCGAGCTGGTGGATCAAGCCGTGGCCCGTCTCGTGGAAGAAGCTGAACATCGTCGCGCCCATGACGGAGTTTCCGAGCTCGTCCTGCGACTTGGCGTGCGGCTTGAACACGTCGAGGAAGTAGTCGAGCAGCTCGTAGCACACGATGATGCGGCTCGAGCTCGGGTCGTAGAACGCGTTGATGGTGTTGCAGTCGACGGTCTGGATCTGGACCTGGTGCGGGATGCGCACTGTCTTGTTGAGGCCCTCCGCGACGGTCTCGAAGACGTGCTCCTTCTGGAACACCTCGCGGAACTGCGCGTGGGTGGGGTTCTTCGATTCGTTGTACGTGACGGTGAAGCCGCCGAGATCGGCCGCGGCGTCCGCGCCGGCGTGCTTGAAGCTCGAGACCTCGACCTTCGCCGCGGTCGGAGCCTCGATCGTCTGGATATCGACGGTGCGCGGGAGCGGCGCGGTCGCGCCTGCGGCCTCGCCGCCGGGAGCGGCCGCCGGCCCGCCGCTCGCCCATGGATCCTCCTTCGCGTCGATCTTCGCGAGGCCGCCGCCGACCTTGGCCCCGAGGTCGGTCTTCGTCTCGGCTGGCGCCGCGGCCCACGGATCCTTGCCCGCCGGCGTCATCGCGACCGCGGCATCGAGGGTCGCGTGCAAGCTGCTGGCGCCCGAGCCCGGCGCCACCGCCGGCCCATCGGCCTTCTTGCTACACGCCGCCGCGCAGAGCACGCCCACCACGACGCTCGTGAAGATCCTCATTTCCACGATCGTAACCGGTTCGTGCGTTGCGGAGCGCAGAGACGCAGAGGAAGAGGAGATCGGAGGAGCCCGGACCAGCGCAGAAGGGGGTTGGAGCCGAGTGCGGAGTGCGC
>JANXOM010000399.1 GCA_025353585.1 Deltaproteobacteria bacterium
AGAAGATCGATCCCTCGCTCATCGGTGGCGTCGTCGCGCAGGTCGGCGATCTCGTCCTCGACGGCAGCATCAAGACGCAGCTCCAGCAGATCCGCGAAGATCTGCTCCCGAACGCTTAACGAAGTTTCGAAAGGTAGATAGAGCGATGGAGATCAAGGCCGAAGAGATCTCGCAGATCATCCGCACGCAGATCGAGCAGTACGATCAGAAGGTCTCCGTTCAAGAGACTGGAACCGTGCTCACGGTCGGCGACGGGATCGCGCGCGTGTATGGCCTCGCAGGCGCGATGGCTGGCGAGCTGCTCGACTTCCCGCACGGCGTGCGCGGCATGGTCCTCAACCTCGAGGAGGACAACGTCGGCGTTGCGCTCCTCGGGCGGTTCGAGTCCGTCCGTGAAGGCGACACCGTTCGCCGCACGAACCGCATCGTGGAGGTCCCGGTCGGCGAGGAGCTGCTCGGCCGCGTGGTGAACGCGATCGGCGTCCCGGTCGACGGCGGCAAGCCGATCGTCGGGACGCACAAGCGCCAGGTCGAGATCAAGGCGCCGGGCATCATCCAGCGGAAGTCCGTCCACGAGCCGATGCAGACCGGCATGAAGGCCGTCGACTCGATGATCCCGATCGGCCGTGGCCAGCGCGAGCTGATCATCGGCGACCGCGGCACCGGCAAGACGGCCATCGCGATCGACACGATCATCAACCAGAAGGGGCAGAACATGTTCTGCTTCTACGTCGCCATCGGCCAGAAGCAGTCGACGGTCGCCACCGTCGTCGATCGCCTGACCAAGGCCGGCGCGATGGAGTACACGACGGTCGTCATCGCCGGCGCGTCGGAGCCCGCCCCGCTGCAGTTCATCGCGCCGTACACCGGCGTCACGATGGCCGAGTACTTCCGCGACAGCGGTCGTCACG
Source organism: Deltaproteobacteria bacterium (assembly GCA_025353585.1). GTDB lineage: Bacteria > Myxococcota_A > Polyangia > Haliangiales > Haliangiaceae > JABFXX01. Next base: position 912 of record JANXOM010000399.1, read on the forward strand.
CGCTCATCGTCTATGACGATCTCTCCAAGCAGGCGGTCGCGTATCGCCAGCTCTCGCTGCTCCTCCGCCGCCCGCCGGGCCGCGAGGCGTACCCGGGCGACGTGTTCTACATCCACAGCCGCCTCCTCGAGCGCGCCGCGAAGATGTCGGACAAGGAGGGCGGCGGCTCGCTGACCGCGCTCCCGATCATCGAGACGCAAGCCGGCGACGTGTCGGCGTACATCCCGACGAACGTCATCTCCATCACCGACGGCCAGATCTTCCTCGAGGGCGATCTGTTCTACCAGGGCGTCCGTCCGGCCGTGAACGTCGGCATCTCGGTGTCGCGCGTCGGTGGCGCGGCCCAGTCGCCCGCCATGAAGCAGATCGCCGGTCGCCTCCGCCTCGAGCTCGCGTCCTATCGCGAGAAGGCCGCGTTCGCGCAGTTCGGCTCCGACCTCGACAAGGCGACCCTCGCGCAGCTCAACCGCGGCGAGCGCATGGTCGAGCTGCTCAAGCAGGGCCAGTTCTCGCCGATGCCGATCGAGGAGCAAGTCGCCGTGATCTACGCGGGCACCAACGGCTTCGTCGACGACTACGAGGTCAAGGAGCTCGCGCGCTACGAGAAGGAGCTGCTCTCGTTCATGAAGGGTCGCAAGGGCGAGATCATGAAGCAGCTCTCCAGCGGCGCGAAGCTCAAGGGCGACCTCGAGACGCAGCTCCGCGAGGCGCTGACCGAGTTCGCGAAGCAGTTCTCGGTCGAGGCCAAGACCGCGGCAAAGAAGGCGTAACGCCATGCCGTCGCTGAAGGCCATCCGCACTCGCATCACGTCGGTCAAGAACACGCGCAAGATCACGCGCGCGATGAAGCTCGTCTCGACGGCGAAGCTGCGGCGCGCGCAGGAAGCGCTGATCTCGGCGCGGCCGTACTCGCAGGCGATCTCGCGCGTGGTGTCCGAGCTGTCGGCCGTCGCCGGCAGCGAGGCGCACGAGCTGTTCGTCGAGCGTCCGATGGCCAAGGCGGCCGTCGTCGTCATGACGAGCGACCGCGGCCAGGCCGGCGCGTTCAATGCGAACGTGACCAAGGCCGTCGAGCGCTACGCGGCGAACGAGCTCTCCTCGGCGAGCGAGGTCTCGCTGCGCATCATCGGGCGCAAGGGCAACCAGTACTTCAGCCGGCGCCAGACGACCATCACCAGCTACGACGGCGCCCCGACGGGCGTGACCGCGCTCGAGGTCGCCCGCGAGACCGCGAACCGCATCATCGCGGACTTCACGAGCGGCAAGGTCGACCGCGTGTTCGTGGTCTACAACGAGTTCAAGAGCGCGATCAGCCAGACGACGCGCGTCAAGCAGATCCTCCCGGTCGTCCCGGAGGTGATCGGCAAGCCGGCGGCGCCGACGACCAAGGATCCGCACGCGGCGGCGGCGACGGCCGAGCAGCCGGCCGACTACACGTACGAGCCGAGCAAGGAGGCGCTGCTGTCGCGCCTCGTGCCGCTCTACGTGCAGATCCAGCTCTACAGCGCGTCGCTCGAGTCGATCACCGCGTTCTTCGCGGCGCAGATGACGGCCATGGACGCGGCGACGAAGAACGCCGGCGACATGATTTCCAGGCTGACGCTCCAGTACAACCGCGCGCGTCAGGCATCGATCACCAAGGAGCTGTCCGAGATCGTCGGCGGCGCCGAGGCTCTCAAGGGTTAAAGGAATCGCACATGGCCACCACCGACATGTCTCCGAACTCGCTGGGCCGCGTGGTCCAGGTCATCGGCCCCGTCGTCGACATCGCGTTCGACTCCGCCGAGCTGCCCGAGATCTACACCGCGCTCCTCCTGACGAACCCGTCGATCGACAAGCGCGACGACAACCTCACGGTCGAGGTCGCCCAGCACCTCGGCGAGCACACGGTTCGCTGCGTCGCCATGGACACCACGGACGGCCTCGTCCGCGGCCAGCCGGTCAAGAACACGCACCACCCGATCTCGGTGCCAGTCGGCGCCGAGGTCCTCGGCCGCATCATGAACGTCATCGGCGAGCCGGTGGACGAGATGGGCCCGCTCAAGTCGACCAAGCGCTCGCCGATCCATCGCGCGGCGCCGAAGTTCACCGACCAGAGCGTGAACGTCGAGATGTTCGAGACCGGCATCAAGGTCATCGATCTCCTCGCGCCGTATCGCCGCGGCGGCAAGATCGGCCTCTTCGGTGGCGCCGGCGTCGGCAAGACCGTGCTCATCCAGGAGCTGATCAACAACGTCGCGAAGAAGTCGGGGTCCTACTCGGTGTTCGCCGGCGTCGGCGAGCGCACCCGCGAGGGCAACGATCTCTTCCACGAGCTCGCCGAGGCGAAGCTGTTCGACGGCTCGTCGGTGCTCTCGAAGACCGCGCTCGTGTTCGGCCAGATGAACGAGCCGCCGGGCGCTCGTCAGCGCGTCGCGCTGTCGGCCCTCACGGTCGCCGAGTACTTCCGCGACGTCGAGAAGCAGGACCTCCTCCTGTTCGTCGACAACATCTTCCGCTTCACGCAGGCGGGCTCGGAAGTGTCGGCGCTCCTCGGCCGCATCCCGAGCGCCGTCGGTTACCAGCCGACGCTGTCCACCGAGATGGGCGGTCTGCAGGAGCGGATCACCTCGACGAAGGACGGCTCGATCACCTCGGTGCAGGCGATCTACGTGCCGGCCGACGACTTGACCGATCCGGCGCCCGCCACGGCGTTCGCTCACCTCGACGCGACGACGGTGCTCAACCGCGCCATCACCGAGAAGGGCATCTACCCGGCGGTCGATCCGCTCGACTCGACGTCGTCGATTCTGTCGATCGCCGTCGTCGGCGAGAAGCACTACGCGGTCGCGCGCGAGGTGCAGCGCGTCCTCCAGAAGTACAAGGACCTGCAGGACATCATCGCGATTCTCGGCATGGACGAGCTCTCCGAAGACGACAAGATCGTCGTCTCGCGCGCCCGCAAGATCGAGAAGTTCATGGGCCAGCCGTTCCACGTCGCCGAGACGTTCACCGGCATCAAGGGCATCTTCTGCTCGCGCGAGGACACGGTCCGCTCGTTCTCGGAGATCCTCGACGGCAAGTGCGACGACCTGCCGGAGCAGGCGTTCGAGATGACCGGCACCATCGACGACGTCCGCACCAAGGCCGCCGAGCTGGCGAAGCGGAGCTGACGTGGCCGCCGGTCTTCCCACGTTCCTCGGGGTCAACCTGGTCACGCCGAAGGGCGTGGTCGCGCACACCGAGACGGACAGCGTCCAGGCGCCGGGCGAGCTCGGCGAGTTCGAGCTGCTGCCGGGACACGTCCCGCTGCTCACCTCGCTCCGCGCCGGCGTGCTCACGATCGGCACCAAGGCGCGCGCGCGGTACGCGGTCAGCAATGGCTATCTCCGCGTGGATCCGGCCGGCGCGGTCGAGATCCTCGTGGAGCAGGCGGTCCTCGCGAAGGATGTCGACGCCGAGAAGGCGCGCACCGAGCTGAAGACGGCCGAAGCGGATCTCGCCAAGTGGGGCGACAAGCCGCTCGATGGCGACTACGAGTCGCTGCAGCAGCGCATCGGCTGGGCCCGCGCCCGGATCGACGCCGCCGCGGCCAGCGCCGCGCATAACTAGCGTCCGCTCGCGCAGGCCTGACACAGGCCTTACGTCCGCGCTCCGCGATCGCGTTAAAGTCTCGGCATGCTGGATCTCGACCTCCGCCGCGAAGCCGCGGGTCACGCGGTCGCGACCATCGCGCCTGGCGCGCTGGGGCCGGCGGTCATCGCGACGTGGCGCGGCCGCATGATCAACGAGCACGCGTCGTCGTATGTCTTCGACGGGCTCGCGGCGCAGCTCGCCGCGCTCGGCGATGACGAGGCCGCCGCCACGTGCCGGCAGTTCGCCGCCGAGGAGCGCGCGCACGGCGCGATGTGCGGGGCGGTGGTGGTTGCCGCGGGCGGCGAGGCGAGGGCCGGCGGGCTGCCCATCGCCGTCCTGCCGGCGCATGCCGACACGACGCCGCGCGCGGCGGCCGTGCGCAACGTGCTCTCGATCAGCTGCCTCGCCGAGACGGTGGCGGTCGCGCTGATCGGCGCGGAGCGCCTCGAGATGCCGGACGGGCCGCTGCGCGAGCTGCTCACGCGGATCTGGGCCGACGAGGTCGGGCACGCGCGCTTCGGCTGGCGCTACGTGGAGCACGCGCTGCCGCGGCTCACCGCGGTCGAGCACGACGCCGTCGCACGCTACCTGCCGGTGGCGTTCGCGGCGCTCGAGGCCCACGAGCTCGCGCACATCCCGATCGCGACGAGCTGGCCCGCCGAGGCGGCCGCGTTCGGGCTGTGCGATGGCGCCGACGCGCGCCAGCTGGTCGCGGAGACCGTGACCGACGTGATCGTTCCGCAACTCGCCGCGCTGGGCCTTCCCGCCGAGCAGGCATGGCACCACAGGAGGATCGGATGACGCCCGAGATTCGACGCGCAGCCCTCAGGATGGCGGCCAAGGCCGCGATGCTCGGAGCGATCGGCTGCTCCGCCCCGGCGCCCCATGGCCCGGCCACGACGCCGGCGCCCGGCAATGCCGCGCCGGCCCCGACCGCGTTCGCGAGCTGCGACGCGTACCTCGGTGGCCTCGCCACGTACGACCTCGACGTGAAGAGCCGGCTCGCCACCGACGATCCGTTGAAGAAGCGGAGCGATGTCTACGGCGCGTTCGCGAGCGTCGCGGAGCGGAGCGCGCCGCGGACCCACGAGTGCTGCACGGCGCAGCTCGTGGCCGCCGGCTCGCAGGCGAAGCAGCGGTGGGCCTGCTGCAGCGCGCTCGACGCCGTGCCCGCCGGCGCCGAGCCGACGGCGTGCTCGCCGTGGGGACCTCCGTGTCCGCCCGCGATGGGCTGAGCTGGTGAGCGGGGCCGGGGGCAAGTCCCTCGGCGTCGCCATCGAGCATCGTCGAGGCTCGCCCGTTCCGGGCCCCCGCCTGCGCGCGGTGTGCACGCCGCTGCGCGAGCGGTGATCCCCGGCGCGCGACCCGGCCCCGGTACGCACCTTGCTCGGACCGCGAGCATGCGCCTCGCCCCCAAGCTCGCGTTCGGTGTCCTCGCGGTGGTCCCGGCGTGCGTCGATCCCGGCGCGGCAACGCCGACGACCTCGGCGGAGACGCAGGCGATCGCCGGGCGCGGGGGCAGCTCGACGACGCGCAGCTCGCTCGCGGTGACGACGAACGAGTGGCTCGCGTGCGCGCCGAGCAGGTAGCTGACGACGACGGTGCCATCGGTGAGGAGCGCGCGGGCGGCGGCGGCGTCGATCGGAGCGGCCGTGGTGGCGGCGTCGCCACCGGCGTTCGCGAGGGCCTCGAGGAGCGTGCGGGCGCGGGCTCGCTCGCTCGCCGCAAACGCGGTGGCGTCGTCGTGGGCGGCGAGCGCGAGCTGGATGCGGAGCTCGTAGCTCGTCTGCACGAGTGCGAAGAAGCTGCGCCGGTGCTCCTCACGGATGACGCGCGCGCGCATGCTCTCGAGGAGCGCGATGCCGCGCTCGAGCTCGGCGGTGCCGCCGAAGAGATCCCCGCTCGCCACATCGAGCTGGGCGAGGCCGAGGAGCGCGCGCGCCTGGTAGCTCGGGAGCTCGGCGGTCGTGGCCTGCGCGAGCCCGTCGATGAAGCCGGCGCGCTCGCGCGAGACCTCGGCGCGCTCGACGGTGGTTTGCGCGAGGCCGCGGGCGCTGCGGGTCGCCTGGTAGCCGGCGAGCGCGGCGTCGAAGGATGCGATCGCCGCGACGCGGTGGCCGAGGGCAGCCTCTGCGCGCGCGATCCCGTCGGTGGCGAGGGGGACGCCGACCTGGTTGCCGACCTCGGTCCAGACGGCGCGCGCTTGCTCGAAGCGGGCGAGGGCGGCCTGCGCGTCGCCGCGGAGGTCGAGCTCGATGCCGCCGAGGTTCTGGTAGGACCAGCCGCGATCGAGCTTCTGATCGTCGGCGACGCGGATCGCGAGGGCCTTGCCGTGCTCGGCAAGGGCGCCCTCGATGTCGCCGAGGCGGCCGCGCTGCGAGCCGAGGTTGTTGTGACAGGTCGCGACGCTGTTGCGATCGCCGAGCCGCGCGAAGATGGGGAGGGCGGCGGTGATGGCGCGCTCGGCATCGCGCCAGTCCTCGAGCTCGTTGTAGGCGTAGCCGAGGTTCTGGAGCGCGTACGCATAGGCCGGGTCGTCGCCGCGGCGGAGGGCCAGATCGCGGGCTTGCTCGAAGTGGGCGATCGCGTCGCGCGCGTGGTCGAGGTGGACCTCGGCGATGCCGACCCAGGAGAGGGCCATCGCTTCGCCGTGCGCGTCGCCGGCGCGGCGGTAGAGCGCGAGCGCGTGGGCGGACCAGGCGCGCGCGGCGGGCATGTCGCCGAGGTTGTCCCAGGCATCGCCGAGCGAGCCGGCGACGTCGGCTTGTCGGGCGGCATCGCCGAGGGTCTGCCAGCGAGCGAGCGCGGCGCGGTAGGTGATGATGGCGCCGCGGACGGCGTCCTCGCGTTGCGCGGCGAACAGCGCATCGGCCCAGGCCGTGAGGGCTTCGGCTTGCGCGCGCGCGGATGAGGCGGCGCGGGAGCAGGGGGGCTGGAGCAGCCGGCGGCGATCAGCGCCGCGAGGAGCCAGGCCGGACAGGTGTGACACCGTCCCCGGTCAAGCCGTTGGAATTGCTGGAGTTTCGAAATGGGAAGGGTTGACAGGTGTGACACCGTCCCCCGGGGGGTCAGAGCTTGACGGTGCGGACCTTGGCCGTGACGGTCACGCACTGGTCGCCCTTCGGGTGCTCCTCGGGCACGGTCGCGTAGATGTACGTGACGATGTTCTCGCCTTTCGGGATCTCGACCTGCACGGCGCGGCACTGCTTGTAGGCGAGCTCGCCGAGGTCATAGAGGCCGTGGCGCAGCTCGAAGCGCTCGCGGATCATGAAGAACGCGCCGGTCTCGCGCCAGCGCTTGTTGTCCACGTGGCGCGGTCCGCTGATGACCACGTTGCCGTCCATGCGCGGCACGGGCTTGGGCGAGCACTGCTCCTTCAGGCCCATCCGCACCTGGCAGAACATCCACGCGTAGGAGATCGGCGTGATGACGTCCACGACATGCATGCCCTCGTGCAGCTGGAGGGTCTGCGGCAGCGTGCCGACGGGCTCGCCGTCGACGAACGTCTGCTCGTTCGTGGTGGACGCGAGGATCTCGAGCTCGCCCGGCGTGTTGCGCAGGTCTTCCAGGATCTTCTCGACGGCCACGTGATCCGGCGCGTCGGGGACCTGCTGGAGGTACCTCACGTACGCCTCGATCGCGTCGTGGTAGCGGTTCATCCGGCGGTAGACGTCGGCGATGTTGTACGTCGTGTTCGGGTGCGGATAGATCTGGCCCGCCTCGAGGTACGCGCTCAGCGCGTGCGGCAGATCGCCGGCCTCGTCGAGCTCGCGCGCCTTCGCGAACGCCTCGCTCGCCTTCTCGGCCACGCCGGGTGGCAGGTCCTTGCGCTGCGCCTTCTGCGACGGGGCCTTGGGATCCTTCGACGGGCCGGCGAGCGCCGCGGGCGCCGCGGCGGCGAGGATGACAGCGACGAGCGCGACGCGGATCATCGGCCGCGACGCTATCACGGCCGCCGGAACGACAGCCGCGCGTTCGCGATGGCCTTGTTCGGGCCCTTGCCGATCACGACGTCGAGCGTGCGCGTGCCCAGGATCGGGTGCCACGCCTCGAGCGTGTACTTGCCGGGCGGCAGGCCCGTGATCTCGAACGCGCCGTCCTCGCCCGTCACGGCGTGAAACGGGTTGTCGCCGAGCACGCCGTACGCGTGCATCCACGGGTGGACGTTGCACGCGAGCTCGAGGACATCGCCGGGGCGGCCGGCGGGCGGGCCGAGCGCGATGTCCGCAGCCTGCTTCGGCTGCGGCTTGTTGAAGAGCTGCTTGCCGTGCAGCGTGCCCGTGATGGTGTGGAACGTGTTGTCGCTGTTGCGCACCGTCACGCCCTGGCCGGGAATCAGGACGAACAGGCGCGGCGCGTAGCCGCAGTCCTTCTGCTCGAGGACCACCGGCGGCAGGCTGTCCTTTGGCGCGACCCGCTCCGGCGGCGGTGTGCCTCCCGTGACGCGCACCACCACGCCGGCGAGCTTGCCCTTCGTGACGACGATGTCGTCGGAGAGGCGCGTCGCCGTCCCGCAGGCGGGATCTGACTTGCGGTCGATCGCCGGTCGGTCCGGCGCCTCGCCCTCGAAGATGACCGTGCCCTTGATGCCGCCGGGGACCGGCTCCGCGCGGGCGAGGGCGGTGGAGGCGAGGAGGGCGGCGACGACCGCGACGAGGCGCATGGCGCAACTATGACGCGGCGGCCGGCCGCGATCTTCACGCCCGTCGTCTATCCTTGGCCGGTGGCGGAGCTGCCTGCGGCGCTCGGGGCGATGGCGGAGATCCCGCCGGCGCTCCGCTATCGCATCCGCGAGGCCATCGCCGTGCTGCCCGCGACCGGCGCGCTCGAGGGCGTCGCCGCCGACCGGCTGACGCGGCTGCTCGAGGACGGCGAGGCGTGGCTCGGCGCGGATCCGGCGCTCGCCGAGGTCGGCTACTGGATGCTCGACGCGCGGCGCGATGCGCTCCTGCGCCGCCGCGGGTGCGCGTGGCTCGAGCTGTTCCCGACGGCGGAGACGGCGAAGCGGCTCGCCGCGCTCGCCCACGACGCCACCGCGCCGGCGCCGGTGCGCGAGGCCGCGATCCGCGCGCTCGGCGATCGCCAGCTGCGCGGGAAGCACGCCACGACGCAGTGGACCGTGGACGCGCTCCAGGTCGCGGACGACGCGCTGTGGCGGCTCGCCGACACGATGACGCCCGACGGCAAGATCGCGAGCGAGGCCTTGCCGATCGCGCTCCGCCACGTGCAGGCCGAGGCGTCGTCGGCCGTGATCGCGCGCGCGCCCGGCCTGTGGGGCGAGGCGATCGAGGCGTACGCCACGCCGGCCCTCGCGCGCGTGCTGTACGTCAGCCTCGACGACATCCCGGCGCAGCACCGGCTCCGCGCGCTGCGCCTGCTCGCGGCCACGCTCGGGGACGAGGCGCTGCCGCTGCTCCGGGCGCGCGCGGCGAAGGCGGCGGTCGACGAGGCGCTCGAGGCGCGGCTCCTCGCGGTCGCGCTCGGCGGCGAGCCGGAGCGGCCCGCGCTCGAGGACGCGATCGCCGGCATGGCGCAGACGGAGCTGATCCGCGCGCGCGCGAAGTGGCACCTCGGCAACCGCGGCGTCGTGCCGACGGTGCGCGGCCTCCGCGTGGCGCGGGCGACGGCGGTGCTCGAGCCGGCCGAGCGCGCGCGCCGCTGCGGGCAGGCGGCCGATGACCTCGGCGTGCTGACGCGGTTCGCGCGTCACCCGGAGGCGTACCTCTACGGCCTGTGGGGGTGGATGGTGCGCGGCTCCGGCGATCCTGCGCGCGCGGGGGCGCTCGTGACGGCGCACCCCGAGTCGCAGCGGCGCGTGCGCGACCTCTACCTCGAGGATCTCGCGCGACGCGGGCGCGTGCAACAGCTGACGATCACCGCGCAGGCGCTGCAGGGCGCGGACCTCGGCGCGCTGTGGCTCGCGATCGTGGGGCGGCCGCTGGCGGCGCTCGAGCTCGCGGCGACGGCGCGGCTGCACACGCCGGAGCTCGTGTGTGCGCGCGCGCTTGCGTGCTACCGCGCGGCGCGGCCGGATCTCGCGGCGCGCATCCTCGCCGAGGATCTGCCGCCGTCGGAGGTGGTGGCCGACGGGCAGGGCCTGCCCCCGGCCGGCAGCGCCGCCGAAGGGCGGAGCGGTTCGATCGCCGACGGGCGCGCGGCCTTCCCCGGCCCCCACGAGGCGTGGCTGACCGCACACGCGCCGCACGCGCGCCCGGCGGTCGGTGC
>JANXOM010000435.1 GCA_025353585.1 Deltaproteobacteria bacterium
CGGTCGCCGAAGCGGCCGCCGCGATCCCCACGGTCCCGGTCACGCCCGCCGCGGTCACCGCGGTCGTTGTCGAAGCGGCGCGGGCCGCGGTCGCGATCCCCGCCGAAGCGCGGACGCTCGCTACCCTCGGTCGACGCGGCCACCGGCGCGCTGCCGTCGGCCGCCGTCACGGGCGCACCCTCGGGGCGCGGGCCGCGGTCGTTCTCGAAGCGGCGCGGGCCGCGATCGCGGTCACCGCCGCCATCGCGGAAGCCCGGGCGATCGCCATACGAGCGCCGCGGACCACCCTCACCCTCGGTGCGCGGGGCGCCGCCGTCAGCCGGCGCGCCCGCCGCTGCGCCACCCTCGGCGCCGCGGTCACGATCGCCACCGAAGCGCGGCCGGTCGCCGCGATCGCGGTCGCCGCCGAAGCGCGGCCGATCGCCGCCCTCGCCACCGCCACCGCCGAAGCGTGGACGGTCACCGCCGCCGCCGCGGTCGCGGTCACGCCCGCCGCCACCGAAGCGCGGACGATCGCCGCCCTCAGCGAACGCCTCGCTGCCGCGCTGCTCACCCGACTCGGCGCGGATCGCCTGGTCGCGCATGCTGCGCTCGCTGCGCGGGCGCGCCGTCGTGGTGATCTGGTTCAGCTTGTCGGCGACGAGCTGGGTCAGGATCGCCTTGCCCTTCGAGCTCGCGAGGAGCTTCTCGAAGATCTGGCGCTCGAGGTCTGTCGGGCCGGCCGACGACACGTGCACGCCGCGCGTGAGCACGGACACCGGGTCGGGCGCCTGCGCGATGCCGACCGGCGGCAGCGGCACCTTGAGCTTGCCCTCGAAGATGTCGTCCTTCGGGAGGAGGCGCTCCTCGGGCTTGATGTTGAACGTCAGGCGGACGTAGCGGAAGTTGCCGAGCTCGCGCGGGCCGACGAGCGAGAGCGCCGTGCCCTTCTTGCCGGCGCGGCCGGTGCGGCCGGTGCGGTGCACGTACACCTCGGGCGACTCCGGCACCGAGTAGTTGATGACGTGCGAGAGGTCGGAGATGTCGATGCCGCGCGCGGCGACATCGGTCGCGCAGAGGAAGCGGAGGTCGTGCGCCTTCATGCGCGCCATGACGCGCTCGCGGTCGGCCTGCGAGAGGTCCGACGACAGCGGCTCGGCGTCGAGGCCCTGCTTCTGCAGGAACTTCGCGACGGACGTGGTCTCGCCGCGCGTGTTGCAGAAGATGATCGCGGCCGACGGGTTCTCCGCGAAGATGATCTTCAGGAGGTCACGGCCGCGGGCGAGGCCCGAGACGATGTAGTAGGCGTGGTGGATGGCGTCGACGGAGACGCTGTCGCGCGAGAGCGAGATCTGCTCGGGCGCCTTCATGTGGCGGCGCGAGTAGCGGGTGACCTCGTCCGGCATCGTCGCCGAGAACAGGAGGGTCTGGCGCTTCTCCGGCAGCACCGCGACGACGCGCTCGATGTCCTCGAGGAAGCCCATCGACAGCATCTCGTCGCACTCGTCGAGGACGAACGTCGTGATGTTGCGCGTGTCGAGCGTGCGACGGCCGATGTGATCGAGCACGCGGCCCGGCGTGCCCACGATGATGTGGACGCCGTCGCGGAGCGCGGTGATCTGCTTGGCGATCGGGGCGCCGCCGTAGACGGCCTCGACGATGATGCCGCGGTGGACGCAGAGCTTGGTGAGCTCGCGCGCGACCTGGAGCGCGAGCTCGCGGGTCGGGGCCAGGATCATCGCTTGCGGCTGCCGCGCGGCGGGGATGATCTTGGAGATCAGCGGCAGGCCGAACGCGGTGGTCTTGCCGGTGCCGGTGCGGGACTGGACCAGCAGGTCCTTGCCCTCGCTGACGGGCTTGTAGACCGTCGCCTGGACGTTCGTCGGCGCGAAGTAGCCCATCTCGTCGAGGGCGAGGCGGACGTCGGGGTGGAGCCCGAGATCGTCCCAGCTCGGCGGCTTGGGGGCCTCGGGCGCGGCGGCGGCGGTGTCCGCGGCGGCGGGATCAGCAGGAGCGGAGGAGGTCGCGGTCGTGATCGGGGCGATGATCGCCCCGTCCGTCGCACCGTTGGCGTGCGGCGTCGTCTCGTTGTTCATGGGGAACCTTGGCGAAGTAGAGCTCTCCGAGGTCATCCAGTCGGAGCGCTGGCGGCGTTGCGGAGCCGGGATTCGCCGGAACCAAGCGACGTCGCTGGTTGCGGCCCGGCGTGGCACTACCGAAGGAATCTGTCGAGGTCTCGTTCATACCGACGTTGATTGCCGCGGAACATAGTCCGCGACCTCCGGCCGGTCAAGCGCGGTTTCGTGGTCTGGACCGCGTCGCTACGGGGTGCGCGGCAGCGTGAACCGGACGATGCCGTCGCGGTCCGAGGTCGCCTGGGCCTGCAGCGCGGCCGGCACCTGGCAGCCCACCGGCGCGTGGGGCAACGCGCACAAGGTGGAGCCGGCGGCGGGCCGGCGGAACACGCGGAGCTCGGCGCCCTCGACGGAGTTGCCGCCCGGATCGCTGATCCGGCCGTGCAGGGCGGCGGCGGCGGGGAGCGTGATGGTGCCGAGCGAGACCTGGGCCGGGCCGAGCGTGCCGTCGGGGATCGCGAAGTCGGAGACCGTGTCGCCCGGGACGACCGACCCGCTTGGCGGCTCGAGCTGGATGTCGTAGTGACCGGCGATGGCCTCGAGGGTCGGATCGACGAACACGACGAAGTCGCCGTCGGCGGCCGTGACAAAGGTGGCGGCGGGGATCTGGGCAAGGAACACCTGGGAGGCGTCGGTCAGCTCGTACTGGAAGTGCAGGGACGGCCGCACGGTCACCGAGACGGAGCTGACCGGGACGCCGGCCGCGTCGACCACCGTGCCCAGCAGCGCGATGCGCGGCTTGAGGACGATCGCGCCGTTGGCGAGCGCGAAGGCGCTCTCGTCGAGGATGGCGAGGTTCGAGCCGCCGGGCGGGACGATGCGGAGATGATAGCCGGCCGCGAACGCGGGGCCGTCGAGGAGCGGCAGCTGCGCGACGCCATCGTCGCCCGTGGTGACCTCCGCCGTCATGACCGCCTGGTCGTTCGGGGTGCCGGTGACGGCCGCCGTGGCCGTGGCGATCACGCGCGCGCCCGCGACGGGTAGGACGGCGCCGGCGCCGGTCGTGCCCTCGATCGTGAGCGTCGTGACGGCCTGCGCGCCGAGCAGCGCCGGCTCGGCGAGGTGGACGGTCGAGCTCGTCGTGGCGGCGACGCCCACGAGCTGCAGCGTCGGCAGGACGACCATGGCGCTGCCGGTGCGCCGCGCCACGATCGCGACCGGGCCCGCGAGGCCCGCGGACAGGACGATCTGGAAGTGGCCATCGGTCGTGTACGCGACCGACGAGACCTCGGAGTCGGCCGCGTCGCCGATGAAGCGGCCGATCGCGGAGATCCGATAGTCGGCGAGCGACGAGCCCTCGGCATCGACGAGGTCGCCCGTGATCACGGGGAGGTCATCGCCCCCGAGGGCGAGCGGGAGGTCGAGGTCGCCCGACGCGCGGAACGTGGTGCGGAGCGGCGGAACCAGCTCGGCCGGCGCGGGGCCCGTCACCGGGTCGACGCCGGCGCGGTCGTCGGGCACGACGGTGAGCGCGAAGTCCGCGTCCGCCGGCTGCGAGCGCGGGACCGCGAGCGAGAACGAGGACGTGGTGGCGTCGCCGCCCGTGGAGCGGCCGGTCTCCTGGACGCCGTCGCCGCCGGGAAAGCGCGACGCGCGTGTGATGCGGATGGTGGCGCCGAGCGCGCCGGTCGGGCAGGTCGCAGGCGCGGTGGGGGGGACGCAGCCCGCCGCCGTCACGCGGCCCGCGACCGCGACGGGGCTCTCGAGCGTGAGGTCCGCGAGGAAGCCGTACGCGGGCAGATCCTCGTCGGCGCGCTCGATGTTCGTCAGGTCCGGTCGGTCGACGGGCGCGACGACCGACACCGCGAAGCGACCGGTAGGCGGATCGCCGTAACAGATGTTCTCGGCACAGACCTCGCCCGCGGCCGCATTGCAGTCGCTGTCCGTGTAGCACTGCGGCGTCGCCTGGTCAGGGATGGCAATGCAGCCGCCAGCGAGGGCGACGAGCACGCCGAGGAGTCTGCCGCGGGTCACGGCGAGGCCTGGCAGAAGAGGTGGAAATAGACCGTGGTCGAGAGCCCACCGGCCGGCATCGCCTGAAACGCGGGCGAGCCGACGGGCAGCGGTTGGCGATCGAACACCACCACGGTGAGGTCGTGGAAGCCGACGAGGGAGCCGGGAGGCGCGTAGGGCGGGACGGATGTCGCGTCCGTGGGAACGCAGATCGATCGCAGATCACAGTTCGTGTTGCGCGCGGCGGTTGGATTGACGGCGGAGGGTGCCGCCGGGCACTCACTCCGCGCGGCGAGCTCGTTGGTCGCGTCGTAGTCCACGAAGGCACGAACCACGAGCGTGTCGTTGACGTCGGTGTCGACGAGGCTCACGTTCATCGTCGGCCTGCTGCTCACGGCGAAGGTCACGTAGCCGTTGAACGGGAGCTCGCTGCCGTCGACACGCACGGACGTGATCGCCGGCGCCGAGTTCACAGCCGCGTCCTCGGCGCCCACCGTGAGCGACGGCGGCAGCGCGCAGGCCGCCACGCCGATCCCGAAGAAGCCAGCGACGAGCATCATCTGCGCCGCATAGCGATGCACCCGACGCGCCAGCCCCGCGCGCGCGAGCGATCCTGCGCGGTTGCGCATCGCGCCACCACGCGGCGCACGGGCGAGGTCGGACATCTGCGTCATGGGCTGCGTCACGGCGGGCGTGCCTAGGTCACATCGAGGGGCAGGTCGCCGGGGCTCCCGTCGTCCGACTCCTTCTCGAGGTGCCGGAACACGGTGCGCGGATCGACGCCGAGGTCGCGCGCGGTCTTCGTGCGGTTGCCGTTGTTGAGCGAGAGGATCTCGTTGATGTAGTCGCGCTGGAACTTGTCCTTCGCGTCCGCGAGCGTGAGGATCTGCGGCAGCACGTCGCCCGTGAGCCCGAGGTCATCGGGGCCGATCACCGTCGACTCGCAGAGCACGATCGCCTTCTTGATGCGGTTCTCGAGCTCGCGGATGTTGCCGGGCCAGCTGTGCTTGCGGATCGCGACGGCCGCGTTCGGCGAGAGGCCCTTCACCTTCACGTCGTACTCGCGCGAGTAGCGGGCGAGGAGGTAGCGGGCGACGACGAGCACGTCGTCGCCGCGGACGCGCAGCGGCGGCAGTTCCACGGCCACGACGTTGAGCCGGTAGTAGAGATCCTCGCGGAAGCGGCCCGCCGCGATCTCCTTCTCGAGCTCGCGGTTCGTGGCGGCGAGGATGCGGATGTCCACGGCCTCCGTGCGCGTATCGCCGACCCGGATGACCACCTTCTCCTGGATCGCGCGCAGGAGCTTCACCTGCAGCTCGATCGGCATCTCGCCGATCTCGTCGAGGAACAGCGTGCCGCCGTCGGCCGCCTGGAACTTGCCCTGCTTGTTCGTGACGGCGCCCGTGAACGCGCCCTTGACGTGCCCGAAGAGCTCGCTCTCGAGGAGGTTCTCGGGGATCGCGCCGCAGTTGATCGTGATGAAGGGCTTGCCCACGCGCGGCGAGCGGTTGTGGATCTCGCGCGCGATCAGCTCCTTGCCGGTGCCGGTCTCGCCCGTGATCATCACGCTGATGTCGGTCGGCGCGATCTTCTCGACCTTGCGGAAGACCTGCTGCATCGGCGGCGACGTGCCGACGATCTCGCCGAACCGGAGCTGCTCGAGGCGCTCGTTCAGGCGCTTGTTGTCCACGCGCAGCTCGTTGAGCAGGATCGCGTTCGCCACGATCAGCGAGGCCTGCGACGAGAACACGGTCAGGACGCGCAGGGTGTCTTGCTCGAAGAGCTCGCGGATCGAGTCGTTGCCCACGTAGATGAGGCCGAGCAGCTTGCCGCGGTCGAGGAGCGGCACGCAGATGACCGAGGAGACCTTGAGCTGCATCACGCTCTTGGCGGCGGCGAACTCGTCGTCGCGCATCGCGTCCGAGATGATGACGGGCTTCCGCGAGCGCACGACCTTGGCGATGATCGAGTCCGAGAGCTGCGAGACCGCGTCCGCGATGTTCTCGGCCTTGAGGTTGCGCGCGACCTTGATGTCGAGCGACTCCCCCTCCGCGAGGATCAGGAACCCCTTGTCCGCGTTCGTGATGGCGATGACCGCGTCCATCAGCGCGTCGAGGAGCTCGGCGAGGTCGCGGACGTGCATCAGGCGATCGGAGAACTCGAACAGCTTCGTGTACGCGTCGAGATCGGCGACGGTCTCGGCCGCCTCGCCCTCGACGGCGGCGATGTCCTCCATCATCGCGAAGCGCAGCTCGCAGCTCCCGATGACGAGCTTGTCCTCGTGCGTGAGCTTGTGCTTGCCGCGCTTCTTGCCGTTGACGACGAACTCGGACCGCTTCGGCGCGAGCACCGTGTACATCTGCCCGTCGAAGTGGATGGCGAAGCCGTCGACGACGAGCGGATCCGGCAGCACGAGGTCGTTGTCCGGCCCCGAGCCGAGCGACGTGATCTTCTTGAACAGGTGATAGACGGTCGGCGGGTGGCCGGGCGCGGTGAGGCGGAGCGAGGGCATGTCAGTTCTCCCAGGCGAGCCCGACCCCCGCGCCCGAGGGCACGAGGATCGGACCGAGATGGAACGAGGTCTTCGCGGACCTCGCGGCTTTCGCAGCAGGCTTCGTCGGGGTCGGGGAGGGCGCGTTCGGATCGATGCCGCGGAGGTCGGGCGGCAGGAGAGACGGGTCGGAGTTCACCCGCGTCTGGCCCTGGTAGTGGAGGACCGCGTCGATGACGCCGTAGGCGTAGAAGGCGTAGAAGGCGACGCTGCTGCCGATCTCGATCTGCTGGAGCCGGCGCACGGTCTTCGGGTCGTCGAGCTTGGGGTTGACCGTGCCGCTGATGCCGTACTTGTTCACGAGGTACGCGAAGATGACGACGCTGGTCGCGCCGGTCGCCGCCTCCGCCGTCGCGAGCACGACGAACTTCGTCTTCTCGCCGTTCTGATACTGGCCGAGTCCGAACGGCGCGAAGTTGAGCGCGTAGGTGTGCTGCTCCACGACGACGATGCTCTTGAGGTAGTCCCGCAGCTTCTGGCTCGCCTCGGCCCGCGTCTTCGCGGCCGCCTCCGCCGCCGTGCGCGCGTGGACGTCGGTCTTCGCGGCCTCGAACGCCTCGATCGTCGCCGACGAGAACGTCAGCGGCGTCAGCGTGCGGTCGGCGTCGATCTGCAGCGCCTTCTCGAACTCGTCGCGCGCGGTCTGCGTGTCGCCGAGCTCGAGCTCGCTGGCGCCGAGGAAGACGTGGGCCTCGAAGACCTGGCTCGCCGTGCTGAGGAGCGGGTGCGGATAGAGCACCGCGCCGAGCAGCGGGATCGCGGACTGCCAGTCGTGCGCGCGGAACAGCTGCGTCGCGCGGTCGAAGTCGTCGGCCGGCGTGGCCGCGGCGGGCGCGGTGGTCGCCGACGCCAGCAGCAGCGCGCCGAGGGCTCCCAGGGCCACGGCGCGGGCTACGGCGCGGGCGTGCACGCGACCTCGGTCAGCTTGTTCGCGCGCGCCATCACGCTCTTCTTCTCGGTGCGATCGGTGCCGATGAACAGCACGTCCACCGGGCGATCGCCGAAGTCCGTCAGGAACACGCTCGTCTGCGCCCCGAGCACCGCGGGCTTGTTCTCGATCGTCACCGACACCGGGTGATCGCACGTCGCGAGGATCCGCGCCGCCCGGTACTTGAGCGTGAACGTCACCGCGCCGTCGCCGGGGTGCACGAGCTTGGACTGCTCCTCGCAGCACTCGTTGCGCACGGTGATCACGACGTCGTGGTCGAGCGTGCCCTCGACGGACTCGTCCGCGCCGACCCGCTGGAACGGGCCGTCGCCGAACCGGACGCTCGAGTCCGGCGCCGGGCGCACGGTGACGCGCAAGGGGCGGCTGATCGCGGCCACGGGCCCGTCGAGCACGCCGGCCGCCCCCGCGTCGACTGGCGTGACGACCGCGACCGCCCCGGCGTCGACAGGAACCGACGGCAGCACGGCGGGGACGGCTTCATGCGCGACGGCAGACTCGCGGAGCCGGTCGAGGTCGACGCGGCTGCCCGCGGTGGGCGCGCCGGGCATGTCCTCGTCGGGCGGCGCCAGCGCCCGCCGGGCGTAGACCGCCCCTGTCCCGAGCATGGCGGCGGCGAGCGCGACCGCGAGCCCCGTGCGCAGGCGGCGGCGACGCCCGATGCGGTCGAGGATCGCGAGGACCTTCACGTTGTCCTTGTCGATCGTGAGCACGCGGTCGAAGACGTCGAGGGCCGCGCTCTGGTCCTCGCGGGCGAGGAGCTCGCTGCCGCGGCGCGTGAGGTGGTCGAGGAGCCGCGCCCGCAGCGCCTCTTCGTACGGCACCGGCGACTTGAAGTACCGCGCGAGCTCGCCGGAGATCTTGTCGCCGGGCAGCCCGCTCTCCTCGCCGTACGCCTCGAGCGCGATCACCATCTCGCCGATGGCCTGGTAGCGATCGGCCGGCTCGGCCGCCATCGCGCGCAGGATGATTCGCCCCAGCCGGTTGCCGATGCGCGGGTTCGCGACGCGCGGGTCGACGAACTTGCACTCCGCGATGCGCTTGAGCACCTCGTGCGGGTTCTTACCCTCGAACGGCAGGCGCCCGACCGCGAGCTGATAGAGCACGATCCCGGCCGCGAACACGTCGGTGCGGAAGTCGATGGGCTTGCCCTCGACGTGCTCGGGCGCCATGTACGCCGGCGAGCCGAGGAGCTGGCCCGTGACCGTGAGCCGCTCGAGATCGACCATGTGCGAGATCCCGAAGTCCATCAGCTTCACGACGCCGTCGCTGCGGATCATGATGTTCTCGGGCTTCACGTCGCGGTGCAGGATCATGCCGGCGTGCGCGTGGGCGAGGGCGCGGCAGACCTGCAGCATGATCATCCCGCCGACCTCGGGGAACGCGATCGGCCGCTCGGTGATGAACTGCTTGAGCGTCTGGCCGTCGATGAACTCCGTGACGATGTACGCCTCCTCGTCGGGCTTCGCGGCGTAGTCGAAGATCTCGAGGATGTTGTCGTGGCGCAGCTTCGCGACGGCCTGGGCCTCGCGCTCGAACCGATCCCGCGCCTCCTGGTAATCGGAGAGGTGCTTGTGGAGCACCTTGATCGCGACGGTCCGCTTCAACGAGCGATCGAGCCCGCGATACACGATCGCCATCCCGCCCTGGCCGACACGCTCCAGGAGCTCGTACTTGTCGAGGACGGTACCGACCTGGATCACTTGGCGTTCTTCTCTACGGGCCCATGACAATGATGTCAGGGGCCGCCCACCCGTTCATCCGACCTGCCGCCCAGACGGCAGGGTTGCCTAACCCGCCAAGCCTACGCCGCTTCTCGCCCGCGCGCAGCGAGCCGGGCCGACCGCTGCACGACCGGGGCGTCATGCTTGACTTGGTCCGCCGATTCTCGTATTGGTTCTGCCTCCCAGGCACATAGCTCAGCGGGAGAGCATCACCTTGACACGGTGGGGGTCTGCGGTTCAATCCCGCATGTGCCTACGACGGGACGGGCGGCGAGGGGGAGGGTCGAGACATCGAGCGACAGCTCGACCGTCTTGGCCTGATCTTCCTGTGCTACAAACGGCCCTCGCTAACCGGAGAACCGAACTCGAATGATTCAGCTGAGCGACAAGCTTCTATGAACGGACGACCGCCCGGACGCTTCGATCGTCGTCGGCCAGAACAGGGACTGCGCATCAACCATCGGATCCGGGTCCCCGAGATCCGCGTGATCCTGGAAGAGGAGCAGCTCGGCGTGATGCCCACGCACGAGGCCCTGCGCCTCGCCGAGGAGAAGGGGCTCGACCTCGTCGAGATCTCTCCGCGCGCCTTTCCGCCGGTCTGCCGGATCATGGATTACGGCAAGTACAAGTACGAGGAAGCGAAGAAGAAGCAGCAGGCGCGCAAGCGGGCTTCGACCTCGGAGACCAAGGAGATCAAGTTCCGTCCGAAGACGGAAGGCCACGACATGGACTTCAAGTTGAAGCATGTCCGGCGCTTCCTCGAGGGCGGCAACAAGGTCCGGCTCGCCGTCGTGTTCCGCGGCCGCGAGATCACGCACCCGCAGACGGGCATGAACGTGCTCAACCGCGTCGTCGAGCGCTGCGCCGACATCGCGACCGTCGAGGCCACGCCGAACATGGAAGGCCGGCGCATGATCATGGTGATCGCGCCGAAGCCGGGCGTCGTGCGCAAGGCGCAGGAGACGAAGAAGGCCGCCGTGGCCGCTCAGCTCGCGGCCCTCGCCGCGAACAAGCACCCGAACTCCAGCGGCAAGCCGCACGCGCCGCCGCCGCCGGATGACGACGACGATGACCTCGACGAGGACGAGATCAACGCCGACGTCGACGATGACGACGACGACACCGACGAGCCCGCCGAGGGCGCCGCGCCCGACGCTGGCACCCCCGATCCCGTCAAGCCGTAGCGGCGCTACCGCTCGACGAGGGTGAGGCCCGGGCGGCCGCGGATGGAGGCGAGCCGATCGTCGCCGTCGCGCTCGCGCCGGGACTGGAATGCGTGGCCGGCGCGCAGGTGGACGTGCGCGCGCGGGGCGCGGCGGGCCAGCTCGTCGAGCCACGCGTGGCGGTGCTCGACCGGCGTCCAGAGGTTGGCCTCGACGCGGACCTCCGTCAGATCGGGGACGAGCGCGACCAGCTCGCGGATCACCTCCGCGGGGTCGCGCTCGTAGAGCGGCGCCGAGCTCTCGCGTAGCTCGACGACCTGCAGCGTCCAGCGCGCGCGCACCGCGCGCATCTCCTCGAGGAGGCCGTGGAGCGCCAGATCGGCCACCGCGAGCCGGTCGAACGCGTCGAGCACGCGCACGTAGTCCGCGGCCACGACGGACACCGGCCGCACGGTCGTCACGCACGCCAGCTCGCGGTGCCCGCGCAGGCCCGCGTAGCTGCCGGCGGGCGTCTGGCTCGTGCCGACGCCGATCGCGACGAGCATGCCGCGCTCGAACGCGCAGCTCCGGCGCGACAGCAGCGGCGCGAGCGCGCCAACCCAGTCGCGCCAGTGCTCCTTGACGAGCTTCGCCTCGCGCACGAGCGTCTTCCGGCGGCCGTGGCACTGGAGCGCGATCAGCTCGCCGCGCGGATCGCCCCGCGCGGTCAGCGCATCCGCGAGCACGAGGCGGGGCGCGTCGTCGGCCGGATCCGCGAGGACGGCGGCCCACAGCGCGGCGTCGGGATCGCCAGCGCGTGGCGGGCGCGCGGGTCTGGGGAGCTGGGCCGTGAGCTCGGCGACCTCGGCCGCGAGGTCCGCCGACAGCGAGCGCCGCGCGGCCAGCCCGCCGATCAGCCGCTCGGCGAGCGCGACCTGCAACCGGCGCAGCGGCGCGGTCTCGCCGCGCGGGTCGACGACGCACGCCCGCAGCGCCGGGAGAGTCCGCGCATCCGCGAGCCGGCCGAGCGCGCCCGCGATCAGCTCGTAGAGCACCGTCGCGGCCTGGCCGTACGGCGGGCGCGAGAACGACCAGCCCACCGCGCCGTCGACGAGCCACGCGCACAGCGGCGCCGCCATGCGCGGATCGTCCGGCCAGCTCGCCATCACCGCGAGGCGGTCGACGAGGTTCATGTGCGTCGGCAGGTGGGTGGCGAACGACTCGCCGTACGCGATGATGAGCGGCGCGAGCACGGGGTGCCCGCTCGGGTAGCGCGCCCGGAGCTGCGGCCACGGCGGCGAGCCGCGCGCCTCGAGGGACGCGTGCTCCGCGAGCGCGGTGACGGCGACCGCATCGTAGGCCGCCGCGTGCTCCATCCACCACCCGTGGAACGCGCGCAGGTGCGGCGGTCGTTCCGGTGCCGCGCACCGCGCCGCGACCGCGTCGACGAGGTCCGCGAGGGCCGGATCCCGGACGGCGCGCCAGCCGGCGAGGGCGTGCCCGAGCGCCTCCGGCCAGGCGGACGCGGCGATCGCCGTCCGTAACTCCCTGATCCCGCTGACGCATGCCGCCTCGTTCACCCTGCTAGATTGCCGCGAAAGGACTTGTACAAGGCCAGACGCTGGGGCATAAGAACGTCCCTCGCCATGCCGAAGGTCAAGACCCACTCGGGCGCCAAGAAGCGCTTCAAGCGTACCGCCTCGGGCCGCTTCAAGTTCGCGCACGTGTTCAAGCGCCACTTGCTCACCGGTCGGAGCCAGAAGCGCAAGCGCCAGGCTCGGAACGGCGCGTACGTGCCGACCGCGCATCATCACCAGATCGAACTGCTGCTGCCGTACAAGGATTGAGCCATGCCGCGCGCAAAAAGAGGATACAAGGCCCGTCGTCGTCGCAACCGCATCCTGAAGTGGGCGAGCGGCTTCCGCGGCAAGCGTAGCAAGTGCCATGCGGCGGCGAACGAGTCGGTGCAGCACGCGTGGCTGCACATGTACCGCTCGCGCAAGCAGCGGAAGCGGGACTTCCGCGCGCTGTGGATCCAGCGCATCAACGCGGCTGCCCGTGGCGTTGGCGTCAGCTACTCGAAGCTCATCGGCAAGCTCGGCAAGGCGAACGTGACGCTGAACCGCAAGATGCTCGCCGAGATCGCGATCAGCGACCCGGTCGCCTTCGCGGCCATCGCGAACGCGTAGCGCCGTCGCTCGGTCACTGATTTTCATGACGGCGGCTCCGCAAGAGCCGCCGTTTTTCGCGTTTCCGGAGTCTTCCATGACCGACCAAGCGAACCCTCCCTGGGCCCAGCAGATCGCCGGCATCCGCGCCGGTTACGAGGACCGCGTCGCCGCGCTCGCGGACGAGCACGCCCTCCGCGCGTTCAAGGCCGAGTACCTCGGTAAGCCCGGTCACGTCTCCGATCTCCTCAAGGAGATGACGAAGGTCCCGCCGGCCGAGCGCCGCGCCTTCGGATCGGCGGCCAACGAGCTCAAACAGCTCATCGAGGACGACATCGCGAAGCGGCTCGCCGCGCTCGACGATCTCCGCGCCGCCGCCGATCTCGCGCGCACTGTCGACGTCACGCTGCCCGCGCGCCCCGTCGGCGAGGGGCACCTGCACCTCATGACGCAGTGCCGGCTCGAGGCCGCGCAGATCTTCGCCGAGATCGGCTTCACCGTCGCCGACGGCCCGCAGATCGAGACCGAGTGGCACAACTTCGAGGCGCTCGCGATCCCGAAGGATCACCCCGCGCGCGACATGCAGGACACGTTCTGGATCTCCGAGGACTTCGTGCTGCGCACGCACACGAGCCCGGTGCAGGTCCGCACGATGCTCACGCAGAAGCCGCCGATCCGCATCATCGCGCCCGGCCTCGTCTACCGCCGGGACGACGACCTCACGCACTCGCCGATGTTCACGCAGATCGAGGGCCTCGCCGTCGCGGAGGGCCTCTCCTTCAGCGATCTCAAGGGCGTGCTGCTGCACTTCGTGAAGCGCTTCTTCATGCAGGACCTCGCGATCCGCCTGCGCCCCAGCTACTTCCAGTTCACCGAGCCCTCGGCGGAGATCGACATGCAGTGTCGCTTCTGCATGGGGAGCGGCTGCCGCGTCTGCAAGGGCACGGGCTGGCTCGAGATCGGCGGCAGCGGCATGGTCGACCCCGAGGTCTTCCGGCACGTCGGGATCGACAGCGAGAAGTACACGGGCTTCGCGTTCGGCATGGGCCTCGAGCGGATGGCGATGCTTCGCCACGACGTGAAGGACATCAAGTTCTACTACGAGGGTGACGTTCGCTTCCTGGAGCAGTTCTGATGAAGGTCCTCTGGAGCTGGGTCCTCGAGATGTGCGACTTCGACCGCGTCCCCACGGTCGAGGAGGGCGCCGCGGCGCTCACCCGCGGTGGCGTCGAGATCGAGGGCATGACGAACCTCGGCGCGGGGTTCACCGGCGTCGTCGTCGCCGAGGTCACGGGCAAGCGCCCGCACCCCGACGCGGCGAAGCTGACCCTCGTCGACGTGATCACCGCGCGCGGCGGCGCGGCGACCCAGGTCGTGTGCGGCGCGCCGAACGTGCCGGAGCCGGGCCGCAAGGTCCTGTGGGCCCAGGTCGGCGCGACCTTGCCCGGCGGCATCACGCTGTCGCCCAAGCCCGTCAAGGGCATCGTCTCGCCCGGCATGCTGTGCGCCGAGGACGAGCTCGGGCTCGGCGACGATCACGCGGGCATCGTCGTGCTCGACGCCGATGACATGACCGCGCTCGGCGCGCCGGCCCAGCGCGCGCTCGGCGTCGACGACTGGCTCCTCGAGGTCAACGCGCCCGCGAACCGCGGCGACCTCCTCGGGCACCTCGGCGTGGCGCGCGAGCTCTGCGCGATGCTGCGCGGCCGGCTCGTCCTGCCGGATACCGATCTCACGCAGTGGACCCTCGGCGCGGCGCCCGCGCTGCAGATCGCGATCGCCGACCCGGCGGCGTGCCCGCGCTACACCGCGCGGCTCATCAGCGGCGTGACGGTCGGGCCGTCGACGCGGCGGTTCGCGGCCCGGCTGCGCGCGGTCGGCGTGCGCCCGATCTCCAACCTCGTCGACATCACGAACTACGTCATGTTCGAGCTCGGCCAGCCGCTGCACGCGTTCGATGCCGACAAGCTGCGCGCCGGTGTCGTTGGCGTGTCGCCCGGCGCCGACGGCGAGATGTTCAAGACCCTCGATGGGGTGGAC
>JANXOM010000016.1 GCA_025353585.1 Deltaproteobacteria bacterium
GGCGTTGGCGATCGGGTTCACGCGCGAGGTGGCGATCATCGGCGCGACCCTACGCACTCGCGGTCGATCCGGATAGATCAGGCGCGATCAACTTCGCGAAATCATTGACGCGCGACCCGGTGGAGAAGATCCGCACCCATCAGACTTCGCGCTGACGGAGGCACTGAGACTATTCGAGGCGCGGTTTGGCCGCGTGCCCGACGTGCTCTCCGGTGACCTCGCGTGGGAGAATCGAGAGAATTTCCAAGCGGAGTATCTGAAGGCCGTCGATCGCGGAATGAAGCCGGACGACGCGGAGGTCGCAGCTGCCAAGTCCATCTCGTTCTGTACCCATCGCGCTGCGCTGGGTTATGATCAAGTCACCGTGAAGGTTACGAGCACGGAAACGATTCAGGCCGGGACGCCGCCGCGTCCTCGCGTGGTCCCGAGAGATATCAACATCACAACGCGGCGTAGGTGATCGATGCTTGAAGCGAGATACCAATCGCAGGTCGAGTACGTTCTCGACCGACCACTCTCGCCAGCCGAGCTGGTCGAAGCCCCCTCGCTTGAGGAAATGACGCCACCGGTCCTCCAAGTGGCGACCTTGTTGGCGCAACGACAACTCGCGTTGTGCGCGATGTATTTGCAAAGCCACACGCCAGCTCGCGGTCTTCAACTGCAGCAGTTCGTCGCGAAGCTCAGCAGCCGTTGAGTTCCGCAGATGTGGAGCTCTGCGGAGTGTCTTCGTTCCGTCGAGTCGACAATTCGTGCTCGCGTGGTTTCGGGCACATCATCGCAACGTGGCGGCGGTGATCCCATGCTCAAACCCAAGTATCAGTCTCAGGTCGAGTACGTTCTCGACCGACCGCTTTCACCAGCCGAGATGGTCGAAGCGCCGTCGCTCGAGAAAATGACGCCAGCGGTGCTTCAGGTGGCAACCCTGCTCGCGCAAAGACAACTCGTGGTGTGCACAATATATCTACACAGCCTTACGCCGGCTCGCGGTCCCAAGCTCCAGCAGTTCGTCGCGAAGCTCAGCGGCGGTTGAGACCGCAGCACTCGTTTGAAATCGACACTGAAGAGCTATCTGGCCCGCTTGCGGAGCAACCGCTCCGTATCCTTCTCGCTCAACTGCTCCGCCGTCTTCTCCAGCAGGAGCGCAGCGAGCTGCATGGGCGCGACTTGAACACCGCCGCGCTTCCGAACCTTCGCGGCCAGCGTTGCCAGACGTCGAAGCGTCGCCGGGGCGAGCGCGACGAGTCGGCGCTCGGTCCATTCTGGGTCCGTGGCGCGACCGCCGCCGTCGGGCACGCGGAACCGTGCCTCGACAGCGGCGAAGAGCTCGAGCGCTCCGAAGTAGCCGCCCTTCGCGCTGACCTTGCCGCGACGCTCCGCTCCGAGGCCCTTGGCGATCTTGGACATGTCGAGCTGCTTCTTCATGGTGCTACTCCTCAGCGAAATCGCGGATCGCAAAGTACTCGTCACCGATCACCAACCCGATCTCGCCCTGGTTCGCATCGCGTCCCATTTCGCGGCAGAACGTGCCGACCTCGGCCAGATTCGACGGGTCGCTGATCTCGCCCGGCGTCGTGTAGCAATGGATCACACCGGTTCGTCGATCACGAGCGCGCCATCGCGCTCGTCGTCGCGCCAAACGCCCTTTGCCTTGGGGTATGCGGTGGCTCCGCCGAACACGCGGCCGAAGTGCGCGAGCGCCGCATCGACCCAGTGTGCTGATCGATCGGGGTTACCCCGTCACGCTCGACGCTCGGGATGAACAAGACGACGAGAACGCGCTTGCGCCCGTTGCCAAGGGCCTTCCGCGTACCCGACGGCTTCGCTCGTTTCGCCTTCGCCACGTGACGATCAATATAGATCGATCGATCGCGGCACGCAACCGGCCGGCAATCCGGCGGACCAACAGCTGCGAAACCGTCCCGCGAATGGCCGATGGTTCCGTCTTCCATGAGCCTCATGCTTCGGTGCGCGTCATCGATGGCCAGTGCCCCGGTGGCCGGCGCGATCGGGCGCGGCGACTAATTTAGAACGGGACCCGGCCGTGTTCGCCGGCTTCGATGGCATGTCCCGAGAGCGCCTCGCCGAGGTGAATGCATCGAGCAACTCCGACGGCGCCGCAGAGACGCTTCGCGGCGTCCTCCGGGCACGCATCGCGCAGTATGTGCGCCACTACGCAGGGGCCGTCGAATGAGCGCCCTGCCTACGAGGCAATGGGCTCGAGGAAAATCCGTCCTTCAGCGGATCGGATCTCGTAGTTGAACTGCCGTAGGAAGCTGAGCCCGATCAACCCGTCGATCCTGTAGCGGCCGGCGAGGTCGAACGCGTGCACGCGCATGTCCGTCACCATGACTCCCATCGCCTCGAACCGCTGGACGCGCGTGATGTAGCCCTGCGCCTTCCCGACCGCCGAGTAGACGCCGGTCACCGCCTCCGCGCCGCGCGGGCTGTAGCCGAGGTCGTCGAGGATCTCCGGGATGATCAGTGTCTCAAACGAGCCGGTATCGAGTACCAAGCGCAGCGCAACCTCGCCGAGTGGTTCGGATAGCGCGCCGGTGACAACGGTCAAATTCCGACGCGGATCGAACGGCGTCGGGAGCTTCACGTCAGGACGCAGGGATCCGGCAATTCGATTTGGGTGCGGCTCTTTTGCGTCGCGCTCGACGGGAGCAATTCTGATCACTTGACGAGCGTCAGCGTGGGGCGCTTCGTCGGCAGCGGGTTGGGAATCGCGCCGTCGGCGTAGCGTGACTGATGGGTGCGCTCGTTCTCCTTCGCGAGATGAAACTGCCAGTAGTCGTCGAAGTCGCCACTGGTCCGCAGCGCGCGCAGGCGCAGGATGGCCTCGGCGCCCGTGAGCGACCAGCGCGCGCCGGTACGCCCCATCCGATCTTGCACGAGGTAGCGGCACGCGCCCTCGATCACCCCGGTCGCGATCGGCAGCCCGTCTGCGAGAGCGCGGTTGTAGTGCAGGAGCCGGGTGTGCTTCACCAAGTAGCCCGCGGCCTTCTCGACCGGCCGTGCCGCCGTGGCGTCGAGGACGTGGCTCTTGGCCATCAGGCGCATGCTCTTGGCGATCTCGCCGCCGCTACGGCCGCTGAGCAGCTTCACGAGCTGGTGTTCCACCCACGCCTCGGCCTCGGGCGTGCCGTCCTTGTGAAACGCGTACGCGGCACGCCACAGGTATTCGAGCGCGTGGACGATATCGAGCACGATCGTGATTGCGACGCCGACCTTGCGCGCGGCGCGCTCCACGCGCTTGATCTGGTCGCGCTGACCGTCGACGAGGACGACCCACCGACGCCGCAGATCCGGATCACGGCGCAGCGCCTCGTCGAAGGCGTCTTCGATCACCGCCTGCGCAGAGCGCTCCGCGCTCGCCCAGACGCGCTTGTTCGTCGGGCGCGGCCGCGTGCCAGCCCGTGGCTCGCGGAGGTCGTGCAGCACATCGGAGCTGGTCCGCTGCCAGCGCGCAATCGAGTAGACCACCGCGACCTGGGCCATCCGCTTGCGGTTGGGCTTCTCGCCCTTCGCGAGGCGTGTGTGCAACTTCGGCTCGGCGGCCGCCGCCTTGCGCGTCGCTTCGCGCAGGTCCTCGTGCCGCATCGCGATGCCCTTGCCGTCGAAGCTGAGCACGAGCAAGTCGTCGGTCTGCTCGGCCTCGCGCAGCCGGTCGCGGTAGAACGCATCGAAGTCCTGCGCCGCGCGCACCGTCAGCTCTTCGACCTGGCGCTTGGGGACGTTCGCACCCGTGCGCTTCGCGATCAGCTCCACGACCTCGTCGAACGACGACTTCGCGCTCTCCTCGG
Source organism: Deltaproteobacteria bacterium (assembly GCA_025353585.1). Lineage (GTDB taxonomy): Bacteria > Myxococcota_A > Polyangia > Haliangiales > Haliangiaceae > JABFXX01. The sequence continues at coordinate 3,807 of JANXOM010000016.1, forward strand.
CGACGATCCGGCGCACGTCGTGCGTGTACTTCTCGTCGGGAAGCCCCAGCGCTGCGTCGAGCGGCGCGAGCCCTTCCATGCCGGGCGCCTGATAGAGGAGCCGCGTCACTTCGATCTCGCCGACCGGCGTCTCGATCCGCCGCGACGCGGTCCGTACCTCCGACCGCTCGATGCCATCGGCGCCGACCACCTTCACGCGACGCTCTTGCTCGGCACGTCGATCGAAGTAGCCCTGCATCAGGTCGCGCAACAGCGCGGTGCCGTCCTTGGCGAGCAGCTGCGACACGGCGTCG
>JANXOM010000083.1 GCA_025353585.1 Deltaproteobacteria bacterium
GGCGAACGAGCGGCCGCCCTACAGCGGTGGCCCGCCGGGGAGCGGCGGCATCGTCGTCGGCGCGCTGGCGGCGGCGGCCCTCGGCGGCGCCGCGATCTACGTGTTCGAGCACGGGCGCGACGCCGTGATGCGACCCGACGCGCTACCGAAGCACGACGCCGCGTACTACGCGATTTTCGGCGAGGCCGGCGTGACCGGCTCGGACGCGGCGGTGGCGGACGCCGCCCCCGGGGATGCGCCGTTCGCGATCGACGCCGTGACCCTCGACGCCGGCACCCTCGACGCCGGGCGCCGGACGCCCGCGACTCCGGCCGATGGCGCCACGCTCACCGTCGCGCACGCGGACGCGGGGGGCGTGGCGGTCGCGCCGGTGGGCACCGCGACGCTCAAGATCGGCGCCGACCCGTGGGGCGAGATCCAGATCGACGGCGTCGCCCGTGGCCGCACGCCGCTGGAGCTCACCGTGCCCGCCGGGCACCACACGGTCGAGATCATCTTTGGCGGCGACGATCCGCCGCGCAAGAAGCCATTCGCGATCGACGTGGGGGCCGGCGAGGTGCGCTCGCTGCAGGCCGACTTCCGCGCGCCCTGAGCCCGCGTCTTCGCGGGCGATCTGCTCCGTACAGGCGCTGGCGGCGGAGCCGACAAGCCGATCGACAGAGACCGCGATTTATTCGCGGTCTCTGCCCCCGCGTCTTCGCGGGCGATCTCCTCCGGACAGGCGCCGGCGGCGGAGCCGACAAGCCGATCGACAGAGACCGCGATTTTTTCGCGGTCTCTGTCCCGGGCGTCAGTGGTGGCCAAACAGCGTGCCGTCGACGACGACCTGCGGCGGTCCGTGGCTCGCCGAGCTCTCCGCGATGATCGCGATCGCGCCGATCGCGATGCCGACCACGACGCCGCCCCACAGGAGCGGGCTCCGGCAGGCCCCGCAGCGATGCGCCGCGACAGGGCTCGGGTGGTCCCCGAACACGCTCGGCCCCTCGCCGAGCGCGCCGGACCGCGCCGTCGCCCACGCGCTGCGGGCGGCCGCGGCGAGCCCCGCCGGTTCGCCGTACCCGACCTCGACGACCGCCGAGCACCGCGCCGGCACGCCCACGCACCGCTGCACCCGCAGCGCCGGCTCGCCGCGCCGGTCGACGACCGCCGCCAGCACGACCTCGTCGAGATCCGCGAACCGCGCCGCCGCATCGACGAGGAGCTGCTGGCCCTCGCGATCCATCGCGGGCGCGACGCCGGCCGCGAGCCGCGCGTCGTCCTCGTCGCGCTCGAGCTCCACCCGCAGCGAGCTCGTGCTCGCATCCACGGCCGCGCCGAGCGCGCGCGGCACGTAGCCCGCCGCCCGCGCCGCGATGACGTGCTGGCCGCGCGCCAGCTCGAGCTCGACCGGCGAGGCGCCCCGATCCACGCCATCGACCTCGACGCGCGCGCCCGCCGGCACGCTCGCCACGCGCACGTGCTGCTGCGCCGCCGCGGGAGCCGCGCGCACCGCGTCGACCGCCTCGACGACATCGGGCGCGAACTCCGCCAGCGTGACGGGCCGCGCTGGGTCCATCGCGAGCGCGAGGGCGATCACCGCGCGGCCCTCCTCGGCGCGCCCCTGATGCAGGAGCACCGCGCCGAGCCGCAGCGCCGCGTCCGCGTACAGCTCCGCGCCGCCCGGCAGCGCCACGAGCGCCTCCGCGTCCTGCCGCGCGGCCGCGAGCCGCGAGGCCGCGAACTCGACGGACACGCGCAGGTACGCGCGCCAGCCTTCATCGATGGCCTCGCGGACGCCGCGGACGTGGGCCAGCTGCTCGACGGGCACCGCGCCCGCCGCCACCGCCGCCCGCGCCTCGGTGATCGCGTCCGGTACCACGCGCCGCGCGACCCCGCCGCCGCCGACCTCCACGACGGCCGCCGCGATCGCCGCCGCCGCGTGGACGCGGTCGCCGTCGACGCTCGTCGCGATGACGCCGGTGCCGCCCCCCTGGGCGACGCGCGGGATCGTGACGGCGATCACCGCCGCCATCAGGACAGCCCTCACGCCGCGAGTATACTCGCCTGCGTGTGGCGCAGGGCTCTCCTACTGGCAGCGGCGGGCGCGCTCGGCTGCGACGGCCGCGTCCAGTCGCCGCTCGCCGCCCACCCGCTGCCCTCCCCGCTCGCCTATCCGATCCGGGATCTCACCGGCGGCTGGGGCTGGATCCTGCGCACCGCAGAGGCGGGCACCACGCGGGTCGAGCAAGAGCGCTGGCGCCTGCGGCCCGTCGGGGCGGCCCCGACCGAGCTGGTCGGCCGCTACGTCCGCACCGTCGACGTCGCGTCCACCGATGGCCGCCCCTTCGCGTGCAACCAGCGCCCGCGGTACCGCCAGCGCGCCACGTTCGACGTCGTCGTCGATCCCGATCCGCGCGGCGGCTACCTCGTGCACGAGACGGGCTACCACACGGAGCCCGGGCCCTGCGACCACGGCTTCCGCCACGTGGGCGACTACCGCGCCGACGTCAACGGCGAGCGCCTGGCCCTCCACTTCGACGGCGGCGAGCAGACGTTGCTGCGCACCGACGATGACGACCAGGCCGCCCTCCCCGACGCGCCGTGGCCCACCGATTACGCGGCCGCCGGCGCCTGGCGCTGGCTCGCGACCTCCTACGACGACGAGGGCAACGTCCGCGACGAGGCGGAGTGGTGGGAGATCACCCGCCGCACCGAGACCCAGCTCGACGCCACCTATCGCCGCCGCGTCACCGTGCGCAGCCCGACGGGCGCACCGATCACGTGCGCCGGCGCGCCGTCGTGGACCTTCGACGACGCGTACGTCCTGACCGGCCAGCGCGAGGAGGAGCACTGGCACCTCGCCGAGGTCGCCGTCGATCCGGCCGACCATCCGTGCCTGCGCGCCACGCCGCGCCGCCACCTCGACGAGGCCACGGCCGAGCAGCTCGGCGACTACCTCGTCGTGGAGTGGCGCGGCAAGCGCCGCCAGGTCCTCTACCGGCCCGATCCGCTCAGGTAGCCGGCGCGCTCGCCGAATAGACCTTCGCGACGTAGTCCTCGATCATCCGGTCCGACGCGAACCGCCACTGCGACATGGCGATGCTCGCGCGCATGATCGCGACCCACTTCGCGCGGTCGGCGTATGCCGGAAGGACCTCGTTCTCGAGCACGTCGAACAGGAGCTGACGGTCGCGCAGGTCGACGCGCTTCGCGTCCGCCTCGTCGAACGCGTCGTCTGCGGGATCGGCGTCGCCGATCTTCCAGCCCGTGACGCCGTGCTCGCAGCCCTCGGGCCACCAGCCGTCGAGGATCGACACGTTCGGCACGCCGTTCATCGCGGCCTTCATGCCGCTCGTCCCGCTCGCCTCGAGCGGCCGCCGCGGGTTGTTGAGCCACACATCCACGCCGCGCGTGAGCAGCGCGCCGACGCGCATGTCGTAGCTCTCGACGAACACCACGTGCCCGGGGTGCTGCTTCGCCGCCTCCACGAGCTTCACGACGAGCTTCTTGCCCTCGGTGTCGCGCGGGTGCGCCTTGCCGGAGTAGACGATCTGCACGCCGGCGTCGAACAGCTTCGCGAGAGCCGCGTCGTCCCCGAGGATCAGGTCCGCGCGCTTGTACGACGCCGCGCGCCGCGCGAAGCCGATGACGAAGCCCTCCGCCTTGAGGTGCACGCCGGTCCGCGTTGCGATCTCGGCCACCATCTCGCGCTTCATCGCCTGGTGCGCGTTCCACAGCTCGGCGTCCTGCGTCGCCTTCGCCTTGTCGGGGACGAGCGCGGCGCGGATGCGCGCGTCCTGCCACGTCGGGGCGTGGACGCCGTTCGTCACGGCGATGATCGGCGCCGCGCCGTCGACGTCCTTCCACATCGTGCGGGCCGTCTCGCCGTGCAGCTCGGCGACGCCGTTCGCGATGCGGGCGAGGCGCAGGCCGGCGACGGTCATCGAGAACGGGTCGCCGCCGATGACCTCGAGCTCGGCGTCGGTGAACCCCAGGTCCGCGTCCATCTTGCGCATGAGCGCGAGCTCGTGGACCTCGTTGCCCGCGGGGACCGGCGTGTGGGTGGTGAACGCGACGTGCGGCCGCAGCTTCGCGACGCGCTCCGGCAACGTGGCGCCGCCGTAGCGGTGCTGGCGAAGGAGCTCGAGCCCGGCGAACACGGCGTGGCCCTCGTTGAAGTGATAGACGTCGACCGCCTCGCCGAGCGCGTGGAGCAGCCGCACGCCGCCGACGCCGAGCACGATCTCCTGCGCGAGCCGGTCCTCGTCGCCGCCGCCATAGAGCCGCTGCGTGATCCAGCGGTCGTCCTCGTGCTCGGGCTCGAGGAGGTACAGGGTGGACGTGATGTAGCGCTCGAGCTTCCAGGCGCGCAGCGGGACCTTCTTGCCGCGGACCGTGACCTCGAGCCTGACGTCGATCCGCCGCAGCGCGTCGCGCGGGGTCTTCGGATAGCCGTCCTCGACCTGTCCGGCGCGGCTGATGGTCTGCTTGGTGTACCCCTCGTCCCAGAACAGCCCGATGCCGGTGAGTGGGATACGCAGGTCGCCGACGGACTTCATGTGGTCGCCGGCGAGAATCCCGAGGCCACCGGCATAGATCGGGAAGCTCGGATCGAGCCCGTACTCCATGCAGAAGTAGGCGACACGGGGACAAGGAGACGTCGACATCTGGGCCCAACCTTCCGCGGATGGGCGGCGGGCTGCAAGAGACCGGGCGGCAAACCGCGCGTTGTAAATGGCAACGCGCAGCACGTTGACTCCGCGTGATTGAAATAGTTGGCCGACGGGGCGGACAGCCTGTAGATCTTTAGAGATGAAGGGTGGCCCGTCCGGGCGCCGGACCAAGCAAAGCGCGGTCTCGGCGGAGGATCGCGCGATGTTCCTCGCCGCGATCGGCGGAGCCACGCCGCTCGACGGGGCGGCGCGCGACCGCGTCCCGGTGCCGCCACCGCCGCCGTCGCCGGTCCGCGTGGTGGAGCTGCCGCCGGAGGTGAAGCTCGCCGTCGACGGCGACGCCGCGCGGTACGCCGCACGCGCGCCGGGTGTCTCCCACGCGCAGATCGCCGATCTCCGCAGCGGTAAGGTCCACGCGACGGCCACGCTCGATCTCCACGGCGAGACCACGGCCGACGCGAGCGCGAAGCTCCGCCAGTTCTTGCTCGGCTCCGTCCGCGCCGGTCACGGCTGCGTGCGCGTGATTCACGGCAAGGGCACGCGCAGCGAGATCGGCGCGCCGCTTCGCGAGATGGTGCTGGCCGAGCTGCTCGGCGCCCTGTCCGGCTATGTCCGCGCGCTCGCGAGCGACAGTGGAGATGGCGCGACGCTGATCGCGCTCCGAGGATCCAAATGAAGACGCTGCGCTCCCCGCTCGTCGCGCTCCTCGTCGCGGCCACGCTCGACCCGGCCGCCGCCGCACCGACGCGCGCGGTCGTCACCGTTGCCGCGCCGGCCGCCGCGCTGCACGATGGGGCGCACGCCCAGGTCGTCTACGTCGGCGAGGTCGCCGCGGCCGCGCGCGCCAAGGCCGCGCCCGCCTCCGCGGAAGAGGCGACGGCGAAGGAGATCGAGAAGCTCCTGCGGGGCCCGCTGCGCGGGGGCGTCACCGGGCTCGTCGTCGCCGACGCGCGCACGGGCGACCCGCTGTTCGCGGTCAACCCGGACGAGGCGCTGAACCCCGCGTCGAACGTGAAGATGATCTCGACCGCCACCGCGCTCGATCTGCTCGGCGCCGATTACCGCTACGCGACGCGCGTGTTCGGCCCGTCCCCCGACGACGCCGGCGTCCTCCACGGGGACATCTACCTGCTCGGCAGCTACGACCCGACTCTCGCCGCGACCGATCTCGAGGAGCTCGCCACGCAGCTCTCCGCGCGCGGCATCCATGGCATCGACGGCAGCATCGTCATCGGCTCGGACGCGTCGCGCGACGGGCTCTACCGCGCGACGTTGCCCATCGAGATTTCGGCCGGCGCGCCGGGTCGCGCCGCGATCGCGACCGCCTCGTCGGGCGACCTCGTCACGTGCAAGGTCACGGCGACCACCGCGCGGGCCGCGATGCGCCCGCGGCTCGCGTACAAGGCCGACACCACGAAGGACATGGGCGGCCGCACGCACGTCGTCCTCAACATCAGCGGCGTCATCGGCAAGGGCGGCGCGGTCACTTACCAGCTGCCGACGCTCGAGCGCACCGCCGCCGCCGCGTACACGCTGCGCACGGCGCTGGACGCGCACGGCATCGCCGTAGCCGGGCCCGTGAAGACGGAGGAGCTCGATGACTTCGTCGGCGAGTCCGTCGGGCGCGGCGCGCTGCCGCTCGAGCTGGCGCGGCACGACTCGGCCGCGCTGGCCGACATCGTCGCCCACGTCAACAAGTGGAGCATCAACTGGCTGGCCGACCGCGTGATCATGACGGCAGCAGCGCTGCACGACCGCTCGAAGCCGACGATGGAGGGCGCGGTCGCCGCGATGTACGGCTGGCTCGGGCGGCACGCGCACGTCGCGAAGGACCAGCTCGTCGTCGATACCGGCTCGGGGCTCAGCTACCACACCGCGATCTCGACGCACGAGCTGGTGGCGATCGTCCGCAGCGCGGCGGGCTTCTCGGCGGGCAGCGACGCGGCGCTGGCCAAGGCGTGGCTCGCCTCGCTCTCGGTCGCGGGCCGCGACGGCACGCTCACGAACCGATTCCACAGCCCCGAGGTCCGCGGGCTCCTGCGGGGCAAGACCGGCACGCTCTCGACGGCGATCGCGCTGTCCGGGGTGCTCGACATCGACCCCGCCCGCCCCGTGGTGCTCTCGATCGTGACGAACACGAAGGGCCCGCTCGAGAAGAGCACCGTCCGCAAGGCGCACGAGCAGCTCGTCGGCGTGATCTGCAAGTACCTCGCGCGCACGGCGAAGCACCCGGCCGCGGCGGCGCCGCCCGTCGTCGCCCCCGTGGTCGTCCACCGCGCCTTGCCCGCCGATCTCGAGGAGACCGGCCCCGACGACGCGCTCGACGCCGAGACCGCCGCCGAGCGCTAGCCACCCGCTCACGCTCGACCGCCGAGGCGCCGCCAACGCCTCGGCGATTCATCCGGTTGACCCGAGCGACCGCCGCGGTCGGAGCGTCCGCTACGGCTTCACGAAGCGGAGGACGAACTTGTCGCCCGTGCCGCGGCGGTCCTTGGACGCGCCCGGCGAGGTGTTCCAGTCGCGCTTGTCGTCGGGCGCACGCAGCGCATCGCTCTCGCCGTCGAGCTTGAAGCCGGCCGCGATGACCTCGGTCTTGACGACCTCCTCGTCGATGCGGTGCAGCGTATCCGTGTCGCGGAGGCCGGTGCCCGCCGCCGCGCTCGAGTCGACGATGCCGTAGATGCCGCCTGGCTTGAGCGTCGCGAGGACGGCCGCGTTCAGCTTCGCGCGGTCGACCTTCTCGTTGACGTAGTCGTGATAGTTGATGATGCAGATCACCGCGTCGAGGTCCTTGGCCTCCGGCGGAAACGGCGTCTCCGTCGGCTGCTCGACCAGGACGATGACCTCCTTGACGGCCGGCTTCGCGCTGCGCTCCGCGAGCGGCTTGCGCGCGAACTTCTCGAGCATCTCGGTCGAGTTCTGCGCGTACACCTTGCCCGTCGGGCCGACGATGCGTGCCATCAGCTCCGTCGAATAGCCCTGGCCCGAGAACAGCTCGCCGATCTTTTGCCCCGGCGCGACCTTGAAGAAGGCGAACGTCTCTGCGGGCTTGCGGCCGGCATCGAGCGCGCGGTCCTTGTCGGTGCGGTCGGGCGCGGCGATCGCGGCCTTGATCGCGTCCGGCACGTCCGCGGCTGGCGTGTACGGCTTGATGACGAGCGGCGGCGCGGCCACAGCGGCGGAGCCGGCCGCGCTCCCCCCGCTGCCCGCCGTGGGGGGCGTCTCGGGCTTCTTGGAACAGGCAATTCCCACCGCCGCCGCGGCGGCTACCAACGCGATCGCGATCGTCTTCATGCGCATGCGCGCACCCTACCGCCGATGTCGCCGCGGGCATTCCCGCACGCGCTGGAAAGGCGTCAGTCGTCCGACGCGTACGCCTGCGCGAGCGTCTCGAGCACGCCTTGGTCCTCGAGCGTCGTCGTGTCGCCGCGGGCCGTCGAGCCGGACGCGACCTCGCGCAAGAGCCGCCGCATGATCTTGCCGGAGCGCGTCTTGGGGAGCGCGTCGGCGAAGCGGACCTCCTCCGGCCGCGCGAGCGCCCCGATCTGCGTCGTGACGTGCGCGCGGAGCTCCGTGGCCAGCGCGTCATCCGCGGTCACGCCGGCGCGCGGCGTCACGAACGCGACGATCGCCTGCCCCTTGAGGTCATCGGGCCGCCCCACGACGGCCGCCTCGGCCACCTTCGGGTGCGAGGCGAGGGCGCTCTCGACCTCCATCGTGGAGAGCCGATGCCCCGCGACGTTGATCACGTCGTCGACGCGCCCCATGATCCAGAAATAGCCATCGGCGTCCTTGCGCGCCCCATCGCCCGCGAAGTAGACGCCCTCGATCTCGCCGAAGTAGGTCTTCGCGAACCGCTCGTGGTCGCCGAAGATCGTGCGCAGCATCGACGGCCAGGGCCGCTTGATCACGAGGAAGCCGCCCTCGTTCGGGCCACAGGGCGTGCCGTCCTTCTTCACGACGTCAGCCGCGATGCCGGGCAGCGCGCGCGTGGCCGAGCCAGGCTTCGTCGTCGTGGCCCCGGGCAGCGGGGCGATCATGATGGCGCCGGTCTCGGTCTGCCACCACGTGTCCACGATCGGGCAGCGCGCGCCGCCGATCTTGTCGCGGTACCACATCCACGCCTCGGGGTTGATCGGCTCGCCGACGGAGCCGAGCAGCCGCAGCGAGGACAGGTCATGGGCGGCGGGGTGCTCGTCGCCCCAGCGCATGAACGCGCGGATCGCCGTGGGCGCCGTGTAGAACACCGTCACGCCCCACCGCTCGATGATCTCCCAGAACCGGCTCTTGGTCGGCGCGTCGGGCGCGCCCTCGTACATCAGCACCGTCGCGCCGTTCGCGAGCGGGCCGTACACGACGTAGCTGTGGCCGGTGACCCAGCCGATGTCGGCGGTGCACCAGAACACGTCGTCATCGCGCAGATCGAAGACGTACTTCGACGTATACGCCGCGCCGGTCAGGTAGCCGCCGGTCGTGTGCAGGATGCCCTTCGGCTTGCCGGTCGTGCCGCTCGTGTAGAGCGAGAACAGCGGGTGCTCGCTGTCGAAGCTGGGCGCGACGTGGCGCGCGGACGCCGTGCCGACGACGTCGTGCCACCAGACGTCCTTGGGGCCCCACGCCACCGCGTTGCCCGTCCGCTTCACGACGAGGACGCGCTCGACCCCAGGTACGCCAGCGTTCGCTGGCGACCCTCCATCTCGGCCAGGTACGCCAGCATTCGCTGGCGACCCTCCAGCTCGGCCCGGTACGCCAGCGTTCGCTGGCGACCCGCCGTCGGCGCTGCCGGTCCCGACGAGGGCCTTGTCGACGTTGTCCTTGAGGGGCACGATCGCGCCGCGTCGCCAGCCGCCATCGGCGGTGATGACGAGCTTCGCGCGCGAGTCCTTGATGCGATCGGAGAGCGCCTCGGCGGAGAACCCGCCGAAGACGATCGTGTGCGGAGCGCCGATGCGCGCGCACGCGAGCATCGCGACGACGGCCTCGGGGATCATCGGCAGGTAGATCGCGACGAAGTCACCGGCGCGCACGCCGAGCGCCCCGAGGGCGTTCGCGGCCTTGCACACCTCGCGGTGGAGCTGGCCGTACGTCAGGACGCGCGTGTCGCCGGGCTCGCCCTCGAACAGGAGCGCCGCCTTGTTCTTGCGCCAGCTCGCCGCGTGCCGGTCGAGGCAGCTCGCGGTCGCGTTGAGCCGCCCGCCGACGAACCACTTCGCGTCCGGCGCCGTCCACTCGAGCGTCCGCGTCCACTTCGCGGCCCACTCGAGCTGCCCGGCCTGCTCGGCCCAGAAGCCCTCGTGGTCGCCCTCTGCCTTCTCGACCATGGCGGCGTACGCGGCCTCGCTACCGACGAGCGAGGCGGCGGCAAACGCGGCCGGCGGCGGAAACGTCCGCGTCTCGGTCAGCACGGACTCGATCGCGTGACCGCCCTCGGCGACGGTCTTCGGGCCGTCGCTCAAGGCACCACCGCGATGCAATCGATCTCGACGCGCGCGTTCCGCGGCAGGCCCGCGGCCGCGACGGTGGAGCGCGCCGGCGGCGCGGCCGTGAAGAGCTGGCCGTAGATCTCGTTCACCGCGCCGAAGTCCGCCATGTCCGCGAGGAAGATCGTCGTCTTGACGATGTGCTCGGGCCCGGCGCCCGCCGCCGCGAGCACGGCGCGCAGGTTCGCGATCACCTGGTGCGTCTGCACGGCCACGTCGCCCGCGACCATCTGTCCGCTCTTCGGGTCGAGCGCGATCTGCCCGCTGCTGAACACCATCTTGCCGGTGCCGAGGGCGACGACGACCGCTTGCGAGTACGGCCCGATCGCCGCCGGCGCGTCGGGGGTGGACACTGTCGTGCGTTCCATGCCCGTTCATACCACCGGGGTTGACACTGCGGCCCGACGCGCGTTAAACGATGGGCACTCGGGGGTATAACTCAGCGGGAGAGTGATTCCTTCACACGGAATAAGTCGGCGGTTCAATCCCGTCTACCCCTACCAGGAACGACAGCGAAAACGCCCGGTGACCTCGACGGTCCCGGGCGTTGTTGCGTGGAGGCTCGAGCGCCTCAGCGCTTGGTGCGGTCGAGCTCGCTGCCGCCCGTGACCGTCTCCTCGGAGGCGGCCCAGTCGACCAGCTGCTCGTCGTCGACGTCGACCTCGACGTCCTTGGTCGCCGCCGCGGGCCCGAGGGTCTGGCGCCAGTCGTCGCCCGCGCGCACGTCCGTCTCGATGTCGTAGTCGCTGACCTCGGTCGCCGGGCGGCGCGCACGGGAGGTCCCCGCCTCGATCACGGCGGAGGGCGTGGTGGCGGCGGCCTGCGGACGGCGCGGCTGGGGTGGCGGCGTGGCGCGGTCGCCGTTGGTCCCGGGCCGCGAGAGGCCCGCGCCGGTACTGGTCGCGCGAAAGCGGCCCGCGCCGGTCGGCGTGCGCGTTCGGCCCGAGACCGGCGGCAGGTCCGCGTCCGGGATCGCCGGCCCGACCACGACCGGGGCCGGCACCGCGGGCGTGATGGTCGTGGGCGGCATCGGCGCGAGCAGCGCGGCGGCCGGGGCCGGGGCGAGGAGCGCCGGGATGGGCTGCGAGATGGTGGTGGAGACCGCCGGGAAGATGCCGCCGAGCGCGCGCGCGCCGACCTCGGCGATGCAGGCCCACAGGACGGGCGCCGGGAGGTGCTCGCAGAGGTTCGGGACGCCCACCGTCTCGATGACGAGGGTCGCATCGACGCGCGCCGCGCCGACGCACGCGGTCAGGAGGCGCGCCCACAGCGGACGCGGGAGGTGCGCGGCGAGGATCTCCGGCGTCGCGTGGCGGAGGACGTCATCGCCCGTGGCGATCCCGAGGTCCAGGGCCGTCGACAGCGACGCGACGAAGAACGCCTTCATGTTCACGCGCGCACCGGCGCCGTGACCCCCGCGCGGGCGGCCGCGGCGGCGATGCAGGCCCAGAGGACCTCGTGCGGGAGGTGCTGCGCGAGGAGCTCGGGCGTCACCGTCGCGAGGACGTTCTCGGGGGTCATGGAGCCCGACGCGAGCGACGCGGCGAGCACCTTCGAGAGCAGCTCGGGCGGGAGGTGGCTGGCGAGCACGTCGGGCGTCGCGTGGGCGAGGACGTCGCTCGGAGAGAACATCTGGTTCTCGAGGCCAGACTGCACCATGCGCGCGAACCACTGCTGGCGCTGATCGGACATGGGTAACGGTACACCAGCGGGCGGGCCGCAAGTCGTGAGGATCGCTGGAAGCGGCGCGTGGGGCCTTGCAATGGTTGGCGTCGTCCTCCACGGTGATATCGATGCCCGAGCCGCGCGGCAAGTTAGCCTCCGGCACCGTCCTCTACCGCCAGGTCGAGGACTCGGTGGAGGTCCTGCTCGTCCATCCAGCGGGGAACTACAACCGGCGCGCGCCGTGGGGCATCCCGAAGGGCGCGCCGGACCCCGAGGAGGCGCTGGAGGCGGCCGCCCGACGCGAGACGCTGGAGGAGACCGGCGTTGTCGTCGATGGCCCGCTGGTCGACCTCGGCCACGTGGACTACACGCGGTCGAAGAAGCGCGTGCATGGCTATGCCGCCGCGTCGCCGGCCGGCGCGGTGCCGAAGTGCGCGTCGTGGGAAGTGGATAAGGTCGAGTTCATCGAGATCACGCGCGCGCGCCGGATCATCCATCCCGATCAGGCCGCGCTGCTGGACCGACTGTTACGGCACCTCGCAGAGCTCCAGACCGCGTCGCTCGAGCACGAGACCGACGAGCCTGCGGCGTAGTCCGAAGCGTAGGTCATAAACATACTACGACGGGTGCGACGCGAGCGCACACGTCGTCGACGCGTCACAGCTGTGCGCCACCGCGCGGCATCGTCGCGACAGTTGCGTCAGAGTCCTGCCAACCGCGCACGCTGTTCCGACAGGTGTCGAACGTCCGGCGAGAGTTTCTCCTCGACAAATCCGCGCACCGTGGCAAATACCCGGTCCCCGCGGCGCCTCGCGCGATCTCCGAGCCGGCGCAAGCCGCTGGATCTGCTGGAGCGAGGAACCTGGCCGGATTGGGGGTTACCCGTCGGTCCTTCGGTGCGCATCGTGCACTGGTTCGCGTGGTCGGCACGCTTTGGTCGATACGAGCTGTGTTCGCGCTCGTACGCAACGAGAGCCCCGGAACATCCGGGAGCTTGTAACGGTTTTGCTCGGCACGACGTCTCACCCCTATCGCAACCAGGAGTTTCGCCATGGCCACGATCCAGACAGCTCATCGCCCGCGTACGTCGTCGCGTCGCGTGACGAGCCCGGCGCATGCGCGGACTCGCACCCTTGGCCCACGCGCCAACGGTCCCATCCCCACCGGCGCGCAGCCGCCCGGCGTCGCTCCCGCGGTCGTCGCGCCCGTCCGCGCCGCGCCGAAGGTCTCGCGCGCGGGTGACTCGGATGATCACCTCGCCGCGTACTTCCGCCAGCTCGCCGAGCATGACCTGCTCACCCCCGAGGACGAACGCGAGCTCTCGCAGGGCATCGAGGACACCGAGATGCTGACCTGGGAGCGCGTGCTCGCGCGGCCGGAGGTCGTCTCCGCCGTGCTCGCCCTCGTCGAGCCGAACCTCGAGCAGCCGCTCAAGCTCGTGAAGCTCGCGAAGGCCGTCGAGGACATGATGAAGACGAAGAAGCTGCGCAAGGACGCGGCGCTCAAAAAGAAGCTCGTCGGCGCGGCCAAGGAAGCCGCCGTCGTGCTGCGCGGCGTGGACCTCGACCGCGTTCACATCGACGCGGTGGTTCGCGAGCTCTTCCGGGCGCGTCAGGCGGCGCTCGCCGGGACGCCGACCTGGTGGGACGACGGCGCGGCGAAGGACGCGGGCGCGTACCTCGACGAGCTGCACCAGGCGCATCGCGATGCGGCCCACCTGCGCGACGAGTTCGTCCGCGCGAACCTGCGCCTCGTCGTGACCATGGCGCGGCGCTATGACCGCGGCGGCATGCCGCTCGCGGACCTGATCCAGGAGGGCAACCTCGGGCTCATGCACGCGGTCTCGCGCTTTGACTATCGCCGCGGCCTGCGCTTCTCGACGTACGCGTGCTGGTGGATCCGCCACGCGATCGGGCGCGCGCTCGCCGACAAGGCACGCGCGGTCCGCATCCCGGTCCACATGCTCGAGGCGCAGCAGCAGCTCGAGAAGGTCCGCCAGGGGCTGGTCGGTGATCTCGGTCGGCCGCCCACGCCGCAGGAGCTGGCGAAGGCCGCGAAGGTTCCGCTCGCGAAGCTGAACCAGATGCACCGCTACATCATGGGTCAGCCGATGTCGATGGACCGGCCGATGCACGATGACGACGACCGCAGCTTCGGCGACTCGTTCGCCGATCCGAACAGCGAGGAGTACTCGCCGGCGGACGAGATGACGACGACGAAGCTGACGGGGCAGATCAACAAGCTGCTGCATCACCTCTCGCCGATCGAGGCCGACGTGCTGACGAAGCGCTTCGGGCTCGGCGACGACGAGGAGCGTACGTTCCGCGAGATCGGTGACCAGTACCACCTGTCGCGGGAGCGCATCCGGCAGATCCAGAACTCGGCGCTCGACAAGCTCAAGCGGGCGCTCGAGCGCGAGCACCGCGGCCACGTCGAGATGTAGGCGGAGACGCCGATGTGAGCTGGAGCGGGGCCCTGACCGCTCGAGCTTACCGTGGGCTCTTGCCGAGCTTGGCGGTCTTCCACGCGAGCGGCTTGAGCGACGACGGGTCCCTCTTGAAGTCGCTGATCTCGTCGGGCTCGAGCGGGAAGCGGACGCTGTACATCGTCACGCCTCCGCAGCAGACGTCGATGATGTAGGCATCGTTGCGGTCCATTTCCACCGTGTAGAGATAGGGCTCCGCGTACAGGATGCGCGTCGTCTCGTCGCTCACGTGCTCAGTGTACAGGATCAGATCAGCGGCGCGCCTGTCGCTTTTGCGGCAGCTTCCCGCGTGATCCCGGGAGCGAGCTCCACGACGCGGAACGCGTGTCCCGTTGGCTCGAAGACGCCGAGATCGGTGATCACGAGCGAGACCGTGCGCGACGCGGTGAGTGGGTAGTCGCAGTGACCCACGAGCTTGTGCTCCTGCTTCTTGGTCACGTGCTGCATCATCGCGATCACGCGGCGGCAGCCGGACGCGAGGTCCATCGCCCCGCCGATGCCCATGACCTTGCCCCCTGGAACAGCCCAGTTCGCGAGGTCGCCGCCCGCCGAGACCTGCATCGCCCCCAGGATGGCGATGTCGACGTGGCCGCCGCGGATCATCCCGAACGAGCTCGCGGAGTCAAAGGTCGAGCCGCCGGGCAGCACCGTGACCGTCTGCTTGCCTGCGTTGATGAGGTTCGGGTCCTCGTCGCCCTCGTAGGGGAATGGCCCCATGCCCAGGAGGCCGTTCTCACTGTGGAGCCACGCGTGCCCCTGCGGCAGGTAGTCAGCGACCTGCGTCGGCAACCCGATGCCAAGGTTCACCAGCGAGCCGGCGGGAATCTCGCGCGCCGCGCGCCGCGCCATGTCCTCCGTCGTCCACGGTTGGATCGACATGATCAAGCGCCTCGCTTTCGGACGGTGCGGAACTCGAACGCGTTCTCGTGCTCCGGCACGTGCACGATCCGGTGGACGTAGATGCCGGCGAGGTGGACGTCGTCGGGATCGATCGCGCCGTTGTCCAGGAGCTCGTCGCACTCGACGATCGACAGCTTCGCCGCCGTGGCCATCACCGGATTGAAGTTGCGCGCGGTGCGCCAGAACCGCAGGTTCCCGAAGCGGTCGGCCTTCTGCGCGCGGACGAGCGCCACGTCACCGGGCAGCGCCTTCTCCAGGATGTAGCGGCGGCCGTCGATCTCGCGCGCCTCCTTGCCCTCCTCGACGACGGTGCCCGCGCCCGTCGGTGTGAAGAACGCGGGGATGCCGGCGCCCGCGGCGCGCATGCGCTCGGCGAGCGTACCCTGCGGCGTGATCTCGACCTGCACCTCGCCGCTCGCCATGCGCGTGTGGAGATCCTCGTTGCCGCCGATGTAGCTGCAGATGACCTTCTTGATGATCCCGGCGCGCAGCCACAGCGCGAGGCCCTTGCCGAGGTTGCCGGCGTTGTTCGAGACCAGCGTCAGGTCGCGGACGCCGCGGGTCACGACGCCCTTGATCAGCGCCTCGGGGTTGCCGGACAGGCCGAAGCCGCCGCACAGGATGGTCATGCCATCGCGCAGCGGCGCGAGGGCGGCCTCGACGGACGCGATCACCTTGTCGTTGTGGTCGTGGCTCACGCGAGCGCTCCGGGGGCGAAGGCGAGCGCCGCGGCGTCGCCGAACGAACGCAGGCCGCCCACGAGCTCCTCCTCCGTGATGCAGAGCGGCGGCGCGAAGATCGCCGTGCCGCGCTTGCCGTCGACGTGCAACGAGAGCTGGCGCGCCGCGAGCTCCTTGCCGAGCGTGGCCCAGGCCGCCGGCGATGCCTCGACCTCGAGCACGCCCAGGAGCCCGAGGCTGCGCACGAATGACGTGACGCCCGGGAGCCGCGCCGCCACGCGCTCGAGCTCCGCGCGCAGGACCGGGCCGAGGCGGGCGGCGTTGGCGAAGCTGCCCTCGTCCGCGTAGAGGTTCAGCGTCTCGAGCGCGGCCGCGCACGCGGTCGGGTGCGCGTAGTACGTCAGGCCGCACGCGAGGACGTTCGCGTCGAAGTGGCGGGCGATGCGCTCGTGGACGAGGACGGCGCCGATCGTGGCGTAACCGGACGCGAGGCCCTTCGCGCACGTGATCATGTCGGGGACGACGTCCCAGTGCTGGAAGCCGAACGCGGTGCCGGTGCGGCCAAAGCCGGTGAGGACCTCGTCCGCGATCAGCAAGGCCCCGTCGGCATCGCAGGCGCGGCGCACGATCGGCCAGTACTCGGCCGGCGGCACGAGGACGCCGTTCGCACCCGGGACGGGCTCGAGGATCACGGCCGCCGTGCCCCGCGCGCCCTCGAGCGCCATCGTCGCGCCGATGTTTGTCGCGCACTCGCGCTTGCACGTCTCGACGCGCTGACCAAACGGGCAGCGGTCGCAGTAGCAGTCCTGCACGTGGACCACGCCGGGGATGCCGGGCTCGAACGGCGCGCGGCGCCAGTCGCCGGTGAGCGTGAGAGCGCCCATCGACGCGCCGTGATAGCTCCGGTAGCGCGAGATGAGCTTGAGCCGGCTGGTGACCTGGCGCGCGATCTTGAGCGCGTTCTCGTTCGCCTCGGCGCCGCCGAGCGTGAAGAACACCTTGCCGCCGTTCGCGTAGCCGGGGCCGGCCAGCGCGAGCAAGCGCTCGGCGAGCTCGACCTTCGCGGGGAACACGGCGTTCGGGGATGACAGGCAGAGCTTGTCGGCCTGGGCCTTGATCGCCTCGACGATCCGCTGGCGCCCGTGGCCGGCGTTGACCTGATAGCTGAGCGCGCCGAGGTCGAGCCAGGTGCCGCCGTCGCTCGTCGTGAAGTGCGCGCGGTCGCCGCCGGTGATCTCGATCGGCTTGGCCGCCTGCTGCGCAGACCAGGTGAAGAAGAAGGGATAGTCAGGCATGGCTCAGAGGGTCCATTTCTCCGCGGCGACGTTGTGGATGAAGCCCTGCTGTGCCCAGAGCTCGCCGGTGTCGAGGTTCATCGCGATCGCGCCGCAGGTGGCGGCGCCGTGCGGGGACTCGGGCGTCGCCATGTTCGTGCACACGCTGCGCGGCCAGCCGTCCTCGCTGCCGAGGCGCGTCCACACGTCGGCGAGATCGTGCACGCGCGCGCGCGCGACGTCCTGCTCGAGCCAGCGCATGCGGTCGTACGTGGTGCTGGTGGTCGGGACCTTGCTGCGCGCGGCGACGTCGGCGTCCAGGGCGTGGTTGGTGTGCACGTAGCTCGGCCCGCCGGTGAAGACTTCCTTGCGGCGGGTGCCGCTCGCCTCGAGCGCGAAGGCGCGCTCGCGGTCGGCGATGAAGTAGTGATGCCCGGAGCCGATCGGCGAGCTGGCGATCGTGTCGCGCGCGGTGACGGCGTCGCGGGCCGTGAGCGCCTTGCGGACCATGGCGGGCCACACGACGCCGAGGGTGGCGTCGGTGGAGAACAAGTTATTGATGGCCACGGCGACGCGCGCGGTGTTCATGCCGGCCATGCCGAGGCAGCCGGTGACGGTGAGCAGCCGCGCGGCAGGGGCGCCCTCGTGCGCGGGGATGCCGAGGGTCATGACGTACGGGATCGCGGTCGCGTGCATGTCCCAGGTCTGCGCGAGGATCTGTCCCGTCGGCGATCCGGCCCAGACGACGCTGCAGCCGTCGCCGCCCAGCCCGTCAGGACCGGGGCTGCGCCCCGCCCCACCGGCGGAGCCGTCGGGAGCCCCGCCACGTTCTGGGCCCTCCCCGGTCGCGTGGAGCTCGGGCGCATCGCGGGTCGGCGCCGGGCGCCACGTGGCCGGGTCGGCGCTGAGGTCGCGCAGATCGGTGTAGTGGTTCGCGATGACGATGTCCTCCGCGCGCACGTTGGCCCCCTCCGCGATGCCGACGAGCTCGGCGTGCAGCGCGGCGCTGTAGCGCTCCAGCACCGGGAGGTGCGCGGCGGCCGCGGCGAGGACCTGCTCGCGCGACGCGAAGCCGCCAACCTTGGTGCAGAGGTAGCTGCGGATCGCGGCGAGGGCCGCGATCTCGCCGCGAAACGATTCGCCATGAATGTGGCCCCACGCGCGCGGCGACGTTCCGGCCGGGAGATCCAGCGTGCGCATCAGCGGGGCTCCTGCGCTTGACAACTTTGACTCCGTCCCCGGGTAAGGGCCCGAAATCGTTCGGGGTCACTTGACCCCAGCCTTGACAACTTTGACTCCGTCCCCATCAGAGGGCGCGCGCCGCGGCGGCCAGCTGGTCGAGGGCGGGGATGAGGGCCAGGTGGTTGGGGAAGCGGCGGACGGCGATGCCCTTGGCGGCCAGGGACGCGGCCAGCTCGGCCGTGTGCGGGCCGGTGGCCATGACCTGGTACGCGCCCAGGCCCGAGACCGGCACGCCGTGGCGCCCGGCGGCCGCCGCCAGCGCTTCGCCGCCGGCGCGGATGTCGAGGCCGCGGGCCGCGCGCAGCTCGTGGTGCTGGCGCACGAGCGAGAGCTCGTCGCCGTCCCACGTCGAGACCAGCGTCAGCATCGACGACACGTACCAGCGCGCGGTCGTGTGCAGGTAGCCGGTCTGTCCCCCGCCCCACCATGTCAGGACGTCCGGGATGAGCCCGACGGCCGGCGAGAGGAACGCGCCGCGGCCGCTGCGGTACGTGTGCGTGGTCGTCTCGACCGCGATCAGCGGCAGGTCGAGCTCCTTGCGCAAGGACCGCAGGCCCGCGATGAAGTCCGGTGGCAGCACGGCGCCCGTGCGCTCCTGCACGAGCTCGTAGACGAAGCCGAACACGTTCTCCGGGCCACCCGCCGCCGCCACCGCCGCGCGCAGCGCCGCGAGCGAGGCCGCCGCGCCCGCCGTCGCCGGGTGCGGGATGCGTGGCCAGCAGAAGTGGGCCGGTCCGCCCGCGTGGGTCGCGGGGTCCGAGAGCGAGCGCGTGCTCGCCGCCGTGTGCCCGTAGTAGCCGCCATCGAGACTGATCGCGACCTGCGCCGTCTTGCGCGTGACGCGGATGAGCCGCAACGCCTTGTCGATCGACTCGTCGCGCGACGACGTCAGGTACATGTGCGGCAGCTCGGGGATCAGCGCGCTGATCCACTCCATCGCCCGCACCGTCGCGGGCGTCGTGTAGTTCATCAGCGTGAGCTTGTTGACGGCCGGCCCGTACAGCAGGCCCGTGGTCTCCAGCCGCGCGAGGGACTCGGGCACCGCCGCGAACGGCCGCGTCAGGCCCTGCGCCAGATCGAGCGTGATCTCGGGGGCGCCGTGCGCCTCGCCGTGCGCCTGCGCCGCACGCCGCGCCGCTACGTCCTTCGCGACGACGGGGTCCGGCGCCAGCGCCCCGAGCGGGATCCGGTAATAGATCGCCTGCCCCTCGGGATCTTCGTACTGGCCGGTGAGCACGCTCACGACGTGCGCGCCGAACACGCGGTTGAGGTGCGTCATCTGCGCCGTGCGGCCAACGCGGTTGCGCCCCGTCACGTAGCGATAGCGCGGCCGGCCGTCGGCCGCGACGCGCGCCCCCGCATCGCGGAGCTGGTGCTCCTTGAGCCGCCGGCCGATGCCCGAGCTCTGGTACGTCGGCGCCACCGTGATCGACACCGAGTACATCGTGTTGTGCTTGCCGAGCATCGGGTCGTCGTCCGGCCCCTCGACGTCCTTGCTGTGCTCGAGCGGCGCGCCGATCGCGAACGCGATCAGCTGCGCGGCCCCACCGGGCGGCGTCGCCTCGGCCACGAACAGCGAGCCCTCGGGATCCTCGATCGCGGCGCGGATCTCGGCCGGCGGCGTGCGCCGCGCCGGCTCGTAGACCTGGTACTCGATGTCGAGGATCGCGGGCAGCATCGCCATCGCCGCGGAGTGCGGGACGAGGCGGTACACGAGCTCGGGCTGCGCGGGCGGCGCGGGCACGGGGGCCGGCGCGGCGACCGGCGCAGGCGCGTCCTCCCACGCGGGCGGCTTCTTGCCGTCGTGCGCGTCGAGCCACGACAGCGACTTGCGGATCGTCTCGAACAGCATGTCGATCTCGCGCGCGAGGAACGAGTCGCTCAGGCGATAGCGCGCGGTCTTCGTGCCGGCGGCGAACACGATCGCGCCGCGCCAGAAGCGCTGGTTGATGAACGCCTCGAGGAGCGCCGACGTCGGCAGGTCGAACGCGAACGCGTAGCCGGCCGCGCGCGGGTCCTTGACGAGCTGCGGGTAGGCGCGCGCGATCTGCGCGAGCCGCGGCTGCACGAGCTTCTCGATGCGCTCGGCGTTGTGCGAGGTCGAGACCATGTCGGCGTGGATGCGGCCACGGACGAGCGACGCGCCGTGCACGCTCGCGGGCTCGGGGTCGGCGAACCGCGACATCACGACGCCGACCTGCGCGCGCTTCGCGAACGTGACGGCGTCCGGGTAGTCCTGCTGCCCGCGCGACGACAGCAAGCGGAACTTGCTGTGCCACGCGAACGGGCCGCCGAGGCCGAAGCCGACCTGGACCTCGTCGAACACGAGGAAGGTGTTGTGGTGGCGGGTCAGCAGGCGCAGCGCGCGGAAGAAGCGCTCGGTCGCGTAGCGGTCCCCGCCCTCGCTCTGCATCGGCTCGATCATCACGCAGAAGTACCCGCCGCCGGCGAGCGCCTCGTGCACGGCCGCGAGCGAGGCGACCTCGGCCGCGAGGAGCGCGTCGTCCTTCGCGTCGCCGAAGCGCGCCGTCAGCTCCGCGAGATCTCCGGTCGCGGCCGCCGCGTAGAACCCGCTCGGGGCGGGCGGCTCGTCGGAGCTCGGCGTCGTCCACACGGGGAACGGCGCGAACACGCCCTCGTAGCCCTTGATCTCGAACGGGGCGCGCTTGCTCGGCGAGTGCGTCGCGTGGAGCGAGAGCAGCAGCCGGCCGTGAAAGCTGCCGTCGAAGGCGAGGACCTTCATCGCGTCCTTGCGCGGACAGTTGATGCGGCACAGCGCCATCGCCTTCTCGTTCGCCTCGGCGCCGCTCGCCACGAACGTGACGTGCGGGAGGCCGGGGACGAGCTGGCGCAGCGTGTTGGCGTAGTCGGCGACGGCCCAGGTCTCGCGGACGGCCGTGTCGTCGGTCTGCACGATCGTGTTCGCGAACTCGCCCTCGGTGTAGGCGCGCACCACCGCGTCCTCGGCGAAGCCGCCCACGACCGTCGCGGTCTGGCTCATGCCGTCGAGGACGGCGAGCGGCTCGTCGTCGATCGACACCATCCACGGGCCGGCCGAGCGCAGGTGGTCGAACACCGGCGGCTTCTTCTCCTTCGGCACGCGCTCGCCCGCGTAGAGCCGGGCGAGGAGCGCCTCGCTCGCGGGGAGCTTGCCGCCGGCGGGCCGGAGCACGTGCATCGGGCGCGGCAGATCGACGAGGCGGCGGTGCCCTTCCGTCTCCTCCTCGGCGGCGTGCTGCCGCTCCAGCCGATCGAGATCGACCGGCGGCAGGAGGCGGGCGAGCATCGCGTGCGGCGTCACCGCGCCGAGCGGGTTCTCGAGGATCGCGACCGGCGTCGTGACGTTGCGGTGCGCCCAGGCGCCGGCCGGCCGGTAGTTGCCGCTCTTGCCGACGCCGCCGAACGGCAGGCGCGGGCTCGCGAGGTTCGTCGATCGATTGCGGTTCAGGATGCCGCTCCGGGTGCGCGCCGCGAACTGCGCGAACCGCGCGTCGGACGCCGTGAACACCGCGTTCGCGAAGCCGTACGGGGACGCCGCGAGGACCGCGATGGCCTCGTCGTCGGAGTCGACGACCTCGACGCACAGATCGGGGCCGAAGACCTCGACGTCGGTGTAGCCGGGGACGTGGTGCACGCCATCGGGGAGCCGGTGCAGCGACGCGCTGCGGAAGTAGCCGCCCGGGAGCTTCGCGCCGGGGACCACGGCCTCCGCCCCGCCCTTCGCGGCCGCGGCGAGCGCGCTCTCGAGCTTCGTCAACGCGCCGTGCGTGGCGAGCGGGCCCGCGAACACCGTCGGATCCTCGGGCTGACCGAAGCGCAGCTCGCGCGCGACGGCCGCGAGCGCGGTGATGAAGCGCTCGGCGATCTTGCGGTGCACGAGCACGCGGTCCGTGCCGGTGCAGCGCTGGCCGGCCGACAAATAGCCGCCGACGATGACCTCGTGCACGGCCTGGCGGAGCGCGCAATCATCGAGGACGACGCACGCGTTCTTGCCGCCCATCTCGAGGGCGACCAGGAGCTCGGGCCGGTCGAGCGCGGCCTCGAGGATGCGGCGGCCGACTGGCCAGCTGCCGGTGAAGCACAGGCCGCGGAGCCTGGGGTCCTCGACCATCGCCGCCCCGACCTCGCCGCCGCCGACGACGACGTTGAGCACGCCGGCCGGGAGCTGCGCGGCCTGCGCCGCCTCGGCGTAGCGCTGGCCGCAGAGCGGGGAGATGTCGCTCGGCTTGATGACGACGGTGTTGCCGGCGAGCAGCGCCGGGATCACGTGCGCATGGCACAGGTGCAGCGGGAAGTTGAACGGGCCGATCACGCCGACGACGCCCAGCGCCGCGTACCGCAGGTGCTCGCCGGGCGCGACCTCGCCGGGCTTGAGGTCGTTGGTGATCGACGTGCGCGCGAGGTCGAAGCGGTTGAGGAGCGTGGTGATCTCCACCTTCGCCTCGCTGCGAAGCTTGCCGGTCTCGATGACGATGGCGTCCGCGAGCTCGGTCGCGCGCGCGGCGATGGCGGCCTTGAACCGCTCGAGGTGCGCGGCGCGCTGCGGGAGCGACAGCGCGGCCCAGGCGGGCTGGGCGGCTTCGGCGGCGCGCGCCGCGTCCGCCACCGCGCTGACCGTGTATCCGGTCTCGAACACCACCGCGCCGTCCGCGGCAGGGTTGCGGGACACGAGCGCCTTGCCGGACGGGGCCACGAACACGCCACCGATGAAGTTGCCGAGGGCTTGCACGGGCGCACTAGACCACATTTTTTCGCCAGGTGCGCGCCTGCGCTCGTGCGCCAAAAACCGTGGTATCAAGCGCCTCTAGATGCCGTCCCTCGTCTTCCTGGCCGGGCCGATCGCCGGGCGCCGCTACAAGCTAGCGGATGGCGAGTACGTCATCGGGAGACGGTCGGACTGCCAGATCTTCGTACCCGACATGCGGGTCTCGCGACAGCACGCGCGGCTGGCGCGCACGGGCGAGGACTGGCTGCTGGAGGACCTCGGGTCCAACAATGGGACGTTCATCAACGGCGTCCGGTTACAGCAGCCGACCGCGATCCGGGTCGAGGACGAGATCACCATCGCGAACAACCGGATCCGCGTCGAGGCGCGAGAATCCACGGAGCTCGGCCGCCTCGCGACCGAGGGCCCCGCCAACCAGAGCAGCCCCGGCACCGGGCACGCCGTCACGATCGTCGACGCGTCGGGCTCGCTGATCCGGAGCCGTGAGGAGACCGCATCGGGGCGGATGGCCGCGATCAGCTCCGGCCTCATCAACCTCAACGACCAGCGCGCCGTCCGCCTCCTCGAGCGCAAGCTCGACGCGCTGACCCAGATCCTCCAGGCGAGCGCGCTCAGCGTCGACGCCGAGTCGCTGCTCGAGAAGCTCTCGGACTCGCTGCTCGAGGTGTTCCCGCAGGCCGAGGATGTCGGCGTGCTCGTCGAGGACGAGAAGACGGGCGAGCTGCGCGTGCAGTGCCAGCGCCACCGCAAGTCGGCGGCGTTCGGCGGCGATCTGCGCGTGCCCGGCACCATCATCCAGCACGTGGTCAGCGACCGCCGCGGCGTCTTGCTGGGGGATGTCAGCGAGGGCGGGGACGAGGAGGCCGGCACCCGCATGGGCGCGCCGCTCATCTATCACGGCGTCCACTACGGCGTGGTCTACGTCGAGAGCAAGCGGATCGGCTTCCGGCAGGAGGACGTGGACCTCCTGCAGGCGATCGCCACGCAGGCCGGCATGGCGATCCACGCGACCCGCGTCGCCGTGCAGCTGGTCCGGCGCGAGAAGCTCGAGCGCGATCTTCGCGTCGCGCGGCAGATCCAGCGCAGCTTGCTCCCCGCCACCGTGCCCGACGTCGTCGGCCTCGACTTCGCCGTGCACTACGAGCCGGCCTATCAGATCGGCGGCGACTTCTACGACTTCATCTGGCACGACCCCTCGCACCTCGGCATCGCCGTCGGTGACGTGGCCGGCAAGGCGATCAGCGCGGCGCTCTACATGGCGCGCTTGACGTCGGAGCTCCGGTCGCGCGCCGCGATCGCGCGGACGCCGGCCCGCCTCCTTCGCCGCGTCAATCAGGAGATCGTCGCGCTCGGCGACGACGGCATGTTCGCCACGCTGGTCTACTGCATCTACGATCTCGAGACGCGCAGCCTCGTGTTCACGAACGCCGGTCACTGCGTCCCTCTGCTCCGCCGCGGCGATCGCGTCTTCCCGCTGCAGGCCGAGCGCGCCCACACGCCGCCGCTCGGCGTCACGCCGGACCTCGAGGCCGGCGAGGCCCGCGTCCAGCTGCACTCCGGTGACATGCTCATCATGGTGTCCGACGGCATCCTCGAGGCCCGCGATGCGCGCGGCAACGAGTACGGCCTCTCGCGGCTATCTCGCCGCATCCGGACGGCCCGGGGTGGCACGGCGGACGTCATCAAAGCGATCCTGGCGGACATCGACGGCCACACGGCCGAAGGCCCCCAGGGCGACGACATGACGATCGTCGCCATGGCCATCGACCAGCGCCGGGCGAAGCGCAAGACGACCACGCTCCCCGGCGTCCTGCCGACAGAGGGCATGGGCCGGATGTCGACCGAGACCGGCGAGGAGCCGGACGAGCCGAACGACGAAGAATCCGACGGCCATACGCAGACCTGAGGGCTAGACAAGCCGGCGGGGCCCGTGCCATAAGACCCGTCCCCCAGGCAGCTGGCCGGAGACGTTATGGCGAAAAAAGGCAAGTCAGGTCGCGAGCTCATCCGCCTGGTGTCCACGGCGGACACCGGCTTCTTCTATACGACCTCGAAGAATCGCAAGCGGACCCCCGACAAGCTCGTGCTGAAGAAGTACGACCCGGTGGTGCGCAAGCACGTCGAGTTCAAAGAGTCGAAGATCTAGGAGCGTTGAATTATGTCGCGCGAGTGCCAGGTCACCGGGAAGAAGCCGCTCGTCGGCAATAACGTCAGCCACTCCAACCGCCACACCAAGCGGCGGTTCGAGATCAACCTCCAGGAGAAGCGCTTCTGGATCGAGGATGAGAAGCGCTGGGTCAAGCTGAAGGTCAGCGCCCGCGGGATGCGGCGCATCGACAAGCTCGGCTTGTCGACGGTGATCGCCGAGCTGCGCGCGCGCGGCGAGAAGATCTGAAGCCAAGCGCTTCGCTGCTCGCGCTCGCCGCCCTCCTCGGGCCTCTCGGGGCGGGTTGTCACGGTCACGGTTCTACGGGTCATCCGGGCGAACCGCCTGCGAAGGCGGCGACGCTCGAGATCGGCCGCGCCGCGGGTGCGCTCAAGGGTGTGGCCGGCAATGGCGTGGACACGTTCGCCGCGGTCGCCGTGGGCGACGGGACCACGGTCGAGGCGCGACGCGGGGCCGAGGTCGCGTGGCGCGCCGAGCTCCCTGGGACCGGCGGTCCGCTCGCCGTGGGCGGCGCGCTGCTGCTCGCGACGAGCGCGGTCAGCACGGGCACGGAGGTCCGCGGCGAGCCCGGCGGCCTGGTGATCGCGCTCGACGCGGCCCCCGGCGCGCCGCGGTGGCGGCTGGCGCTCGGCACGAGCGAGTGGGCCGTGATCGCCGCGATCGCAGCCGCGCCCGACGGCAGCTCCGTGGTCGGTGGGACCTTCAGCGGCACGCTGCGCGCGGCCGACAAGGTTGTCTCGTCGGCCGGTCGCGCGGACGGGTTCGTCGCGCGGCTGACGCCGACCGGCGGCGTGGCGTGGCTCGAGCGGATGGGCGGCGAGGACGCGGACGGGATCGGCGGCGTCGCGCTGCGCGGGGATCGCGTGGCGATCGCGGGCACGTTCGCGGCGGGCGCGGATCTGCTCGGGTTCCCGCTCGTCGTCTTCGACGAACGCTCGCCGTTCGGCGACGCGTTCGTGGCCGAGCTCGATGGCGATGGCGCGCGCGTGTGGGCGCAGACGTTCGGCGGTCGCCTCGACGACGCGATCGCCGGGGTCGCGATCGACGACGCCGGGCGCGTGGCGATCGCCGCGACGGCGCGCGCGACGGTTCACGTCGGCGCGCAGGACCAGAGCGGCGGCAGCGATCTCACGGCCCGGGGCGCGAGCGACGGGCTCGTCGCGTGGTGGTCGCCGACGGGCGTCGCCGGCGCGGCGCTCCTCCTCGGTGGCGCCGACGCCGATGGCCTGAGGGGCATCACGGCGGTGGGCGAGCGCATCGTGGTGGCCGGGTACTTCGCGGGCAAGCTCGAGCTCGGCGCGCACGCGCTGACGGCCGGCGGCGGCGATGACGCGTTCGTCGCCGCGTTCGCGTCCGATGGGCACGTGGTGGCAGCGTGGCAGGCCGGCGGTGACGGGCGTGAGGAAGTCACGGCGCTCGCGGCGGTGCCCGGCGGGTTCATCGCGGGCGTCTCGCACACCGCGGCGGCCGCGCTCGACGGGGTTGCGCTCCCCGCGCCCGCGGATCCGGGTGGCGGGGCGGCGCTGGTCGTGCGCGGCTTGCCGTGACGTTCGCGCCCACGTCACCGCCCGGACGCCGAGCGCGTCAGGAGAGACACCGAGCTCGCCGAGCGCGCACGTAGCGTGAGCCCCGACGCCGCGACCGCTCCGCGTGCGCGGGTCTCCGGTCGCGAGCTGCCGCCACGCGTTGCCTCCCCCGCCGGCGACCTGGATCGGCGTGACGACCAGCGCGAGCCGACTACACCTCGACGAGGAGGCGGTCCGGCGCCTCGAGGCGATCCTTGACCGCGACGAGGAACGAGACGGCTTCCTTGCCGTCGACGACGCGGTGATCGTAGCTGAGCGCGACGTACATCATCGGCCGGATCTTGATCTCGTCGCCGATGACCATCGCCCGCTTGACGATGTTGTGCATGCCGAGGATGCCGGTCTGCGGATAGTTGAGCAGCGGCGTCGACATCATCGAGCCATAGATGCCGCCGTTCGTGATGCTGAAGGTGCCGCCCGCGAGGTCGGCGAGGCCGAGCTTGCCGGTGCGCGCCTTGTCGGCGAGCTCGGCGATGCCGCCCTCGATCTGCGCGAACGACCGTCCATCGCAGTCGCGCAGCACCGGGACGACGAGGCCCTTCGGCGTGGAGACGGCGATGCCGAAGTCGTAGTGCTTCTTGTAGACGATGCTGCCGCCGACGATCTCGGCGTTGACGCCCGGGAAGAGCTTGGCGGCGGCGAGGCACGCCTTCACGAAGAACGACATGAAGCCGAGCTTCACGCCGTGCGCCTTCTCGAAGCTGTCCTTGAACTTCGCGCGGAGGTCCATGACGGCGGTCATGTCGACCTCGTTGAACGTGGTCAGCGCCGCGGCCTCGTGCTGGGCCTGGACCAGCCGCTCGGCGACGCGCTTGCGCAGCGGCGACATCGGGATGACCTCGTCGCGCGGGTCGACGTGGGCGAGGCGGTCCTCGGCGGACGGGCCGCTCGGCGCGACGGTGCTGCCATTGGGGGCGGCGGCGGCCGGCTTCGGGAGGGAACCATTCTCGCGGGCCGACACGCGCTGCGACGGCGTGAGCTTGAGGAGCGCATCGCGGTCGAGCTCGCCGTTCGTCTTGCCGGCCGGAGCGGCCGCGACCTGAGCGGCGGACGCGGGCCGGGCGGCGACGGGGGCCGGGGCCGCGGGCTGCGCGGCCGCAGCGGGTGCGGCCGCAGCGGGCGCGGGTTGCGGGGCCGGGGCCGGCGCGGCGACCGCCTTGCCCGCCTCGACCG
>JANXOM010000148.1 GCA_025353585.1 Deltaproteobacteria bacterium
TTGCCGATCGGTGACCATCGACCTGCACCGCCCCCGGCATGCGGAAGGGTCAAGTTTTCGGCCATCACCGTGGCTGTCCGCTCGTCGACGAACCGGCAAATCTAATCGTCGTCGACCGGCAAATCTAATTGTCGCTGATCAGGCATGGTCCGCCTGCCAGCGCAGGCGGGTGTGGCCGTCGAGCCGATGGCCGCGTGGCAAGCCGGCCTCGCGATACAGCCGCTGCACCGTCGACGGCGAGACCGCATCTTTCGCCAGCCGACCGTCGGCGACCAGTGTGCGCAGGATGACCGGGACGGTGGCCAGCGGATGCTCGCGCCGGATGTCGAGCAGCAGCATGCGCTGTGGGTCGGTGAGCTCGCGCGCGCGCCCGCGGTCAGAACGTGGCGAAGGCCGTAGCGCCTCGAGCCCTCCGCGCCGGTAGGCGTAATACCAGCGCTCGAGCGTCGAGATGCCGAACTGCTTGCTCGCGCGTCGGCCGGGCGGACGATAACGGCTCTGAGCGAGCCCGCGGATCGCAAGCGCGAGCTCGCCGCGGCTCATCTCGCGATGGCTGATGGCGCCGACGATCTCGGCACGAAACAGGGCGACGGCCTCGGCGTGGTCGCGAGGGCGCAGCGGATCTTGGGACACGAGGGCTCCTTACGGCTCGACGGGAAATCGCGTGTCGAGTCGTCCTGTCGGTGCCACGCGCCGGCCTGCAGCGTCGTCGATCAAACGTGGTGGGCCGGTCGTCTGCGACGAGCACACCGCGATGGACCTCACGGCATTGCACTCCCTCCGGCAAACGCGAGTGCCCATCGCTCGCGTGCTCGAGCGTGCGCGGGCGCGCGGCCCATGGCGATTTGCGCGAACCGATCGCCCATCGCGCCGGCCCAGCGGTGCAGCGTCGTGCACGAGCCGCTCGACTCGTGCGTCAGCTGCCACGCGCAGACCCGGCGCCGGACCTCGCGGACCGGCTCGCCGCCGATCAGCCAGAGGGTCAGCGCCATGGCGATCGCCGCGAAGCCGTAGTGCTTGCGCGGTGCGACGCCGCGCGGCACCACCGTGAGCACGGTGCCGCAGTGCGCGCAGCGGTAGCGGCGACACGCGAGCGTCAGCGTGGTCGGCAGCCCGGTCGCGGATGGCGGCCCGCGCAGCTGCCGGTCGCGAACGCCGTGGCCGTGGAGCCCGAGCGCGCCCCCGGTCGGCCGGCTCGGCTGTCCGCAGCGACACGCCGCGGGGCGCGCAGCGTCGACCGTCGGCGGGGTGGCAAGCCAGGTCTTGACGTCGAGCGCGTCATGGACGATCTGTGAGGTGCTTCGAGTCGGTCTTTTCAACGGGGAACGGCGCGGAGCACGACGTCGGCGGTGCGCTAACACCGTCGACGTCACCTATTTTTCGGCGAGCACCACGCTCAGCTCCGGGATGCCGGAATGCTGCGTGTACCTCAGCCAGGGGGCGCGTCGCCAATCAACGGCAATGAGGGCGTCCGAGCCGCTTCGCCTCAACCAGCCCGCCTGAAACCAGGGCCGCGAACATCAGGCGGGCTGCTCGCTAACACATGTCGAGGTACGTGCGGTCGCGCCAGATGCTCGTGGTCTGGAGTGCGACCGCGGTGATCAGACGGAGCGCGCTCTCGCGATCCGGGAAGGCGCCGATGGCGCGCGTGCGGCGCTTCACCTCGCCGTGGAGGCGCTCGAGCCCGTTGGTCGAGCGAATGCGAGTCCGGTGCTCCTCGGGGAACGCGAAGTAGGTGGTCGCGTCGTCGAAGCCACGCTCGAGACACGCGACTGCCTCGGGGAACTGCTTCGCGAACTGGTTCCGGAATCCGCGAAGGTGCTGCTTCGCCTCGTCGATGCTGTCGGCGTGGAGCACGCTGACGACCTCGCGAGCGATGCGCTTCTGGTGGCGCTTCGGCACGTTCGAGAACACGTTCCGCGTGAGGTGGACCGTGCAGCGCTGCTGCCGAACTTCGGGGAGGACTTTTCGCGCGGCCGCGATGAGACCGGCGTGCTCGTCGCGAATCAGCAGGCGGACACCGGAGAGCCCGCGCGCGACGAGCTCGGTGAGCAGCGTGGCCCAGCTCGTCTCGGACTCCGACACGCCGATGTTCACCGCGAGAAGGGTCCGATAGCCGTCCAGTCCGACGCCGTACGCGACGAGGGCCGACACGTTCTCCACGGTCCTCGCCCAGCGTGCGTCGACGAAGGTCGCGTCGAGGTACACGTACGGAAACGGCGTGGTGATCGGCGTGTTGCGCAGCGCCGTGACCTCGTCCTCGAGCCGCTTCGTTACGCGACTCACGGTCGAGCGGCCGACCTTCTTGCCGACCAGCGCGCTGGTGACGCCGGCCATGTCACGTGTCGAGAGTCCGCTGACGTACGCCTGTGTGATGGCCTGGTCGATCTCGGGACGCCGGCGGACGTATCGACCGAGAGGCGCGGTCGCGGAGCCACCATTCCGAGAGCGGCCCACGCGAACGTCGACCTCCCCGGACGTCGTGAGGATGCGTCGAGGATACTGGCCATTCCTCATGTCGATGCGCTCGGCACTGCGCTCGTATGGGCCCGCGCCGATGATCCTCTCCAATTCCTCGTCGAGCACGACCTGGATGGTTGCGCGCACTACCTCCCGACAGCGGTCGGAGAGGTCACGTTGGAAGTCTTCTTGCGTTGGCATCTCGAGGTCGATAAATTCAGGGCGAGCAGATCGTTTTGGTCTTCTCATGGGGGTTCCTCCTCGGTGTCGCAACCCGGAGGTTCCCCCTTCTTTTCTTGCGGCCCAAGAAACCGGCTTCTACACAACTATAGAGACACGACCCCCGGCGGGGCAACGATCGGCTGGAGCGCTCACTTCTGATGACCGAGCCTTGTCGCGTCCCAGTTTCGGCGGGTTCGACGCTGTAGAACTTCGGCGTCAGGTTCGCTACTATCGAAGACGAGGATGGGGGATTCAACGAACTTCAGGCGCGGGCCGCACTCGGGCAAGCAGGACTCCGGGGGCGCCGATCAGGGTGGCCAGCTCGACGCCGAGCGGGAGCCGCAACGAGGCTTGTGGCAGTGGCTGAACCCGGGCCCGGGGGGCGACGACTCGGCGGCGGCTCCCGTGCAGCGACGCGGCGATGGCGCGACGCCCGAGACCGGCGACCCACGGGAGATCGGCGCGCGCGGCACCGAAGGCGCGAGCACGCGGCTCCCATACCTCGACATCATCCAGCCGGAACGTGTCAACGCGTTTGAGACAGCGGGTGGAGGAATTCTATGACGCGAGCGCGGTGATCATCGACGTGACGCCGTGCTCGACCGCGGGCGGTACCGTGACCTCGACTGCCTCCGTGAAGATTGGGTTGATGTGCA
>JANXOM010000255.1 GCA_025353585.1 Deltaproteobacteria bacterium
CGCCAGAGGAGGGCGAGGGGCGGGCGAGCGTCGCCCGGACAGCTGGCCGATCGGCTCCAGCGAAGGTTCGCCGCTCGCGGACGCGGCTCGCGTTTCTGGCCCCCGGGCACCCTCCCGCCATCACGCCGCGGGCGGCGGCGCCAGGCCGGCGGCCACCCCGTACACCCCTGCCGCCAGCACGAGCGCATCTGTCGAGCCCGCCACCCGCAGCGCGAGCACGGCCCCGATCCCGCCGCCCACCGCCGCCGCGCCGTTGATCGCCCACAGGCTCGCGATCCGGGCCGCCGGCTCCCCGTGGTGCGCGAGCAGCACCGGGAACGGCCCCCCGATCGCCAGCCCCGCGGGCGCGAGCAGCGCCGCGATCACCGCCAGCCGTGCCGCGTCGCTCGCGAGCCCGTCCAGCCACGCGAGGTCCTGCACGAGCAGCGCGGTCCCCGCGACCGCCACCCCCGCGACCGCGCACGCCCACGAGACGCCACGCGCGCGCCGCCGATATCGCTCGCCGAGGAGCAGCGCGCCCACCGCGCTCCACGCGAGCAGGCAGAACAACACGAACGACACCGCGTACAGCGTCACGCCGGCGGCGAGCGTGAACCGCTGCACGAGCGCGAGCTCGACGCACAGGTACGCCGCCCCGAGGCTCGCCGCGACGCCGGCCGGACGCACGAACGAGCGCGCGTCGCGGCGCCGCTCCGCGATCAGCACGAGCCCGAGCAGCACCGCGCCCGCCAGCACCCCCAGCCGCCCCGGTTCGGCGAGCGCCGTCGCGAGGAGGCCCCGCGTGTTCTGGAAGAAGTACGGCCGCTCGTCGTGCACGGGCGAGAGGTCGTCCCGCCCCGTGGCGCCGAGCTTGGCCGGATCGAGCAGCTCGGTCCCGCGCTCCGGCGGATCCCCCGGGCCCCACAAGAGCTCGGCGGGCTCGACGTCGAGGCGGTCGGCCACGTCGAGGGGCATCGGCGCGATCCCGACGACCAGCAGGTACCGATACGCCGTCCCCGGTCGCGGATCGCGCAGGACCGCGATGTTCTCGAGCGCCCGGGCGCGGCGCGTGCCTCGCCGTTCGAGCGCCTCGATCACCGTGAGCAGCTGGCGATACGCGTTCCCCGGATCGCTGTGGACGAGGACGAGCACGCCCGTCGGGCTCAGGTGGTCGAGGTAGAGCTCGACCGCCTCGACCGTGTACAGCTGCGCCTCCATCCCGGCCGGCTGGGCGTGCGCGTTGCCGGTCAGCGCGAGCGCGAGCTCGATGAGATCGTAACGTTCGGTCGTGTCGGCGAGGTAGCGACGGGCATCCGCGATGAAGAGCCGCGTGCCCGGCTGGTGATAAACATCGCCGGCATACGGTGCCCAGCGCGCGAGCACGTCGGGGATCGCGGGGTTGACCTCCACCGCGTCGACGCGGGTCGCGCCGTGGCGCAGCGCCAGCCACACGCTCGCGCCCGCGCCGGCCCCCAGGACGAGCACCCGCGCCGGGCGCAGCGCGCGATAGGACAGCGACATCAAGAGGCCCCACGTGTCCTCGAACGCGCCCGCCTTCGCGTCCGCTTCCCGCACCATGTAGGTCGGGCTCATGCCGTCGGTGAACACGCCGAGCCGCCGTCCGCCATCCGCCGAGAGGCGGCGCACGTCCAGGCGGCCGAGCGGGCTCCAGGCCGAATCGACCACGTCGCGCTCGGACGTGCTC
This sequence comes from Deltaproteobacteria bacterium, assembly GCA_025353585.1. Taxonomy (GTDB): domain Bacteria; phylum Myxococcota_A; class Polyangia; order Haliangiales; family Haliangiaceae; genus JABFXX01. The sequence continues at coordinate 1,685 of JANXOM010000255.1, forward strand.
GCCTCGATAATCGCCTTCTCGGAGCGCGGATCGGCCGCGAGCATGACCGCGAGCGGCCCGTCCGGGAGGGCCGCGCGGAAGACGAGCACGCTCCCGTGCGCCAGGGCCACCACCGCGAGCGCGACGACCGTGCGCGGCCGCCGCACGACCAGCGTCAGCGCCAGCGCACACCCGAGCAGGCCCAGCCCGGACATGATCGCGATCGGTCCGATCGCCCCGAGCACGCGCGGCGTCACCAGACAACCGCACGCCGCGGCGAGCAGATCGATCGCATACGTCGCCCGCGAGGCCGCCGCGCCGCGCGCCGCGTACGCCTCCGAAACCAGCATGCCCGCGAGCGCGAATGGCACGAGCGACACCGCCGCGAGGACCGGCAACGGCGAGCCTCCGACCGTCGCCGCGACCAGCCCGAGCAGCGCGACGGCGAGCCCTACCGCGGCCCGGGGTGGCGTGGCCCCGCCGGGCACGCGCACGCGGATCGCCGCGCCCACGCCGAGCCCGAGTAGCGCGATCGACAGCGCCGTCGACGTCGCCTGCGGGCTGCCGATGTACGCGAAGAGGCCGATCGACGTGAGCTCGAGCACCAGCGCCACGAACGTCACCACCGCGATGGTCACGGCCGGGCGAAGGGAGCGCACCGCGAGCAGAGCGGCACCGTATCACGCGCGTCGATCACGGTAAGATGCAGCGGGATGCGCTTCTCGCAGGGAGACCGGCTCGGGCCGTACGAGGTCACGACGGTGATCGGGATGGGCGGCATGGGTGAGGTCTATCGCGCGCGTGATACGCGGCTGGGGCGCGACGTCGCGATCAAGACGCTGCGTCCGGATCGCGTCGACGACGAGCGGCGACGCCGCTTCGAGCGCGAGGCGCGCACGATCGCGGCCCTCGATCATCCGAACCTCCTGACGATCTTCGACGTCGGCCGCGAGCACGACATCGAGTACCTCGTGACCGAGCTCCTGCGCGGCGAGACGCTGCGCGAGCGGCTCGACCGCGCGAGCCCGATGGCGTGGCGCGAGGCCGTCCAGGTCGGCGAGGCCATCGCGCGCGGGCTCGCCGCGGCCCACGCCCGCGGCGTCGTCCATCGCGACATCAAGCCGGAGAACGTGTTCCTCGTCGAGGACGGCCGCGTCAAGATCCTCGACTTCGGGCTCGCGCACGTCACGGTGGTGATCGCCGACGCCGCGACGCAGAACCAGACGGTGCCGGGCGAGCTCCTCGGCACCGTCCCGTACATGGCGCCGGAGCAGGCGCGCGGCCAGCCCGTCGACGTGCGCACCGACCTGTTCAGCCTCGGCGTGGTGCTCTACGAGTGCCTGGCGGGCGTGTCCCCGTTCCGCCGCGATACGGTCCCGTGGACGCTCGGGGCGATCGTCGCCGAGGAGCCCGAGCCGCTCGCCGTACGCCGGGACGTCGCCGCGATCGTTACCCGCCTGCTCGCGAAGCGACCGGACGAGCGCCCCGCGTCGGCGGCGCAGGTCGCCGAGTCGCTGTCGAGGATCCTCGGGGCGCAGAGCAGCATCACGACGCCGCCGCTCCCGCAGGCGCCGGCCTCGATCGCGGTGCTGCCGTTCGCGGATCTCAGCCCGGCCCACGACCAGGGCTATCTCTGCGACGGCATCGCGGAGGAGATCCTGCATTCGATCTCGCGGCTCGGCGGCGTGCGCGTGGCCGCGCGCGGCTCGGCGTTCCAGTTTCGCGGCGCCCAGGACGTCCGCGTCGTCGGGCGCAACCTCGACGTGGACCACGTGCTCGAGGGCAGCGTGCGGCGCGCGGGCAACCGGATGCGCATCACGGTCCAGCTCGTGGACGTGGCGAGCGGCCGGCCGGTGTGGGCCGAGCGCTACGACCGCGAGACCGATGACGTGTTCGCCGTGCAGGACGAGATCGCGGCCCGCACGGCCGCGACGCTCTCGATCGCGATGACGGATGACGCGCGCCGGGCCTGGCGGTTGCGCGGCACGCAAGATCTCGCCGCGTACGAGGCGTACCTGCGTGGGCGACAGCTCGCGGGTGCGCACACGCGGACGGGGACGCGGGATGCGATCGCGTCCTTCGCGCGCGCGCTCGATCTCGATCCGTCGTTCGCGGCCGCGTGGTGCGCCCTCGCCGAGGCGCACACGCTGGCGTTCGAGTGGTACGGCCGCGCGAGCCTCGACGCGGCGCGCGCGGGCGAGGCGAGCGCGCGGGCGCTCGAGCATGATCCGCAGTCGGCGGAGACGGCCACGGCGCGCGGGCAGGCGCTCGTCGTCGCGGATCGGCTCGAGGACGCCGCGGTCGAGCTCCAGCGCGCGCTCGAGGTCAACCCGACGTTCTATGGCGCGCTCTACGCGTGCGCCCGCGTGCGCGTGGCGCAGGGCCGACACGCCGATGCGGTCGAGCTCTTCGAGCGCGGCGCGCGCGCGCGGACGGACGACTATCAGTGCCTGTGCCTCGCGATCAACGCGTATCGCGCGATCGGCGTCTCCGACGCGTGCCTCGACTGCACGCGGCGCGCGCTGGCGCGGGTCGAGCGGCGGCTCGAGATCGCGCCCACCGACGAGCGGGCGCTGTGTCTCGGCGCGCTCGCGCTGATCGAGCTCGGTCAGAACGCCAAGGCGCTCGCGCTCTCGGAGCGCGCTCGGATGGTCGCCGCCGACGATCCGAGCGTGCTCTACAACATCGCGTGCGCGCTCGTGCGCGCCGGCGACCTCGAGCAGGCGCTCGACACGCTCGAGCAGGCGGTCGGCATGGGCTTCGGTCAGCGCACGTGGTTCGAGAACGACTCGGATCTCGACGAGCTGCGCACGACGCGTCGCTTCGTCGCGCTGGTCCAGAAGCTGCCGCGCTGAGGCCGGTCTGGCGGCGAGTCACGCTCGGTGCGCCGGTCAGGGCAGCGTGATGAAGCCGACGAACGACGGCTTCGTGAACGCGACCGGGGGCCCGACCGGGCTCGGCATCCCGGTGCTCGGATCGAGAGCGAACGTGGTGATGGAACCGGAGTCCTGGTTCGCCACCAGCATCCACGCGCCCGTGGGATCGAGCGTGAAGCTACGCGGCGTCAGGCCGGTCGCCACCTGCCCGACGAACGTGACCTTGCCATCAGCCCCCGTCGCGAACACCGAGATCGTGTTGTCGCCGCGATTCGACGCGTAGACGAACTTCCCCGTCGGGTGCACCACGACCTCCGCGCCCGTGTTGGCTCCCGTCGCGCCGGGCGCGCGACTCGAGACGCTCTGCAGCCCGGTCAGGCGTCCGGGGACCGCGTCGTACGCGAACGCGGAGAGCGTGCTCGCGCTCTCGGCGATCACGTACGCGAACGCTCCGTTCGGCGCGAACGCGAGGTGGCGCGGGCCCGCGCCCGCGGCGGTCGGGACGGTGGGCGTAGCGTTCGGCACGAGCGCGCCGGTCGCGGCGTCGAACCGGTACTGCGCGATGTAGTCCGCGCCCTTGCAGGGCACGAAGACGAACTTGTTCGCAGGGTCGGCGATGATCATGTGCGCGTTGGCGCCGGCCTCGAGCGTCGAGCTCGCCGCCGTCACGCCGCCATCGGCGCGGACCGGCAACACCGCGACCATGCCGTCCGTGTAGCCGGCGGCGAAGACGAAGGCGCCCGTCCGATCGACGGCGACATGCGCGGGGCCCTGGCCGCCCGACGAGACATCGTCGATGAACGCGAGCGCGCCCGTGCGCGGGTCGACCGCGTATGCGCCGACGCGGTCGGTGTCCTCGCTCACCGCGTACAGGCGCGTCCGGGTCAGCGCGAGGAACGACGGATTCGCGGCGAAGGCGGTGACCTGACCGACGCTCGTCAGGGCTCCGGTCGCGAGATCGAAGTCGTAGTACGCGATGGTCGGCGCGTTGCCGCTGACGTACACCACGAGGTGCGGCGGGGTGGCGGGCGCGTCCGTAACGGTCGCGTCGGCCCGCGCCGCGTCGTGCGGCGTCACCGCCGACCCCCCACCGCAGGCCGCGAGCAGGACGAGGGAGGCGATGCGCACCCTGCCAGCGTAGCGCGCTTTGCGGCGGGCCACCGATCAGCGTGGGACGACGACGCGGAACGTCGTGCCCTGCTCGACCGACGACTCGACGGCCGCCGTCCCGGCGTGCGCGCGTGTGATCTCGCGGACGATGAACAAGCCGAGGCCGACGCTCCGCGCCTGGCTGCCGTCGGACGTGCCGCGGGTCATCGGCTCGAAGATGGTCGCGGCGACCGGCGGGGGGATCGGCGCGCCGCGGTTGTGCACCGAGATCGTGCAGGTGCTGTCTTCGAGGGCCGACGTGACGGTGATCGCGGCCGCGGGCTCGCCGTACGCGACCGCGTTCGCGACGAGGTTCCCGATCACCTGACCGAGCCGATTCTCGTCCAGGGGCGCGACCCCGGCGCCAGTGGTCTGATGACTCAGCGTCCGCGTCGGATACGTGCCGCGCAGATCCTCGACGATCTCGGCGACGGCGCGATGCACGTCGACGGGCGCGAGCGTGACCGAGATCCCGGAGCCGACCCGCGCCTGGGTGAAGTCCAGGAGGTCGGCGATGAGCCGGTTCGAACGCTCGACGGCGCGTGCGATCCGCGGCACGGCGCGGTCGAGGGCCACCGCGCCCGCGCTCGCGAGGAGCTCGGTGGCGAGCCGGATCGCGCCGAGCGGCGTGCGCAGATCGTGGCTGACGATGCCGATCATCTGCTCGGCGTAGAGCGCGCGGTCACGCGCGAGCGCGTGCATGACCTCGAGGCGCTTGCGCGATTGCAGCAGCTCCTCCTCGTAGCGATCGCGGTCGCGCGCCACGAACGCGGCGACGTCGTGCACGAACCCGCCGGCGTGCTCGCGCCGGATCGCGTTGAGCACCATCGGCATCGCCTCGCCGCCGCGGGTGACCAGCTGCAGCTTCACCTCGGAGACCGAGCCCTGGATGCGCAGCAGGGGCGCCCAGTGCGTCTGGTGAAAGATCCGTGCGCCCATCGTCAGGAGGTCCTGCAGACGACGTCGACCGACGAGCTCGTCTTCGGCATAGCCGAGCCAGCTGCAGAACACGTGGTTCGCGCGCAGGAACGTGCCGCTGTCATCGGTCTGCATCAGGCCGCAGGCCGCGCGGTCGAGCAGCTGTTTCCAATCGTCCAACAGGCCAAGGCTCCCGGGTCAGAGGCTACGCGAAGTCAGGAACGCGCGGATCGCGTCGGCGCTGCTGCTGGGGGCGCTGAGGTGTGGACAGTGCCCGACGTTCTCGATCAGGGTGAGCGTGCTGTCCGGGAGGACCCGGTGCATGTACTGGCCGACCGCGACCGGCGCGATCAGGTCCTCGGTACACTGGAGGATCAACGTCGGCGCGCGCAACTCGGGCAACGCCGCGCGCACGTCCGAGAGGAACGTGACCCGGGCGAACTGCTTCGCGATCTCCGGATCGGTGCGGCAGAAGCTGTTGGTGAGCTCGACCGCGAGCTCCGGACGCTCGGGCGTGCCCATGATCGCTGGGGCCATGGTGCTCGACCAGCCGAGGTAGTTGCTCTCCAGCGTGGTGAGGAGACCGTCGATATCCGGCCGCGTGAACCCGCCGACGTAGTCGCCATCGTTGATGTAGCAAGGAGACGGGCCGATCATGATCTGCGCCGCGTACAGCGCGGGCGCGCGAAGGTTCGCGAGCATGCCGATCATCGCGCTCACCGAGTGACCGACGAACAGGGCCGGGCCCGTGGCATAGGCGGCGACGAGCTCGTTGACATCGTCGGCGTAGCCCTGCAGCGAGGCGTACTTCGAGCGGTCGTACGCGGAGAGCGCCGACGCGCCGCTGCCGACATGGTCGAACAGCACGGTGCGATAGCGCTTCGCGAACGCCTGCGCGAGGAGGCGCCACATGTTCAGGTCGCACCCGAAGCCATGCGCGAAGAACATCGTCCGCGGACCGTCGCCGTGAACCTGGACGTTGTTCCGCTTCTCGAGGCTCATACCGCGAGAGCATAGTCGACCCCGGCCCCCGAGTTCGCTGCGGATCGGCGCGCGGCGTTCGGCGGTCCTGGTCGGCGGTCACGGCTCGACGATGATCAGGTGGTGCTTGCCCGCCGCCGTTCGGGGGAGCGTGGGAACGATCCCGAGCGCCACCGGCAGGCCGCCGAGCAGGCGCTGGGCGTGGTCGCGGATCTGCTCGAGCGTGGCGGGGGGGACGTGCGCGGACAGCACGAGGCGGATCGTCACCGACCGGTCCGGGTGCTGCACGGCCTGGAACTGCCGCACCGCGCCCACGATGTCCTTGAGCAAGAAGCTCAGCGCGATGCCGCTCACGGGCGAACCGGTGCCATCGCGCAGCGTCGCGGAGATCCGCCCTTGCACCGGTCCGATGCGAGGGAGCGTGCGGCCACAGGCGCATGGGCGGTCGGGCACGGCCGTCGCCACGTCTCCGTTGGCGTAGCGGATGAACGGCATCGCGAAGTTATGAAGGTCGGTGAGCACGACCTCGCCCGCTTCGCCGTCACGCGCGGCGCGTTCGCGGCCGTCTTCCGTCACGACGAGGTCGACGATCAGGTTCTCCATCGCGACGTGCATGCCATCGTGGGCGCTGCACTCGGCCGCGATCATCATCACCTCGCTGCAGCCGTAGGTCTCGTAGATGTCGGAGCCGAACGCGGCCTGCAGATCAGCGCGGTCGCGCGGCGTCACCTGCTCGGCGCCGCAGATCACGGGCAGCGAAGACCACGATCGCGAGCCGGTGCGGTTGATGTAGCGCGCGAGCTCCGCGCCCGCTTGCGCATAGCAGACGAGGACCCGCGGCCGTTCGCGCTCGATCACGCGGACGACGCGCGCGAGGTTCTCGTCGTTCATCACGGCGCAGGGGATGTAGATGTCGCGCTGGATCCGGTGGGCGAGCGCGACCTTGAGCCGCGTGCGCCACGGTGGCGGCGTCGGCTCGGGTGCTCCCCAGAAGTGGAGCGCGCGATCACCGGGGCGATACCCGGCCCACTCGTATCCGCGCAGCTTGACGGCGCGGCGCCAGTGCTCGCTATCGGCTTCGAATCCAAACACCAGCGGTTCGCCGGTCGTCCCGCTCGTGCGCTTGTGAACCGTGACGCGCGGGCCCTCCGTCGCTTGCCTCGCCGCGCCGCTCGCCTGGAGCGTGTGGCGCCGGACCACGGGCAGCCTCATCAGATCTTGCGGCGTGCGGAGGTCGTCGGGGGTCAGCCCGGCCGCCTCGAACCGCGCGCGATAGAACGGCACGTGATCGAAGGCGTGGCGGAGCAGGCGCGCCATGTCGCGGCGCTGGGTCGCGAGCAGCTCGTCGCGCGAACGCCATTGTGAACGCCTCAGCGCCTCCCACCGCTCCACCACGGGCCGCCGCCGGACGTGCGTCTCCCACGTCGGAAAGAGCACGCCGCGAAACAATGGTCCGTACAGCGCTAGCATGCAGCGCTCGTGGCGCTGGCGCCCGTACGCGCGAACGCGCGCGCGTCGTCAGGGCGGATGCCCCGTCGGCGCACGACGCATCTCGAGCCGACGGGCAGGGCCACGGTGCGCGCAGTCGAATGCAAGATATCCGCCGGACGTCGGCCGCTCGATCGGACGCGGCGGTACCGTCATCCGGTACGTGCGGCCCGACCTCTACGGTAGCGTCCTCGAGCGGGTCCTCCAGCCGGCGTGGTCGTGGCGCACATTCCGCTGACGCGCGCTGGCAAGCTCGAGCCCGTCGTGGTGGAACACCGAGCGCAGCCGATGTCGCACCTGATCGTCGCGCCCACCGGTGATCCTCATATCTTCGTCGCGCCCGACGGTCGCCGCCTCTCGCCCCCGACCGGCTGGGCTTGCCTGCCGCCGGGGGATGCGGGGCTCACGCGTCGGGTGAAGGCGGCGGGGCCCTCGTGGGCCGTGATCGAAAAGAAGGGTCGCAAGGCATTCTCGAAGGGGCTGTGGGCCCCAGCCGAGACCATCGCCGGGCAACGGGCCGCCCTCGACGCCGAGCGCGCCACCGAGACCTACGCGAAGAGGCGCGCGGCCGACACGTCGCGCCGCGCGCGAGCGCAAGCCGACTACGTGGTCACGTTCGAGGAGGAGGTGCGAGCCTTCCTGCGCTTTGCCCCTGCGTGGCACGGGCATGCGGCGCAGCTCGCGCGCCTCGTCGCCGAGCACGCGACCCCTGTCGGGTCCGGGACGGTCGCGCGCACCCAGCGCATTCCGGTCGGCGAACGCGCGGAAGCGGCGGTGATCGCGTGGATGCGACACCAGACCACCGCGTATGACGCCATGAAGATCGAGCGCGTCGCGGGCCGTCGACGCGAGGTCCGCCGGGAGCTCGCGCAGATCTCGCGCTCGCTGCTGGACCTCCATCGCCGCGACGCCGGGCACGCTCCCCACGGGTGCCCGCTGTGCCGGGCGCTCACCACGAGCGCTGCGCGTTGCGCGCCCGGATCGCCTCCTCGGTTCGAGGAATGAGGTTCGCTTCGAGCATGGCAACCGCCATGGCCTGCACCTCGTCGATCCGCGGGCGGAGCCCCGCGTCGTAGGCGTGAAACGCGGCCGCGAGATCGCCCTCGTGCGTCGCCAACGCGTCGACGAGCGCGGCCGCGCCCTCCATCGCGAGCGCGCCGCCCATACCCGCGGCCGGTGATGCGCAGTACGCGGCATCGCCGACGAGCGCGACGCGGCCCCGGGTCCAGGACGGTATCCGGACCTGGCAAAACTTGTCGAAGTAGAAGTTGTCCGCTTGGCGGAACTCGTCGTGGAGCTCGGCCGTTCGCCACCCGTGCCCGGTGATGCGCTCCGCGATGATGGAGCGCTGGTGCGCCACGTCGCGGAAGTCGTACGGGAGCTCCTCGGACAGGAAGCTGAACACGATGTCCGTCTTGTCCTTGTAGGCGTTGAGCATGACGACCTTGCCCGGGACGTTGAACATCTGGAGCGTGTTCGGGCGGATGAGCGACTTCTTCACGATCGCGATGGCGAAGTACGCGCCGAGAAAGTGCACGTGGCGAGCTACGTCGCCGAACTGCAGCGCGCGCACGATCGAATGCGCGCCATCCGCGCCGATGACCAGGTCGAACGCTCGCCGCGCGCCGCTCCTGAGCGTGACGTCCACGCGGTCGGGCCGGTCATGGAGCGCGGTGATGCCGTCGCCGAACAAGAGCTCGACGGTCGGCGGGAGCCCCGCGTACAGGATCTGCACGAGCTTCGAGCGCTCGATCTCGAGGCCGCCGCCCCCGGCCGGCATCGAGCCCCGGGTCACGTCGTCCGCGTCCTTGAACTCGATCGACTCGAGGCCGAGCTTGCTCGCCTCGAGCTCCTCGAGGATGCCCATCCGCCGCGCGACGTCCAGGCTCTCAGGGCGCAGGTCCACGGCCGTGCCTCCGACGCGCGGCGCGCTGGCCACCTCGACGAGGGTGACCTCGTAACCGAGCCGGCCCAGCCGCCAGGCCGTCGTCAGCCCCGCGATGCTGGCCCCGGAGATCAAGACGTTCGTCATGGTCGAATAAAATTAGAGTCGTTCCAAGTTTTGTCAATCCTGGAGTGACTCCAAAAATGCTGGTACCGTGTCCGGGGATGCCCGGCCTTCGCGAACGCAAGAAGGCGCAGACGCGCCAGGCGATCTCCGATCTCGCGACGCGCATGTTCGCCGACCGGGGCTTCGACGCGGTGACCGTCGCCGAGGTCGCGGCGGCGGCGAAGGTCTCGGTCGCGACGATCTTCAACTACTTCGAGACCAAGGAAGATCTGTTCTTCGATCGCGAGGGCGAGATCGTCGAGGCCCATTGCCGCGCCGTGCGCGAGCGTCGCCGCGGCGAGTCGATCCCCGAGGCCTTGCACCGCGCGTTCGGCGCCGCGCTCGACGCGATGCCGCTCGAATACCTGTTCTTCGTGCGGACGATCGACGCGAGCCCGACGCTCCACGCGCGCGCCCGGGCCTCGCACGACAAGACCGAGGCCGCCCTCGCGGCCGCGATCGCCGTCGAGACCGGCGCGGCGAAGCGCGATCCGACGCCGAGGGTCGTCGCGGCCATGGTCACCGCCATCGAGTGGCTGCTCGTGGAGGATGCGCGCGCCGCCGTCATGCGCGGCGAGTCGTTCGCCGCGGTCAAGCGACGGGTCCGGCGGACCAGCACGCAGGCCCTCGCGGTGCTCGATAGCGGCGTGCGCGACTACGGGCGGCAGGGCGTCTCGCCGCGTTCCGGGCGGTCGTGAACGCCCCGAGCGCGGTCGGACGACCCGAGACCCGGCCGCGGCCGCGGCGTGCTTCGCGGGAGCCGACCGCGATGGCGCGCTACCGCACGAGGGGCCGGATTGGGACAGTCGGCGGCGAGCGGTCGCTCCGTGAGCCTCGGCAGGCCCGGAGGTAGCGGCATATTTCTTGTACAGGCCGTGGAGACCCGAGCTCGACAACCGGTCCGATCCTTCGCTGAGCCATGACAATGAGTGATTCGAAACAACCCGAGAACGCCGAGGCGGCAGGCGAAGCATCTACCGCGACGGCACCGGCCGCCGAGTCCACGGAGACGGCGGTGGCCGGCGAGAGCGCAGGCGTCGCCGCCCCGGCGACCGCAGCGCCGGCCCCTCAGGCACGCGCCAAGACGAAGGGAGTCGCCGACCTCGTGTTCGTCGTCGATGTCACCGGCAGCATGGCGCCGTGCATCGACGCCCTCCGGAAGAACATCGAGACCTTCATCGACACGCTGAGCCGCGGCGATGGCAACACGGCGGCGCCCGTCCGTGACTGGCGCGGAAAGGTCGTCGGTTATCGCGATATCGAGTCCACGGCGACGGACGGGGTGCCCTGGTTTGTCGACAATCCATTCGTCCGGGACGCCGCGGCGCTCAAGGCGCAGCTGGCGAGCTTGAAGGCCGAGGGCGGTGGCGACGAGCCGGAGTCGTTGCTCGACGCGCTCTTCAAGGTGGCGTCGACGCCGGCGACAGCCAAAGGCGCGCAGACCGAGGACCCCACGAAGTGGCGGTACCGCAGCGACGCTGCGCGCGTGGTGATCGTGTTCACCGACGCCTCGTTCAAGGAGACCATGAGTCTCCCGGAGGCCAAGGGTGGTTCGCTGCAAGACGTTGCCAATGTGGTGATGGCCAACCGCATCATCCTCAGCCTCTTCGCTCCCAACTTCGAGGGCTACGATCGGTTGAGCCAGATCGACAAGTCCGAATGGGAGGTGGTGGAATTCGACGGTTTGACTCCGCAGCAGGCACTCGAGAAGTTCACGTCCGATCCGGTGAACTTCAAGACGACGCTCCAGCAGCTCGCCGCCAGCGTCTCGCGCTCGGCCGAGACCGTGGCGCTCTTAGCCTCGCCGCACGCAGAGCGCCGAGCAGCCGCATGGCCAAGAAACTCAAGATCGGCGACAAGATTCACGGGTACCGCATCACCCACGTCTTCGGGCCGGGGATGATGGCGATCTCCTATGCGGCGCAGGCGCCGACGGGCACGAAGGTCTTCCTCAAGCAGTACAAATCACCCGCACCGACGGTCGTCTGGTACGACGCGTTCGTCGCGTACCAAAAGGAGCTCTCCGCCCGGGTCAGCGGGGGCAAGGCGGCGAACCTCGCGGTCCGGCAGGTCGACGCCTTCGAGGACGTCTGGGGCGGCGCTTGTTATTTTCAAGCGTTCGAGTTCGTGCACAGCGGCTCCGATCTCCCTGAGACATCCCCTCAAATCAGGCCGAACACCGCGCGAAAAATCGCGTGCTGGCGAACGATGTGGTCGAACGCTTTCATGAGCGGGGCGAGCTTCTCATCACCCATGTACGGGATGGCTTCATAGAGGTGGATGCCTTG
>JANXOM010000102.1 GCA_025353585.1 Deltaproteobacteria bacterium
ACGCGGATCGGTTGATGGCGATGCTCGCGGAAGCTCGCACGATCGCGCCGTGAGCACGCCCGCGATTATGCGCAGCTGCGCGAACGCTCGCCGACGGAGTTCAGGCTCAGCTCGGCATAACGGGCAACTCTACATAACGACACTTATGTGCAGCTGCGCATAAGCGTGGAGAGAACGGCGCGGTTCGTTGGTGCGGCCGAGCTGATCGATCCGGATCACGTCTAGCGCCTCGCCACGATCTCGACGCCGAACGGCCTGCACACCTTCCCGACGTGCGACGGCGAGCCCGTCGTGCTCGACCCGAAGGGTGTGCGCAACACGCCACGCGTCGTGCCATCGGCGACCGACAACGCGACGCGGCGCCTACGCATCCAGCGTCTCATCGGAACCGACGAGACCAAGGGCGTGCGGGGTGACCTCGGGCGTGCGCGCCGTGCGAAGGAGCTCGGGCACACCACCTGGGTCAACGGCGAGCCGATCGACGACGCGATCGCGACGTACGAGAAGGCGCTCGCGCGCTACCAGGCCACGCTCGCCGAGCTGGACGCCGAGGACGATGAGGAGAGCGGCGCCCGCAACGGCGCCTGCTCCGGGCCGATGGTGCTCACGCCGATGCAGGCGATCGATTGGATCGCGGATCTCGCACGTGCGCGCGTCGAGCCGCTACCCGGCATGGCTCGCCACGTGAACCGCGGCCACCGCGCGATGCGCGCGGCGCTGCTCATGCTGCCGATCTGCGTTGCAGACGCCCAGGCCGTCGCGCTCGTCCTGGCGCTCGCCGAGCGCGAGGCGCGCAGCTACGGGATGCCCGCGGTCAAGGTCGTTCACTCCACGGCGCGTGCGCTCGACGCGATCGACCGCGTCGCGGCGGAGCGCCAGACCACGTCGACGCGCAACTTCGCCCCACTCGCATCCCTCGCACTCGGCATGCTGAACAACAAGGATGTTCAGTCCTGGCTCGGCGCGGTTACCCGCGTCGGTGGACGGGTTCTCGGCGGAGCAGGCGTCGAGGTGCTCAAGTCGCAACTCGCCAGTGTCGGGGTGAGCCAGCCCATTCTCTCGGCGTTCGAGAAGGAGCTGAATCGCGAAGGGCTGTCGCTCGGCGCGATCAGCAAGCCGTCGCCGATGCCGGGTTCACTCGACGCGATGACGCCGCAAGCGCTTGCCGGCCGTTGGCTGGCACAGAAGCTCTGACCTTCCCTCCGTCGGCGCACTCCGCGTCGAAGAACCAGTTTCGCCGCCGTCCGCATTTCGCGGCGCGGCCCCCACGCGCTCGCCTCGCGAGCCGAAGGAGTCCTCATGTCTGCGTCTCGTTCTGTCACTCGTTCTGGTCGCGCAAAGAAGAAGGCCGGTTCCGCGCTCGCCGCGTCGAAGGCCCCCTGGCTCGACGGCGATATCGACTACGGCCCGGCAGCCGCCGCCGCCCGCGATCTCGCCACGTGGGCGCTCGACGTCGCCGAACGCGACGTCGGTGACTGGCCGGAGGCGCGCAAGCGCATCCGCAACACGCGCCGGTTCGTGCTCGCGCGGATCGCCGGCAAGGACCGTCACATGCCGGTCGAGGACGTCATCTTCACGGCGAGCCTGCTCGCGCGGATCTTCGACGACGATCTTGACCTCGATGTCGCCGATGCGTTCGAGATCTTCGGCGCGCTCGAGCTGCCGACCGATGTCGTGCCGGTCCGTGCGCCCACGCGGACGCAGCCGATGTCCGCGCGCTCGTTCGTGCCGCCGCCGCTGCGTCTCTGCGACGAGTGCGGCCACGTCCACGAGCTCGGCCACCACTTCGGCTATCGCAACGCCGCCTGATCGAACCAGGAGTCTCAACCGTAGGAGCATCCCCATGAAGAAGAAACCGCATCGTCATCATCCCAAGCGCAACAAGCCCTCGCGTCCTCGCAACGCCGCGACGGGGTTGGCACCGGCGGCGCCGCGTGCACGCGCACGCAGCATCACGCGCGCGACGCCGCCCGACTGGAAGACCATCGCCGCTGCGGTCGCCGGCGGCGCAGGTAGTGCCGCGCTCGGTGGCCTCGTCGTCAACCAGCAGATCCTCTCGCCGGAGGCCGTCGGCATCGGGCTGATGCTCGGCGGAGGTGCCACGGCGTACTTCTCCGACGGCACGCCGCGGATCGTCGGCACGAGCATCGCCGCCGCGGGCGCCGGGCAGTTCGCGCTCGCGCTCATGAACAAGCGCGCGCTGAAAGCGCACGGCCAGGCGAACCCGTCGCCCGCGACGGCCCCGGCGCAGCTGCCCGCGCCTCCCGCCGTGCCGCGGCAGAGCGCGAACACGGGCGGCATGGTCGTGGACATGTTCCGCGATGCCGCGAACGACCTCGATCTCGTCGAGACGAGTGGCGGTATGGCGTGCGCGACGCCATGCCGGGCGACGGAGGAGAGCCGATCGTCATCGATCTCGACGAAGCGGCGTAACGAGGAGAACGAATCGGAGCCTGGGTTCGCGCGAGCGGCCATGGCCGCCGCAACTGAAAGGAATCCTATGGACTACGATGTCATTTTTGCGGGTGACGAACGCAACGCCACCGTCGACCACCGTACGGGCCGTCCCGTCTCGGGCTCTCGCCGCCCGGGCGGCTCGCGCACGGTGATCGTTCCGCCGGGCGCTCGCCCGACGGTGATCACCGGCGGGGGTAGCTCGAGCTATCGGCCGCAGTACGCGCCGCAGCAGTTCGCGCCGCAGTACATGCCGTACTACCCGCCTCAGGACTCGTTCGCGTCCCGCTTTGGGATGTCGACGGGTGAGCTGATCGATACCGGTATCCAGCTGCTCACCGCGATCACGCCGCTTCCCGCGGCGCCGGTCGCGCAGGGCGAGGCTTCGACCGATATCGACAACCTGATGACGTACCAGGGTGCGCTCTGGCAGCACGCGAAGCGCGACGAGCAGCTTCGTACGCTCGGTGGCCTCCTCGTTCGCATCCTGAAGTAGTGGAGGCATGACCATGGCGCTCTTCAACTCCAGCTCTCCCGCGTACAAGACGGCGACTTCGCCGAACGCGGTTGCGTATGCGCCGGTCGCGCCGTCGAGCGGGCTCGCGGGCTTGTTTGGCTCGCTGGTCGGCGGCAGGACGCCGGTCTACAAGACGCTCGGCGGTCAGGCCGGCCAGGCGCCGGCGTCCTCTTCGGGATTGCTCCGCATCTTTGTCGGAAGCTCGCCGTCCTACAAGACGGCGCAGCCGGCGGACGCGGAGGTCATCGACGACGAGGACGGTGGCGACGCGGATGACGCGTGCATGCCTCCGACCGACACGATCGTCGTGCTGTAGCGCCGCGATGGCGCAACGAGGCGTGCGCTGAGCACGCCTGATCGAACTCGAACCTAGTCACGAAACTCAAACCAAGGTGGTCCGCTGGTCGCTCGCGCGAACCGAGGCCCCGATCCGTTCTCCTCCTCCCCTAATCGAGAAACTCATGTCCAACGACGACAACACCCTCGGAGCTGTGCTCACGCTCGTCGTGGGCGGCGCAGCCGGCTATGCCGCTGGTCGGTGGATCGTCGAGCCATGGCTCGCGACGCGCACGAGCCATCCGCAGACGCCACCGGCAACCGCGATGCGACGCTCGCTCGCGGCAGGCCCCATCGATCCGTACGCGGGCCCGTCGGGCGAGATGAAGCCCATCGATCCCTACGGCGACGAGCCGTCGCCCGTTGTCGCCGCGCCGATCACGGTCGCGCCTGCTCCGAGCGTTGTCGCCGCGCCGATCGCGGTCACGCCTGCTCCCAGCATGGCGACGCCCTCGATCGATGGGCCGATCACGTCGCCCTGGCAGGTCGACCCGACACTCGCAACACCCGCGCGCATGGACGGGGCGATTGCATCGCCGCCGCCGCTCGCGGTCGCGCCGACTCCTGCGCCGGTCGTCACGGCGCCCAGCCGGCCCGCACCGACGCCACCACCGAGCTCGAGCGGCAAGTTCGCGACGTCGGCCGGCGTGCGCCGCTTCGACGCCGTGTTCGATCGCTACCGCGGCAGCATTCCGCTCGCGTACGTGCGCGCGCTCGTCGAGCGCGAATCCGATGGTCGCCCGAGCGTTCGGACCGGCAGCGCCGTGGGCCTCATGCAGATCGTTCCCGTCGTGCTGGCCGACTACAACAACCGGCACGGCACGATCTATCAGAGCGAACAGCTCGTCGACCCGGCGACCAACGCCGCGATGGGCTGCTGGCTGCTTCGGCTGATCGTCGAGAACTATCGCAAGTACCACCCGCGCGCCCCGAACCTCCAGCCAGACTGGAGCAACCCGCGCTTCGTCGAGCTGCTCACGTTCGGCTGGAACGCTGGCTTCTCCGAGGCCGGTGGCGTCGGGCGCGTGGCGCGCTACCTCGAGCAACTCGGCGCGGTCGACATCACGCTCGATCTCGTCACGGCGCACGCGCGTGTCGCGGGCGCCAGCAAGCATCTCTCCAACCCGGCGAAGGTCGCGTGGTGCAAGAGCGTCGTCGCGCTCTACCAGCGCGAGCGCGCGCTCGCGCAGCCACCCATGACCCTCGTCGCCTGAAAGGTCCCATGTCGAACGCAACTCCGTTGATGTTGGGTCTCGCCGGTGGCCTGGCGCTCTGGCACTTCGCGCCGAGCACGCCGCCAGCGTTGCGAAACGCGAGTGGTGGCCCGTGCGTCATCCAGCTCGATTCGAGCGGACTCTCGATCGACGGCGAGCTCGTCGAGGTCGCGGAGGCCGTGCGACGCGCACAGGTCCTCGGGCTCGCGCTTGTCACCGTGGCGCCCGATGCGCCTGCGTCGATCTACGCGGCGCTGATGACCGGGCTCCGAGTTGCTGGCGTCGCGGCGCACGTGCGCACGCTCGTCGCGTCGACGCGCAACGCGAGCACCGAGACTTTCTCGGCGTTCACGCTTGTCACCTATCCGGAGGGCATCGGTGGCTCGCGCAAGACGAGCTGGTTCCACACCGATGCGCCGATGACCTGGCGAGCGGCGCGCGATCAGCTCGTTGCCTCGAGCATCATCGATCCGACCGCGATCGCGCCGAACCAGGCCGGCTACTGGAAGCTCGTCACGGACTCGCGCGTGTTCATGCCGCTGCGGGCTCAGCCACTGCCGGGCACGGCGCGCAACTCGTACATCTCGACGACCTTCACGCTGGTCGTCTACCCCGAAGGTGTCGGCGGGCCGAAGACGACGCGCTGGTTCACGGCGTCGCGCCCGACGATGTGGGACGCCGCCCGTGATCGGTTTGCCGCGGCGGGGCTGCTGGATCTAGACGCCAACAAGGCGACCGACCCGAACTACTGGATCCTCACCAGCGCGGCTCAGTCGTTTCGCGAGGACAAGGCCGAGCCGCTTCCCGTCGCGAAGCGTACGCGCGACGCTCGCGGCGCGGGTCGGTACGCCGTCGACGGCGGGCGGGTCATCACGCGCGATCGCCAGCCGCTCGTGCGGCTCGAGCGCGTGGACCTCGGCGATGAGCGCTATGCGCTCTCGCCGTACGAGACCGACGAGCTGGCCGCGAAGATCGTCCGCCTCCTCAATCGCCGCGGAGCGCGATGATGCGGGACCGTTCACTCGGCCTCGTCCTCGGCGGTGGCGTGGTCGCCGCTGGAGTGCTGTTGTGGCGTCGCTCGCGCACGGCGCCGACGAGCGAAGCGCCCGTTCAGCCTGCGCTCGTCGGTTGGACCGTGCCCGTTCCGACGCTCGGTGATCGTCCTGTCGTGGTCTCCAACGAGTTCCATGTCGGCACGAAACCCGACGATCCTCGCGAGCACCTCGGCGTGGACCTCATGTTCCGACGTCGTGACCTGCGCGACCTGATCGCGGTCTACCCGCCGAAGACCGCGAACGGCACGCCGCTGTTCTTCATGCCCGATGGAGTCTCCGCGCTCGCCGCTTCGACAGGCACGGTCTCGTTCGCCGACATGACCGGCATGGGCTACAGCGTGATCATCCAGCACCCGGTCGGCTGGGCGACGTACTACACGCACCTCTCTGCGCTCGCGGTGAAGCGCGGCGAGCTCGTTCGTGCGGGCCAGCCGCTCGGCACGATCGGAGCGAGCCCGACCGACGGGGAGCACCTCAAGCACCTGCACTTCGAGCTGTGGAGCGGTGGCAAGCGATCGGGTGCCGTCGATCCGGCGCCCTACCTCGCGACCTGGACGCGCGTTACCTCGCCGTGGTCGCCGTCGGGGGCTCCGCAAGTCGCGCGCAATGCGCGTAACGGCACGACCTCGGCGTATCGCGCGCTCGGCGATCGCGGCGAGCCGTACCCCGAGTGGGTGCGCGCGCTGAAGGGCAAGGCCGGCGTCTACATCATCCGCGACGCCGAGACGAACGAGTGTCTCTACGTCGGCTCGTCGGCGGGGCGCTTGTACGACACCCTCACGCGTCACTTTCAAATGTGGCGCAGGTGGAAGGGCTTCTGGAAAGGCCAGTACGGCGAAGGCGCCGATCCTGGTCTGACGTATCCGCGCGCCGACGTCGAAGTCGCGGTGCGCCTCACCTCTCCCGGTGCCGCACTCGACGAAGAGATGCGCACCATCGCGCGGCTCCGGCCCCGCGACAACCAGATCGGCCAGCCCGACGTGGCGACCGACGAAACCGTTCCGTTCTGAAAGGATTCCCCATGCAAGAGCTCATCGAAGCGATCCGCGTGGCCGTCGCCACCGACGCGAGCACCGAGCAGAAAGCGACCGGCGTCCAAGCGTGTCGCACGATCGTCGCGGCTCTCGATACCGAGCCCGGGAGGCCGATCGTGCTTCCCGGGATGACCATGCCGGCGCCAACCTCGCGCGTCTCGGTCGACCAGATCATCGATCTGATGATCGGGCGGCTCACGACCATCGCCGCGCAGCGCGATGCGGAGCCGGCGCTCCCGGCTGCGCCCGCAACGCGCGGTCTCCGCGTCCCGGCCGCCTTGCCGCGTCCGTCGACGAAGCAGCTGCCCAAGCGCGCCAGCCAGAATGCGAGGAAGCCGTGATGACCATCTCGACCTGGCTCGACGGATACCTCGAGCTTCGCCACCGCGCGTTCGCTGACCGTGGCGCGATCGAGCTGCCCGACGGAACCCGCTGGCCGCGCACGACAGGCGAGCAGGTGGCCGCGATCGCCGCGACGCTCACCCCGGCGATCCGCGCCAACGCCGCGCCCAAGGTCGTGCGCCGCTGGCGCGCGACGCTCGCGGACATCCAGCGCGACGCGCTCGCGGACCTCCACGAGACCTACGTCAACAACCGTGCGTTCTGGGCGACGCTCGAAGCGGTCGCGGTCTACCTCGACAACCTCGCGCTCCGTCCGCCCGCGACGCGCGCGTGGATGGCGCTGTTCTCGATCATCGAGACGAGCGAGGTCGCCGAGCCGCGCAACGTCGGTCCCGACGACGACGGTCCGTTCAAGCACTTTGACGGCATCCAGACGTACGACGACCTGTACAACGCCGAGTTCAAGTACCTCCGCGACCTGCGCGGCTCCGACCAGATGAAGCCCGACGCTGGGATGGCCGGCGTCGAGCGCACGATCCCGCGCACGACCAACGCCGATGTTGTCGCACTCGCCGACTACTGGACGAAGCAGCTCGGTGACGTGAAGGACATCATGGGGACGGACTACGTCACCAAGATCTGGCGTGCGGCGACCGCGGACGTGGATCAGCTCGCGCGTCACGCCGCGGATCCCAACGCAGCCTATGCGAAGAACAACGCCTTCTGGCGCGCGCTCTCCTCCACGGCGATTCACGTCGCGGTCGCTGACGAGGCTCCGAGCAAGTGGGACCTCGCGAAGGAGTCGATCAAGGACAGCGTCGTGCACCTGCCCGATACGCTCAGCACCGTCGCGAGCAAGGGCGTCGAGGTGCTCGCCGATACCGCGCAGGCCGCAGGCAAGGTCGTCAACGCCGCCGGGAAGGGCCTACTCTCGGGCGCCGGCGTGCCGATCTTGATCGGCGCCGGTGTGCTCGGTGCGGTGCTCCTTTTCCGCGGTCGGCGGCACGAGGAGGTGAGCCATGGATGACATCGCGCTCGCGCTCAACCCGCCGAAGTTCGTGAAGGTTCGCCGGCCGCCGATTCGGATCTCCGAGGTCGCCGAGCGCGTGTGGCCGCTCGCGGCGATCAACGGCCGCGCGCCGGTCGTGTCGGACGCACGCTGCGCCGAGCTGCGCGGCGTCGAGCTCGCGTACCCGCGCTTCGAACCGACCGACGCGATCGAGAGCTGCCCGATCGGCTCGCCGAACGGGACCGCGACCCACCTCCTGCCCCCGATGACGCCCGCGCTCGCGATCGACGGCGGCGAGATCACGTTCGCCGGTCGGCTCGGCCACGGCTTCGGGATCATCATCAACCACGGCAACGGCTGGGCGTCGCACTATGCGAACCTCCAGTCCGTCGTCGCGATCCGCACCGACCTCTACCGCCCGCGCGCGCAGTACGTCCGCGCCGGCGACACGATCGGCTACGTCGGCGCGCGCGAGCCCGGCGCGTTCAAGTCGCTGCACTTCGAGCTGTGGGAGCGCGATCGCAGTCGCGTGTTCGTTCCGGTCGATGTGCGCCCGCATCTCGAGGCTTGGAAGTTGATCGAGCACCGCGATGCGTTCACGGCGGCGCCACCGGCGGTGCGCTCCGAGGCCGCGTAGCCGTGTCGGTGGACGCGCGTCCGACGGCAGGCCAATTGTCGCAGCAGTGCTGCGACAATTCGGAGCCCCCAAAGCCCGTGCGGGCGCCGCTCGCACGATTGTCGCCGCAGCGCGGCGACGATCTCGTCGAGGACACCCTCCTGACGACGGCTGAGGCCGCGCGCTACCTCCGCTTCCGTACCGCGTCTGGAATCCGGACGGCGATCGCGCGCGGCGAGCTGACGCCGATGGGCGCAGGGCCGAAGGGATCCCATCTTTTCCATCGAGCGGAGCTCGATCGGTTCGCAGCCGCACGCGCCGCGCGCTACGCTCGGCCCTGCCTTGGGACCGGAGACACTAGAAACGCTCTTCCTCGTGAAGAACAAGGAAACGACACGCTATCCGGGCGTGTTCCGTCTCGACCAGGCGAAGTATTGGATCCGCGCGAAGGTGGTCGACCCTCGTACGGGCAAGAACAAGGAGATCGATCGGATCCTCGAAGGGGTGACCGCCCACGAGGCCGCGCAGCAGCGCGACCTCTTGATCAACGAGACCAAAAACCCGCCCGAGCTAACCAAGAAGGTTCGCGTTGGGGAATTCGCGCAATCGTGGATGAAGTCGAAGACGTTAAAGCTCGACTCATCGACCGCAAGGACCTACGCGGACGCCCTCGAAAAGCACATCTTGCCGGCACTGGGTGAC
>JANXOM010000104.1 GCA_025353585.1 Deltaproteobacteria bacterium
GCAGCGCTGCCGGCGGGCAGCGCGGTTCGATCGACGGCGGGGTCCCCGAGACGCCGGATCCTGCGCTGGCCGGCTGGGTCATGACGCTCGCCGAGCTCGAGGCCGCCGGCGCCGCGCACCTGGCCGCGGAGCCGCGCTGCGTCGAGGACGCGATCGCCGCCATCACCGGCGACCAGCTCGCCACTCTCATTTACACCTCGGGCACGACGGGCAAGCCGAAAGGCGTCCGGCTGACCCACGAGAACTGGGCGTACGAGTGCGACGCGATCGAGGCGATGCGCCTGTGGACGCGCGATGACGTGCAGTACCTCTGGCTCCCGATGTCGCACTCCTTCGGCAAGGTGCTGATGTGCGGCCACATCGCGTCGGGCTCGGTGACGGCGGTCGACGGGCGCATCCCGAAGCTCGTCGAGAACCTCGCCGTCGTGCGGCCCACGATCATGGCCGCCGTCCCGCGGATCTTCGAGAAGGTCTACAACCGCATCATCGAGAAGTCGAAGAAGGGCAGCAAGGTCGAGCAAAAGGTGTTCGAGCTCGCGCTCCACGTCGGCAAGCAGACCTCGCGGGCGAAGCAGGCCGGGCACGCGCCGGGGTTCCTGCTGGACGCGCAGCAGCGCGTCGCCGACAAGCTCGTGTTCGACAAGATCAAGGCGACCTTCGGCGGCCGCGTACGGTTCTTCGTTTCGGGCTCCGCGCCGCTGTCGCGCGAGATCGCCGAGTTCTTCCACGCGTGCGGGATCCTGATCCTCGAGGGCTACGGCCTCACCGAGACGTCGGCGGCCGGCTTCATCAACCGCCCGACCAAGTTCATGTTCGGCACGGTCGGCGAGCCGCTCCCCGGCACGCAGGTCAAGATCGCGCCCGAGGACGGCGAGATCCTCGTCAAGGGCCCCGGCGTCATGCAGGGCTATCACAACCTCGCCGAGGCGACCGCCGAGGCCTTCACGCCCGACGGCTTCCTGCGCACCGGCGACATCGGCGAGGTCGACCCGAAGGGCTTCCTGCGGATCACCGATCGCAAGAAGGACCTGATCAAGACGTCGGGCGGCAAGTACATCGCGCCCCAGCACATCGAGGGCAAGCTGAAGGCGACCTGCCCGTACATCTCCCAGGTCATCGTCCACGGCGACAAGCGCAACTTCGTCACGGCGCTCATCACCCTCGACGAGGAGGCGGTCATGCGCTGGGCGAAGACGTCGAGCCTCGCGGGCAAGTCCTACAAGGAGGTCGCCGCATCGTCCGAGGCGAAGAAGCTCCTCGAGCCGTTCTTCGCCGATGTCAACAAGTCGCTCGCGAAGTACGAGACCGTGAAGCAGTTCGCGATCCTGCCGACCGACCTCTCGGTGGAAGACGGCGAGCTGACGCCGAGCCTCAAGGTGAAGCGCAAGGTCGTGGAGAAGAAGTACGGCAAGCTCCTCGACAAGATGTACGAGGGCTCGGTCGCGTCCGCCGATTGAATGAACGGGGACTGGGACGCGTTGAAGGAGGGATGATGATGCGCAACATCGCGGCTGCTGTATTGGTGCTCGCGGCCGCCGGTGCGGCGGACGCGAAGCCGGGCGTCGACTTCGGGGCCGACGCGAAGCTCCTCTACCAGGTCGCCGCGTGCGGCGGCGGCGCGCTGCCGGACGCGCTCTCGCATGCCGACGCGAAGGTCGCGGCGAAGCTCGACAAGATCGTCGATCACCACTGTCGGGTGATCCACGAGCACATGGACAAGTTCAAGGCGACGTACTTCGACAAGGGACGCGCCTGGTTCGACGCCGTCGTGCCGAAGGACGCGCCGAAGACCGTCGTGTATCCGTTCGGCGGAGGCGATCTGATCTCCGCGCTCGTCGCGTTTCCGGACGCCACGGAGATCACGACGATCTCGCTCGAGCTCGCGGGCGATCCGCGCCGCATCGAGACCCTCACGCCGGACAAGCTCGAGGCGAGCCTCGGCGCGCTGCGCAGCGAGATCGGTGGCCTCGTCTCGGTCGGCTCGAACACGAGCGAGAATCTCTCCGCCGGTCAGCGCAACGACCTGCCGTCCCAGGTCAGCTCGTTCATGCTCGGCCTGGTCGCGGGCGGCTACGAGCCGCTCGGCATGCGCTACTTCACCCTCGACGACCACGGCGCGATCCACTACCTCGAGCAGGCCGAGCTCGACGCGGCCGACTCCGACGCGAAGCGCCGCGCGAAGAAGCTCAAGGGGGACTGGCAGTCGCCGACGTTCTCCGACGCGTTCGGCAACGTCGAGATCGAGTACCGCAAGATCGGCGAGACGGCCGTGCGCGTGCACCGCCACATCGGGTGGAACCTCGGCGATCCTTACATGAGCAAGCACGCCGAGCTCCTCCGCCACCTCGAGGCCAAGGGCAAGGTCACGATCCTGACGAAGGGCGGCAGCTACATGCTGTGGCGCGGCGACTTCTCGCAGATCCGCGACTACATGCTCGGCCACCTCGCGTGGATGCTCTCGGACTCGACGGGCATCCCGCCGGCGTACGCGGCGAAGGCGGGGATGGTGCAGGAGACGTACGGCAACTACGACGGCGCGTTCCTCGAGCAGGCGCAGGGCGACCGCGCCGACGAGGCGTTCATCGCGATGTGGCGTAACCAGCCTCGCCGCAAGCTGCCGTTCCGGTTCGGCTACGTGGACAAGGACGCCCAGGCGCACCTCGTCGTCACCCGGCCGAAGAGCTGACGGCTGGCTCGGGTGCAGCCGGCGGCTCCTGGGTCAAAGAGCCGGCAGCGTGTAGTGCTTCGGCAGGTCGGAGAGCGGGCGCGCGGTGCCGTCGAGGAGCGTGACGCTCGCCTCGAGATCCACGCCGGCGAGGAGCAACGCGGGCTCGTAGTTGCTCGCGCAGCCGAGGAGGCCGAGCTCGAACGAGGCCTTGCCCTTCGCGACGTGCGTGACGGGGACGTCGAGCTCGGACCACGGCGCCTTGTCGTCGCGGCGAACCCTGACGTGGGCCATCACGGCCGGCGTGTCGGATAGCGAGACGAGGAGGCTGTCGTAAACCTCGGTCCCGCTGGTGTGTCGGGTCTCGCTGTGAAAGTGAGACGGCGTGGCCGTCACGGTCTTCGGCATCGCGGCGGCGCCGATGACGAGCTGGATCGAGGTGTTCTCGAACAGCGTGACGGTCAGCTTGCCCGCGCGCGCCGGGCTGTCGATATCGACGACGAGGAACGTGAACGGCGCCGACCTCAGCTGCGTGAGCTTCGCCTTGACAGGCTTGCCATCGATGGTCGCCGCGAGCTTCACGTCGGCCGGGACGCCAGCGGTCGTGAAGTACACGAGGTGCGCGCGACTCGGGACGGTGGCGCCGGGGGCCATCGCCCAGCCGCGGCCACCGGTGCACGACGCGATCGCGTGCGCCGGGGTCGCATGCAACGCGAAGGCGAGGGACGCCACGGCGAACAGGGGGAGGCGGGTCATCGTGGTTGGATGCTGACACGGCCGCCGGCCTTGGGAGTACAACTGAGGTGTGCTGGCGAGCCGTGCTTGGGTCTGCGCGATCGCGCTCGGGATTTTCGGGTGTCATGAGCAGGCGGCGCCGAGCGATCCGCCGACGCCGGTGGCGGTGGCGGCCGCAGTGGCAGACGCGGCGGCGGTCCCGGTGGCGGATGCCGCCGCGGTTACGGTAGCGGCCGCCGGTAGCGGTAGCGGTAGCGGTAGCGGTAGCGGTAGCGGTAGCGGTAGCGGCAACCGCGGCTCCGTCGCGGCGGCCCCCGGCGGCGTCGACTTCATCTCCGACGCTCGCCTCCTCTTCCGCGTCGTGGCCTGCGGCGGCGACGGCCCGCTCCCCGACGCCATGGCCCACGGCGACCCCGCCCGCGCGGCCAAGGTCCAGAAGATCGTCGACGCCCACTGCGCCGCGCTCGAGCCCTACATGGACAAGTTCCGCGCCGAATACTTCGAGACCGCGCGCGCCTGGTTCGTCGCCCACGAGCCGACCGGCCTCCCGACCACGGTCGTCTATCCGTTCGGCGGCGGCGACGTCGTGTCCGCGCTCGTCGCGTTCCCCGCCGCCACCGAGATCACCACGATGTCCCTCGAGCTCGCCGGCGATCCGCGCCACCTGACCGAGCTCTCGCCCGCCGATCTCGAGAAGAGCCTGCACGCGTTTCGCGTGGAGATCGGCGCGCTCATCTGGGTCGGCTCGAACTCGTCGATCAACCTCTCCGCGGCGCAGCGCAACGCGATCCCCGCGCAGCTCTCGTCGCACCTCCTCGGCCTGGCCACCGGCGGCTACGAGCCGACGAGCGTCCGCTACTTCGTCCTCGCCGACAACGGCGCCATCCACTACCTCGATCAGGCCGAGCTCGACGCCGACCCGAAGAACGGCAAGTCGCTCCGCGGCAACTGGAAGTCGCCCGCGTTCGCGCAGGCGTTCGCGAATGTGGAGGTCCGCTACCGCAAGGTCGGCGAGACGCCCGCGATCGAGCGGGTGCACCGCCACATCGGGTGGAACCTCGCGAACGACAACCTCGAGGCGCACCCCGAGGTGCTCCGCCACCTCGAAGCCAAGGGCAAGGTCTCGGTCTGCGTGAAGGGCGCGAGCTACCTTCTCTGGCTCGCCGACTTCTCCACGATCCGGCAATACCTGCTCGACCACCTCGTGTGGATGGTGTCGGACTCCACGGGCATCCCGCCGAACCTCGCCGTGGGCATGCAGCAAGAGGCGTTCGGGACCTTCGACGCTCCGATCATCGACAAGGTGGAGGGCCGCAAGGAGGACTTCGCGTCCCGCAAGCTGTGGCACGCGACGAAGCAGCCGATGCCGTTCCGGTTCGGCTACCTCGACAAGGCGAACCACAAACACCTGATGATCACGAAGCCCGCCGCGACGCCCTGAATCGGTGGCGCATCGGGTAGTGTCGGTCCGTCGTGCTGCGTGGGCTGGACGAGACGGGGGTCGCGGTCGCCGCATCCGTCGCGGCGTGCCTCGCGCTCGCGCCGCGGGCGGCCCACGCCGATACCCGCGCCATCGTGGCCGTCGACACCTACGTCGCGACGACGCCCGACGGCCGCGCCACCGACGTCGCCGACCTCGCGGTCTCCGCGCGGCTCGACTGGCGCTCGGACGACGGCGCGCGGTCGGTCGTCGCGGACTGGGTCGAGCGCGAGTCGCTCATCGGCGACGAGCCGCGCCGCGAGCTCCAGGAGCTCGGGTACACCGAGCGCGGCATCGCGCACCTCACGCTCCGCGCCGGCCGCTTCCGCGCGCCCGGCGGCTTCTGGCTGATCGTCGACGGCGCGGGCGTGGCGCTGCGCACGGATCTCGTCGAGGCGGGCGTGTACGCCGGGTCGCGCGCGTTCACGAGCAGCCGCACCGACACGCTCCTGTCGAGCTCCCCGCACCCGTTGCCCCTCGTCGGCGCCTCCGTGGTCGCGCGCGGCCAGACCACGCAGGCCGAGCTCGCGTACACGTACACGTACGACCGGGTGGACATCGATCTCGGCGGCACGGCCGACGGCGCGCCGGGCTCGACGGTGCGGTCGATCCGCCAGCCGGAGCAGTACGTCGACGCAGAGGTCGTCTCGCAGCTGTCCGAGCACGTCTTCGCGAGCGCGGGCGGCGACGTCGGCAATCGTTACCTGATCACGTACCCGACCGATCCCTCGCACCTCGGCGACGATCCGACGCTCGACAAGATCTACTTCGGCTCGCAGGAGGCGTTCGCGCTCGTCGACGGCACCACCGGCCGCCTGCGCCTCTCCGCCACCGCCGCGATCCTTCACGCGAGCCTCGACGCGCGCGGGGCCGGCGATCCGATGGCGGCCGCCGCGCTCGCCCCGCTGACCGGCTCGTTCGGCGAGGCCACGCTGCGCGCGCGCTATCGGCCGATCCCCGAGCTCCGCCTCGACGCGCGCTACCGCGCCCGCGTGCGCACCGACCACTCGCGCGAGCAGCGCGGCCAGGTCAGCGGCGTCCTGCGCATCGGCGTCCTCGAGGCGGCGCTCATGATCGGCGCGGACCTCGAGCACACCGGCACCACGGCCCCGGGCTTCGTTCGCGAGCGGTCTCTGCTCTATCGCGCGTCCGTGGCCCGCAAGACCCCTGTCACCGAGCTCACGCTCGGCGCCGCGGCCGTCGCCGCCCTCGGCGACGAAGTGTCCCTGACGCCGGGCGACGACGATCAGCGCGCGCCCTACACGCTCGAGGCTCGCTCCTACGCGTTCATCGACGCCTTCGCCCACACCAGAGGCTACTTCGGCGGCGTCGACGCCGAGCTCGACCTCCACGGCGAGGGCCTTCGCGTCCTGGCCCAGATCGGCTGGTCCCGGTGAACCGCAACTCCCGGCTCCGCTGGCTGCCGCCCCTGGCGCTCGTCCTCTGCCTCGCGTCCTCCCTCATCGCGCGCGCCGACGATCCGGTGCCGGGGCCCGGCGCTCCCGCTCCGGCGGCGGAGCCAGCGCCTCCCACGCCCCACCACAAGGTCTCCCCTCGCTTCCAGTGCACCGATTGCCACATCCCGAACCACTGGGTCCCCTCCACGATCACTCCCGTCCTCCACGCTGACTTCGGCTACCCGCTCCTCGGCGCGCACATGAACACGCCGTGCATCGCCTGCCACGCCGCGGGCGCGTACGCCGGGACGCCGACCGCGTGCGTCGCCTGCCACGCCGACACGCGCCACGCCGGCCGGGCCGGCGACAAGTGCGAGGCGTGCCACACCGAGGAGGCGTGGAAGCCGGTCCCGGCGTTCGATCACGCGCGCACCGGCTTCGCGATCGATCGCGGGCACGTCCGTCTCGGCTGCGTCGCCTGCCATGGCGCCGACGGCAAGCGCCTCCAGGCGTTGCCCCAGCCACGCGCCTGCCTGACGTGCCACGCGCCGCCGCACGGTCGCCAGTTCGGCTCCGACTGCACGCGCTGCCACTCGACGGCCGGCTTCAAGCCCGTGCCCGCGTTCGATCACGACAAGACCGACTTCCCGCTCGAGCTCCGCCACCGCGAGCTCGCGTGCCTGCGCTGCCACGACGCGAGCAAGCGGCCAGCGGTGAACCCCGCGTGCCGCACGTGCCATGGCGACCCGCACCGCGGCGGCCTGCAGGTCGAGTGCAGCGACTGCCACCGCCCTGACCGCTGGCGGATCATCCGCTTCGATCACGACGTGACGGGTTATCCGCTCACCGGTCGCCATCGCACGGCGCGCTGCACCGACTGCCATCGCAACGAGCGGTGGCTCGGCGTCCGCAGCGAGTGCCTGACGTGCCACGCGTTCGATCGTCCGCGCACGCAAGATCACCTCGGCAAGCTCGCCTGCGAGGACTGCCACACCACGGGGAGCTGGCGTGCGGTCCGGCGCTAGGCGCGTCTTCGCCGCGTGCACCGCGCTGGCTCTCGCCGCCTGCGCGCCCGCCGATCTCGACGACGATCCGGCCGTCGTGCCCCCCGTGTTCGGCGCCGACGTGCTGCAGCGGTGGCTCGCCGCTGGGTTCTACGAGGCCGGCGGCTGGATGTGCGAGGCCGCGCCGCACGCGACCGCGGGGCTGTCACCGCACGGCACGATCCGCACGTGCAAGAACCCGGTCGCGCTCGGCGCCGAGGCGGCCGCGGACTGGCCCGTGGACAGCGCGTGGGTCACCGAGCTCTACGCGGGCAGCGGCGCGCAGCGCGGCTTCACGGTGATGCGCCGCAGCGAGCCGTCAGCCGGCTCGGCCAGCTGGTACTGGTTCCAGGAGGCCGATGGCGCCGCGCCGAGCGCGGACGGCTGGGGCTTCGAGGGCCCGCCGCTGACGGACTGCAGCGCGTGCCACGTGACGGCGGGCACCGGCGCCAACCCGGGCCACGGCTTCGTGTTCTAGAAGAAGACCTTCCAGCACGCCCAGGCCAGGAAGCTGCCGAGCAGCAGCCCGACGAGCACCGGCTCGAGGAACCGGCGCGCCGAGCGGCCGCGCGTGACGTCGCGCCGGCCGGCCGCCGAGATGGCCGCGGCGCGCGCCGGATCGATGTCCAGCGCGCGCAGCTGGCCGCTGAGCTCTTCCAGATCGTCGTCGGGCGTCGGGCTCATGTGGACCTCCAGCGGTCGGGGGCGTGCTCGCCGAGCGAGGCGGCGAGCATGGTGCGGGCGCGCGCGAGGCGCTGGCGGATCGCGTCGGGGCGCTGGCCAAGGATGAGCGCGACCTCGGCGGGCGGCAAGCCCTCGACGCCGACCAGCAGCGCGACCTCGCGGTAGGCATCGGGCAGGGCGGCGAGCGCGCGCTCGAGCGCGGCCTGCGCCTGCGAATCGGCGAGCGCGTCGGCGGGCGAGCGGGCCGCGGGGTCGGCGGGCTCGCGGGCCGGCAGATCGCCGGCGAGGGCGGCACGCACGGCCTGGGCGCGCCCCCACGACACGACGAGCCGATGCGCGACCGTGAACAGCCACGCCGCGAGCCGCGTCTCGGCCGTCAACGTCCGGCCGTGCTGCGCGAGGCGCAGGAACGTCTCCTGGAGGAGATCCTCGGCCACGTCGCGGCGGCGCGTCATGCGCACGAGGTAGCCGAACACGCGGCGGCGATACGCCCCGAAGACGGCGTCGAACGCGGCGGGCGCGCCGGCCCGCAGGCCGTCCACCCAGGCGTACTCGTCCGCGTCCACGCGAGCACAACGCACCACGGGCGCGGGCGTGACGCGAGAAAATGCTTGCCGGACGCACCGCCAATGCGCCGCGGACGCCAGGCCAGACGGTACGCCAGACACCAAGGCAGAGAGTGGGCGAGCGACCTCGGCCCTGGCGTCGGGCTTGGCGCCTGGGGCGGCTTGGCGGTTCATCCCCGCACGACGGTTTTCTTGTCACGCGCCACCGCGAGCCGCGTTCTGCCTCTCGATGGTCGACTTCATGCGCTCCGGCGGGTTCACGATGATCCTGCTCGTCATCCTCGGCGGCGTTCAGCTGGTCGCGGCCGGGCGGTTCGCCTTCGCCGCCGACCCGCGGCTCCTCGCGCTCGTCCGCGCGCTGACGTGGGCGATGGTGCTCGCCGCGGTGGCCGGTACGGCCGGCAACTTCATCACCGTCTGCCACGCCATCGTCGACAACGACGAGTGGCTCAAGGCGCCCGTGCCGTACCTCATCGGGGGCTTCGGCGAGTCGGTCGCGCCGGTCGTCCTGGGCGGCTCGCTCGCCTCGATCGCCTGGATCCTCGTCGCGGTCGGCGTGCGTCGCATGCCGGCGACCCCGTAATTTTCACTGTCCTCGCGTCTCCCTCAACGCCCTGCACCAAGGAAATCCCCATGTCCGCACGTCTCGCCTCCGCCGCCTCGCTCTCGGTTGTCCTGCTCTCCCTCGCCGTGTCCGCGTGCGCCGTCTCGGACGCCGCCCCCAGCAGCTCGAGCGCGCCGACCGCCCAGCCGGCGTCCGCGGCGCCGGACGTCTGCGTCCAGGCGATGACGCGCGCTCGCACCTGCACCGCGCAGTGGATCCCGGCCCTGGTCGATACGCGCGCCGGGCTCGACGCGCCGGCGGGGATCGCGGCCGCCGTGCACGATGATCGCGCCGGCGTCATCGCGGCCGCAAACGCCGAATGGGCCACCGACTCGCAGGACGCGAACATCGGCGCCGCGTGCGCGCACATGGCCACGACGATCACGGCGGCGGACCGCACGGAGACCGGGTCCTGCCTCGCGAAGGCCAGCTGCGACGAGTACGTCGCGTGCGAGATGCCGGTCTTCGCGCGGCACCTCGGCCAGCACTGACTTCCATAAGCACCTACAGAAGCGCGTTAGTTGCCCCCTCGGCGGCCCGCGTGTTACCCGGCAGAGGTGACCGCTGTTCCCGACGAGCCGGTGGCAAAGGTGCCGAGCCCGAGCCCCAGCGGCCGGGCGGGGCGGGGCGCCCTGTACCTGGCGGGCGGCAACGTCCTGTTCATCTTCGCGGGCCTCATCATCCAGTTCGGCCTGCCCGCGATCCTGCCGACCGCGACCTTCGGCTCGTACAGCCTCATCAGCAACATCGCGTCCTGGGTCAACAACGTCACCGTCGCCGGCACCATCAACACCGTCTCGAAGTTCACCGCCGCCGAGCCGGGCAAGGCGCGCGACGTCCAGAGCGCCGCGCTCCGCATGCAGCTCGTGCTCGGGCTCGGCATCGCGCTCGTCTTCATGGCCGCCGCGCCGCTGCTCGCGTGGCTCCTCCACGACAGCTCGTTGACGGCGCCGCTCGCGCTCGCTGGCCTCATCGTCGCCGGCTACTCGTTCTATGCGGTCTTCGTCGGCACGGCGAACGGCCTGCACGACTTCCACAAGCAAGCGGGCCTCAGCGTCCTCTTCGCCTTCGTGCGCGCCGCGCTCCTGCTCGGCATGGCCATCGCGGGGACGGGCGTCATCGGGGTCATCGGCGGCTGGGTCGCCGCGGTCGTGTTCATCCTGCTGCTCGCCGTCGTCTGGGTCGGCATGCCGGCCCGCGACGGCAAGCTCGGCCCGAAGCTCTCGGTGGCGCCGCTCGTCCGCTTCTTCAGCGGCGTGGCGGTCTACCTCGTCCTCTTCAACCTGCTCATGTTCGTCGACGCGTTCCTGCTCAAGCGCCTCATGGCCGAGCACTATGCCGCCCACGCCCCCGACCTCCAGGCCGCGCTCACCCACGTCCTGCCGTGGGCCGGCCCCGCCAGCGGGTACCACGCAGAGGTCAGCAAGCTCGCCGACGTCCAGGTCGCCTACTACGCGGCGGTCCAGAACCTCGCGCGCCTCTCCTACCAGATCGTCTCCGCCGCCACCTTCGTCGTGTTCCCGCTCGTCGCGCGCTCGACGTTCGACGGTGACCCCGAGGTCACGCGCAAGTACATCCGCATCACGCTCCGCTACACGCTCGTCGCCGCCGCCGCGATCGCCGTCGTCATGGCCGCGAACCCGGCCGACGTCCTCGGCCTCGTCTACGCGCCCGACTTCGTCGAGCACGGCCGCCTCGCCCTGCCGTTCCTCGCGCTCGGCAACGTCGCGTTCGCGCTGATCGCCGTGACCGGCTCGATCTTGAACGGCGCCGGCCGCGCGCGCGTGGCGATCCTCGTCGCCGGCGCGACGCTCGTCGTGGCCATCATCGGCAACTACATCGCCCTCTCGCTGGCGGCCGGCGGCGACAACGTCCTCGCTATCGCCGCCGGCGTCACGGGCGGCTCGATGCTCGTCGGCGCGCTCGTCTGCGGCGCGGTCCTGGTCCGCCAGTTCGGCGCGTTCCTGCCGGTCGTCTCCGTCGTGCGCGTCGCGGTGGCCACGGTCGTCGCGATGGCGGTCGGCCACTTCTTGCCGCTGCACGGCAAGCTGATGACGCTCGTCGAGG
The DNA here is from genome assembly GCA_025353585.1 of Deltaproteobacteria bacterium. Lineage (GTDB taxonomy): Bacteria > Myxococcota_A > Polyangia > Haliangiales > Haliangiaceae > JABFXX01. Next base: position 11,242 of record JANXOM010000104.1, read on the forward strand.
CCGCGGTCGTCGTCGGCGTGTTCGTCGTGGTCCTCGTAGCGACGCGCGAGCTCGGAGCGCGCGATCTGGATGCGATCAAGGCCGTGCGCCGGAAGCGCGCGCCGCAAGGAGAAACAGCATGACTCGCATGGCAATAGCGTTCGGGCTCGCGGCTTCGGTCCTCTCCGCATGCGGCGCGTCCCAGCGTCCGCAGGACACCGTCGGGGAGGCGGTCCGCATCTACAACGACAACGTCCGCTGGGAGCGCTTCGAGACCGCCGCCCTGCGCATCCCGGTCAAGCAGCGCTCCGAGCGCGTGGACGAGTGGGACGAGCGCTCGAAGGATCTCAAGGTCACCGAGTTCGAGATCGTGCGCATCGATCCGAGGGGCCGCGACGCGGCGCGCGCCCAGGTGAAGATCTCCTGGTACCTCGAGTCCGAGCAGATCCTGCGCGAGACCTCCGCGGTCGAGACCTGGGAGAAGAAGGGCCGGGACTGGATGCTCGTGGACGAGGAGCGGCTGCGCGGGCACGAGATGCCGGGCCTGCCCGAGCCCGTCGCTCATGTCCGCGAAACTCGAGGCGTACCGCCCCCGCCCGAGTCGCGGTAATATTCCCCGCGTAGGTGCAGAGCGACTTCGTCAATCGCGGCCAGGCGCTCGTCGCGCAAGGGCAGTATCAGGAGGCCGTCAAGGTCTGCCGCCTGGGGCTGCTCGGCCGGCCGACGACGGTCGAGGGCCGCATCGTGCTCGGCCAGGCGCTGCTCGCGCTCAAGCGCTTCGACGAGGTGCTCGCCGAGATGCGCGTCGCGATCGAGCTCGACCACACGGCCGTCGCCGCCCTCGTGCTCAAGGGCGAGGCGCTGCTGCGCAAGGGCGATCCGCACGCGGCGCTCGAGAGCCTCCACAAGGCGCGCGCCGCGAACCCGAGCGACCCGCAGGTCTCGCAGCTGATCGCGGAGGCGGAGCGCGGGACGCGATCGCCGACCGGCAGCACGAGCCACCCGGCCGTCGGCTTCGTGCGCGACACGGCGACGAAGGGGTACGTCGGGCACCAGGGCGAGGAGGAGGGCGCGTCGGAGAGCTTCACGAAGCCGGCGCTCAAGTCGGCGCGGATGCGCGCGGCGGTGCCGAGCAAGAAGGCGCTCGCGGTCGGCGACAAGTCCGGCACCGTCGAGGTCGATCCGGAGATGGAGGGCGTCGAGCTCGACGAGGACGAGCTCGGGGCGCTCTCGCCACCGCCGAGCATGAGCGGCCGCGGTGGGTTCGACCTGCCGCGCGGCTCGGTGCAAACGGCCGGGCAGCCGCCGCGGCGCGACAGCGGCGTGGAGCTCGACGCCGACGATCTCATCGAGGACGACGAGACGCCGCCGCCGGTGGAGATGCGCGGTCGCTCCGCCGTGCGCTCGGCGGTCGGCATGAGCTCCGGTCCGCTCGACTCGTACCCGCCGTCGCTGGCGCAGGCGATCGCGGGGACCCCGCACGTCATGCAGGTGACGCCGGTCGTCGCGTCGCCGCAGGTCCCCACGGCGTCGCCGCGCGCCCCGACGATGATGCCGCAGCAGATGATGCCGATGCCGCCGCAGGCGTCGCAGCCGCCACCGCCGCAGTACGCGCCGTTCCCGCCCGCGCAGCCGATGCCGCCGCAGGGGCCGCAGATGTTCCAGCCGTCGGCGCCCTCGCCGAGCCACGTCGCGGCCGCGTTGCCCACGATGGCGCTCACGCCGGCGCAGCTGCGCTCGGCCGACGCGGTCGACTCGATGTTCCAGCCGGCGCCGCAGGCGGTCTCGGCGTCGATCCCGTGGGCGCAGTCGACCGTCGTCGCGACGGGCCCGAACGGGACGCCCGAGGGCGGCGTGGATCCGGCCCTGGCCGCGCTCGCGGCGAGCGTGGATGCGCGCGCGAGCGGCACGATGGTCCCGCCGGGCCGTGCCCCGGAGCCGGCCCCCGCGTCCGCGCCGCCCCCCGAGCCGCGCGCGATGAAGACCGGGATGCGCCGGACGCGCAGCAAGCTGAAGATCTTTCTGTGGGTCGTGCTGGGCGGCGCCGTGATCGGCGGCGGCGTGTTCGCCGGCTTCCAGATCCGCGCGATGCGCCTCGGCAACCAGATCGACTCCGCGCGGACGCGCGCGACGTCCCTCGCGAAGCAGGACACCTGGGCGGGCTGGGCCGCGGCGCGCGATGGCCTCGCCGGCATCGTCTCCGCCGCGAACACCGCTGACAACCGCGCGGCCCTCGCGCGCGCGCGCGCCGAGATCGCGTTCGAGCTCGGTGACGGGCTCGCCGACGCCAAGGTCGCTGTCGATGCGCTCAAGGGCGAGGGCGGCCTCGAGGGCCAGCTCGCCGCCGCGTACCTCGCGCTCGCCAGCGATGATCCGAAGGCGGCGAAGACGGCCGCGGACGCCGCGCTCGCCGCGGCCCCTGCCGATCCGGGGGCGTTGTACGTCGCCGGTCGCGCGCAGCTCCTCGGCGGTGATGCGAGCGGCTCGCTCGCGCACCTCAAAGCCGCGGCCGAAGGCGAGCCTCGCGCCCTCTACGCCGTCGGCCTCGCGCACGCGTTCGGCGAGGCGAACAACTGGGACGAGGCCCTCGCCGCCACGGACAAGGCGCTGGCCGCGAGCCCCGACAACCCGGCGGCGCTGATCGAGCGCGCCGAGCTCTCCGCGAAGAGCGGCCGCGTCGTCCCGAACGACAAGCTCGGCGATGACCTGCGCCGCTCTCTCGACGCGGTTGTCACCGAGGGCGGCAAGCCGCTCGCCGAGCAGACCCGCGGCGTCTCGCCCGAGCAGATCGCGCTCGCGGACCTCGCGCTCGCGCGCGTGCAGCTCGCTCGCGGCGATGTCCCGGGCGCGCTCGCCGCCGCGAAGGCCGCCAGCGCGCTGGGCCTCGATGACCAGCGCGTCGTCGAGGGCATCCTCGCCATGTTCCTCCTCCTGGAAGACAACGCGCACGTCGGCGTCGCGGCGCCCAAGATGCTCGACCACCTCCCGAACAGCCGCCTCATGCGCATCCAGCTCGCGCAGGCCCAGACCGCGCTCGGGAAGCCCGACGAGGCGCTCGCCGCCCTCGCAAAGTCTGGCGAGGTCACCACGCTGCCCATCGGGCTCGTCGCGCGCGGCGATGCGAAGGCCGCGTCCGGCGATGCCGACGGCGCGCGCACCGACTACGACCTGGCGCTCAAGCGCGAGCGCAAGCTCGAGGCGGCGATGCTCGGCCGCGTGGCGCTCGACCTCGCCGCGGGCAAGCTCGACGACGCGCACCGCACGATCGACGGCCGCTTCCTCGGCAAGGACGCCGTCGCGAGCATCGCGCTCACGACGGCCTACGCGTCGGTGCTCCGCGCCACCGGTGATCCGGCGGAGCGCGACAAGGCTAAGGCGCTGCTCCTGCGCGTGACCGCGGGTCCGCTGACGCCGGCCGTGGTCCGCGCGAAGCTGGAGCTCGCGCGCGTCTATCGCGACGCCGGGGACCTGCGCGCGGCGCGCGATGCGTACGGCGAGGCAGCGTCGGCCGGCAGCCTCGACGCGCGCCTCGACAGCGCGCTGCTCCTCATCGAGGATCGCGATCCGAAGGCGGGCTACGACTCGTTCGAGGCGCTCGTCAAGCAGCTCGGCGACGCGGTGCCCCCGTCCGTGCTCCTCGAGGCGGCCCGCGCGGCGATGCTCGTCGGCGACCACGCCGGTGCGCTCGCGCACCTCGACGCCGCCGACAAGACCAAGGGCGTCGTCCGCTGGCAGCTCGACCGCGAGCGTGGCCGGCTCGCGTTCCGGCGCGGCGACCAGGCGGGCGCGGCCCAGGCGCTCACCCGCGCGCTCGATGGCTGCGGCGGCGACGCCGAGACGTTCCTGCTCGCCGCCGACGTGGTCTACGCGGACATCGCCGCGTCCGACGACAAGACGCCGCCGAAGCTCGGCGACCTGGCGGCCAAGGTCACGGCGCTGTCCGCCGACCGCATGCTCGGCCACCCCGAGGGCGCGATCGTCACCGGGATCCTCGATCTCGCGGCCGGCAAGACCGAGGACGCGATCGCTCAGTACAAGAAGGCGAGCGACCAGCTCGACGCCGAGAAGGCCACGTCCCGCCGCCGCGCGCGCGCGAACTACGGCTTCGCGATCCTCGCGTACACGGCGCGGAACCTGCCCGAGGCCAAGACGCAGCTCGACATCGTGCTCGGCCAGGACCCGGCGAGCTACTCGGCGTACCTCTACCGCGCCGATGTCCTCGGCGAAAAGAAGGACGCGAAGGCCGCCCTCGCCGACGCCCAGATGGCGGTGGCCTACAATCCGGATCTGGTCGATGGCTGGTACTTCGTCGGCAAGTACGCCCATGACACGGGCGACAAGAAGCTGCAGGAGGACGCGATCGGCAAGCTCGGGGCGATCGCCCCGGACAGCCCGCACCTGCGCGAGCTGCAGCTGCTGAAGTAGATCCCGGTAGGCTCGGACCGGCTCCGTCGGCTCAGTGCGGGCCGCAGCACGCACCGGCGTCCACGCGAGGCCCCCACCCACCGTCCAAGCCGGGCCCGCCGCCGTCGAAGACGGGGAGGCCGCCGTCGCGGGCGGGCGGGCCGCCGTCATGGCCACCGCCGCAGCTCGCGTCGGGGTTGCCGCCGATGCCGCCGTCGGGGCGGAGATCGGCATCGGGGTAGGGCGCCCCGCCGTCCTCGACGTCCACGGGGCCGGCGTCGGGCGCGCTGTCGTCACCGTGGCCGCGGCCGGTCCGATCGGAGCCGAAGTAGAGGTTGCAGGCGGAGCCGGTCAGCATGACCACGAGGGCGAACGAGATGGAGCGCATGTCCACTCGGACGCGCGGACAGGCTCCTGCAGGAAAATTTCCTCCCGGGCCCGGATCGAGCGTCCAATGGCAGACGTGTTCCTGCGCGCCGTGACCGGCCTGACCCTCGCGTGTGCGGCGACGACCGCCCGCGCCGAGCGCGCCGTCCACGTCGACGTCGCGGCGGGGGTTGGCGTCACGGCAGCCGAGGTGGCGGCGGCGCTGCGGTTGCGCATCGCGGATGTCGGCGCGGCGCTGTCGGTGCGAGTCCGCGCGTCGGCTGACGGGGTGATCGCGCAGGTCGACGAGCGCATCCGGGCCGTCGCCCTCGGCGGGCGGACCGGGACCGACGCCGCGCGGCTGATCGCGCTCGCGATCGCGGATCTCGCCCAGGTCGACCCCCTGGCCGCGTCGGACGAGGCCGGGCCCGCCGGGCTCGACCCGCGAGGCGGCGGGCGTTCGGGCCGCCCTCCGACGTCCGTCGAGCTCGCGGTGGTCGGTTCGGCCGCCGCGTGGTCGGCGCCGATGGCGGCCGTCGGGCTCGACGTCGCGGCGGCGCGGGGCCGCTGGCTCGTGGCGGCCGCGCTCGGCGCGGGCAAGCTGGTCGACGGCGACCTGCGCCTCGGCGGCGGCACGGCCCGGCTCGGCGCTGGCGTGCGCGCGGGGCGGCTCGATGTGCGCGCGGGCGTCGTGCTCGTCCCGGTCTGGGTCAGCAACGGCGCTGGCGACCGGACCGTGCTGGTCGGCGGCGGGGCGAGCGCGCGGCTGCGCATCCCGATCGGGCCGGACCTGCGCCTCGTGCTCGCGGCCGGGATCGACGTGTTCGCGACGCGCACCCAGTACACGGTCCAGTCCACCGTCGGGTCGATGGTCACCCTGTCGACGCCGTGGGTCGCGCCGTGGGGCGGCGCCGGTGCGGAGGTCACGTGGTGACCGCGCTCGCGATGATCAGCGTCGTCGTCACGCCCGCGGCGCCCGCGGCGCGGGTCGACGCCGACCTCGAGCGCGTGGCGCGGCTGCGAGCCGGCGATCCGGAGGCGTTCGAGGCGATCTATCGCGCGCACGTGGACGGGGTCTATCGCCGCCTGACGCGGATCCTCGGGCCGATCGCGGAGCGCGAGGACCTGACACAGGACGTGTTCGTGGCGCTGCATCGCACCCTCGCGCAGTTCCGCGGGGACGCCGCGCTCGGCACGTGGATCCAGCGGATCGCCATCAACACGGCCTACGATCACCTGCGCCGGCAACGGAGCCGACCGGCGACGCTGGTCGACGAGCGCGTGTTCGACGAGCTGTGCTCGCCCGCCGCGTCGGCCGAGTCGCGCGTCGACGCGCGGATGGAGCTCGCGCGCGTGTTCGCGTGTCTCGCGCAGATCAAGCCGAAGAAACGGATCGCGCTGCTGCTCCGGCAGGTCGACGGCCTGTCATTCGCGGAGATCGGCGAGCTCGTCGACGCGAGCCCCGAGGCCGTGGCGAAGCGCGTCCAGCACGGGCAGCGCGAGCTCGACGCGCTACTGGCGCGGCCCGGCCGGCCGGGGAGCGCGCCATGACGCGCGACACCGAGCGGCTGCACGACGCGCTGACCGTCGACGATCGACTCGACGACGTCACGCGCGCGCGCATCTGGTCCCAGCTCGACCGGCGGCTGCGAGCCGAGCCACCCGCGCGGTCGTCCGGGCGGCGGTGGGGCCTCTTGCTCGCGCTCGCCGCGGGCGTCCTCGGCGCGGCCGCCGTCGCGTTCAGCTTGGCGCGCGGGGACGATCCGGGAGGTGAGGCCGTGGCGAGCCTGAGCGCGCCGCCCCACACGACGCTCGCGACGCCGCTCGGGCCGCACACGCGCGCCACGCTCGTCGGGCCCGCCGCGGTCGACGTCGTCGGCGTTCCCTCCGATGCGACCACGGTTCGCCTGCGCAGCGGCCGGTTGCTCGCCGAGTTCACGGGCGGCCCCGGCCGCTCGCTGCGGGTCGTCGCGCCTGGCATGACGGTGGAGATCGTCGGCACGCTGTTCGCGGTCGAGGTGACGAGCGATGGCTCGTGCGTGTCCGTTGCGCACGGGCGCGTGCGGGCAACGAGCGGCGCGGACGTGCGCGAGGTCGGCGGCGGTGAGGCGCTGTGCAGCGGCCCGTCCACCCGCGTGCACGCCATCGAGCCGGAGATCCAGGCGGCGCTGACGCAGCACGAGGCGGTCCTCGCCGCTCGCGAGCCGGCCGCGCCGGCGGAGGTGATCGGGGCGGCACCGGTGGTCGCGATCGCGCGCCCGTTAACCGAGGAGGCTGCGGCTGCGGCTGCGGCTGCGGCATCGGCTGCGACTCCGGTTGCGGCTCCGGCATCGGCTGCGACTCCGGTTGCGGCTGCGGCTCCGGCTCCGGCTCCGGCTCCGGTTCCGGTTCCGGCTGCGGCTGCGGCTGCGGCTGCGGCTGCGGCTGCGGTTCCGGCTCCGGCTGCGGCTGCGTCTGCAGCTCGGGTTCCGGCTCCAGCTCCAGCTCCGGCTTCGGTTCCGGCTGCGGCTGCAGCTCGGGTTCCGGCTCCA
>JANXOM010000311.1 GCA_025353585.1 Deltaproteobacteria bacterium
CGTGACGCGCGAAATCGCGGGCGCGGATCCTTTGGCGTCGGACTGCGGCGGCGGAACCCAGCAGGGCGCGCGGGTGCGATCACGGAGATCGATCGCATGACCGATCTTCGTTGTCACCTCATTTTGAGCGACCCTGTGAGCTCGCGTCCTCGCGGGCGATCTCCTCCGTACCGGCGCCGGCGGCGGAGCCGACCGGCTTGTACGCCGGCGAAGCGACGATCCGCGCGCTCTTCGACGAGCGGCCGACCGGCGTCCTCGTCAGCATCGTGACGGCGTGGGAGATCGCCCCGCCTTCGAGGCATACGCCGCGCACGAGGCGCGTCGGCACTGCCAATGCACGACCGGGCGCATGGAAGTCAGTTTGCACTCGCCGGTGACCACGTTTGCAACGCAGGGGGCCACGAGCGTTGCCGATGGCAACGCGCTGACCGATGAGCTGGGAGGATCGGCCGCGCGTGGTACGGTCGCGCGGCGCATGGCGATCGAGGTCAGTGTTGTTCGGGATCTCGCGAGCCTACATGCGATCGAGGCGGACTGGCGCGCGCTGTCGTCGGCCCCGGCCGGCACCGGCGGCGGGCTGTTCCGCGGCCCCGACTGGCTCATCCCCTGGTGGCTCGCGTACCACAACGCGCTGGGCGCCGAGCTGCACGTCCTCGTCGGCCGCGCGGTCGAGGCCGAGGCCGACGTCGCCCCCGGCGACCTCGTGTTTCTCGCGCCGCTGTACCGCCGAACCGTCAAGGTCGCGCTGCTCGACACGCGCGAGCTGCGCCTGATCGGGGATGCCGGACCGCGCCCGCCGGCTCTCGACATTCTCGCGCGCATCGGCTGGGAAGAGCGCGCCGGAGCGGCGCTCGCCCGCGCGCTCGTCGACGACGCGGCGAGCTGGGACTTGATCGAGCTCGAGCCGCTCGCCGATCCGTCGCGCGTGCGCGCTTTCCTCGTGCAGCGCCTGCAGCCCGCCGGCTTCACCGTCGAGAGCGCGCCGTCCGCCGGGGGCGCGAGCCGCATCGCGCTCGCCATGGCGCCGACCGAGGCGCCCGACGGCGCCGGCCTCGTCACCACGTTCGGCGATGACGTCGTGGCGCTGCGCAAGGGCATGTCCGCGCTGCGTCGCCTCTCACGCCTCGAGTGGGCGGAGCGCGACGAGCCCTCCCCGATCGCCGACCCCGAGGCCACCGCGCTCCTCGAGGATGTCGCGCTCACGCTCGGCAAGCTCGGCGTGGTCCGGCTCGCGCGCCTCGAGGACGCCAGCGGCGAGGCCTGCGCGGCCGCGCTGATCGTCGACGACGTCGACCGCGCCGTCGTGCTCGCCCTCGCCGTCGACCCGCAGGCCTCACCACATGGCTCCGCGCGCCTGCTCCACGCCGAGGCGCTCGCCGCCCGCGCGCGCGGCTGCATCGCCCTCGACGTCGTGACCGGCGCCGGGGACTACGAGCTGCCGCCGCTCCCGATCTCGCGCCAGCCCGCGCTCGCCGTCCGCGTCTGGGGTCACTCGGCGACCGCGTCCGTCGGGCGCACGGTGTCGAACGTCGCCCGCCGCGCCCGCCGCGCCCGCGAGACGCCGTCGGTCGCCGCCGCGCAGGCCCGCGCGGCGTGGACCAAGATCCGCAGCGCGGCCGCGAACGTGGCGCAGTACGACCGCTATCACCTCTATCGCGGCCAGCTGTGGACGCGCGGCATCGAGGCGCCGACCGGGCTCGTCATCGCGTCGTTCACCGAAGCGGACTACGACAAGCTCGACGGCGGCCAGCGCGCCGATCTCAACGAGCAGCTGGCGCTCGACGAGGCCACCGCGCGCGTCTACTGGCGCCGGGGCGATCACGCCGTGCTCGCGTCGCTCGGCATCCGGCCCGCGGGGCTCGCGTGGACCGCGCGCGGCCCGATCGAGGCGCCCGAGCTCGGCCGCGTGCTCCAGCTCTCGAAGTACGACGCGTACATCCACAGCGTGTTCGTGGCGCCCGCCGCGCGTGGTCGCGCCGTCGCGCCCGTGATGCTGGAGCACCTCGCGAAGGAGCTGCGCGCGACGGACGCGTACCGCTCGTGGGCGCTGATCTCCGCCCACAACCAGGCCTCGCTGCGGGCGTTCCAGAAGGCGTCGTTCACGCCGGTCTGCGACGTCATCCACGCGAAGATGGCGACCGTGGACCGCGTCGTATGTCGCCCGCCCGATCCCGAAGCGCAAGAGCTCCTCGGCCTCGAGCACCCGTAGCTCGCGAGCCGCGCGCGATGACGCCCCGGCGATTGCTCGGCCTCGCCCTCGGCGCGTGGTGCGTCGCGGTCGGGCTCGGGCTCGTGTTCGGGTCGCCGCTCACGCACGACGAGGCGTCCTACGCGCTGCTCGCCCGCGGGACGGACGTCGACTGGCTCTATCGCCCGCGCGGCATCGTGGCGCTCGCTCACCTCGGCGTTGCCCTCGGCGGCAGCGACCTCGCGCTGCGGCTCGCGAGCACGGCGCTCGGCATCGGCTTCGTGCTCGCCGTCGCCGCGCTCGGCAAGCGCGTGTTCGGTCCGTGGGTCGGCGCGTGGGCCGCCGCGCTCGTCGTGGGTGCGCACCCGTTCGTGCGCGCGGGCGCCGAGCTCCTCGGCGATCTGCCATCGGCGACCTGCTTGCTCCTCGCGGTGACCCTGCTCGTAGGCGAGCTCGAGCGCGCGACGGGTCCGCGCGCCCGGCTGATCGGGGCGGGGCCGTTGCTCGCGGCGGCGTTCTACTTCCGGTACGGCAGCGCCCCCGTGATCGCGCTGATCGTGGCCGCCGCGCTCGTCGCGTGGTCGCCGGTCGTGCGTGCGCGGCCCGCGCCGATGCTCGGCATGCTCGCCGCGCTCGGCCTGGCGCTGGCGCCGTTCGCGTACGCCTCGCACGCGATCACGGGCTCGGTCCTCGGGATCCTCGTGCTCTCGCGCAAGGTCGCGAGCCCGCCCGCGACGGGTGACGGCCTCCACAGCTTTCTTCTCGGCAATCCGTTCATCCGCTACGGCGCGCTGCTCCCGCCGGCCTTGCTCGCCGGGCTCGCGGCGCTCGTGCGACCGCCGCCCGCGCGCCGCGCCGCGTGGTTCCTCGGTGCGATCGCCATCGGCCAGATCCTCACGATCGGGCTCATCGCGCACGGCGAGCCGCGCTACGTCTTCTTCGCGCTCGCCCTGCTCGTCTGTCTCGGAGTCGACGGGATCGCGCGCGCCCTCGCCGTGCATCGCGTTCATGCCGGCTGCGTGGTGCGGGTCGCGGCCGGGCTCGTCGCGGCCAGCGCGCTCGTCGTCGCTGGCGCGCAGCCGTTCTTCAAGCGCCACACGTCCGCGATCCTCGCCGAGATGAGCGCCGACGCGGCGGCGATCCGGGCCGATGCCGCGGGCCGGCCGTGCACGATCATCGCGCCCGACGTGCCGCAGCTCATGTGGTACGGGGGCTGCTCCGGCGAGCACCCGGACTCGCGAGGGGCCGCGCCGCCGCTCGCCATCGCGCGCCGCTGGTACGCCGCGCCGTCGCCGGAGCGCCCGCTCGATGTCGCCGCGATCGCGCAGGCGCGGCGCGTCCTGCCGGTCCTGTTGCCGGACGCACCGAGCGCGTGGCTACTGCGGCCGCCGTAGGGGTCGTGAATCGTCGCGGGGTGTGAGCTCGGGGATGGCTGGGGGTGCTCGCGGTTCCGTGGTCCGTCTACCTGCGCCAGGCCAGCGCCGGCGGGTCCGACCGTGGATCGCTACGATGTAGGCGCGGCGTACGGATCCGCGGTTGCGGTCGGTACCGTGGTCACGGGCAAGTAGCCACCGTGCTAGCGTGGAGATGCGATGGCTCGCGTGCTGCGTCTACCCGACCGCGGTCGGCTCCTCGTGTGCACGGATCTGCAGGGCTGCATGCGCGATTACCTGCGGTTCGTCGAGCTCTTCGAGCAGGCGCTCCACGACCAGCACGGCGAGGCGTACGCTCTGTTCACCGGCGACCTCATCCACGGGCCGCACATCGACCCCGAGGACTGGCCAGACTTCCTCGGTGAGTTCTATCGCGACGCCTCGGGCGAGGTCATGATCGCCTTCTCCGAGCTCGCCGCGCGCTATCCCGGCAAGGTCCACGCGCTGCTCGGGAACCACGAGCACGGGCACATCGGCGGCCCCCACACGGCGAAGTTCGCCGCCGACGAGGTCGCCCTCCTCGAGCACATCCTCGGCCCGGCCGCGACGGCGCGGATGCGCGGCATCATCCACACGTTCTCGCTCGCCGCCGTCTCCAAGTGCGGCGCGGTGTTCATCCACGGCGCCCCGGCCGCGCAGATCGACTCGGTCGCCGACCTCGAGGCCGCGGACCTGAGCTGCCGCGAGTTCGCGAGCCCGCTGGACGTGCTCGACACGCCGGTCGTGGGCAAGGTCCTGTGGGCCCGCTCCGCGACCACGGCGGAGGCGCGGCGGTTCCTCAAGGCGACGGCCGGGACCATGGTCATCTACGGCCACGACGTCATTCCGGAGGGCTACGAATGCGTCGGAGACGAGCAGATCGTCGTCTCGACGAGTTTTGGCTTGATCGACGCCAACAAGGTCTACGTCAGCCTCGATCTGGCGGCCAAGTATCGGAATGTTCACGATCTCCGCGTCGGTCGGGAGCTCCTCCCGATGTACCCGGACAAGGCCCCCGCCCGCCTCGGCGGGACCGCCCGCGCGTCCTAGCCGTCCTCCCTGGTTGCATTCAGGCCGGCCCGTATCTATAGATAGCGGCCCATGAAGGACACAATCGGCCACCCCCACTACCACCCGGCGAAAATTTCGTGTGCGTGCGGTGCGGTACACGAAACGTTCTCCACCAAAGGCGACCACGGCATCGACATCTGCGCTGCTTGCCACCCGTTCTACACGGGCAAGCAGAAGCTGATGGACACGGCCGGACGGATCGACCGGTTCAACAAGCGGTACGCCAAGACGGCGGCCGCGACGACCCCGACGCCCGAGACCAAGTAGCTCAGCGCGCGCGCTCTGCTCTACGCAGGGGCGCGGCTTTCGCGACCAGCAGCGTCGCCAGATCCTAGGCGCCGTACTGGCGATCGGCGAACGCGGCATCCACCGCTGCCACGCTCGCCGATTCTTCTTTTCCGGCGCGGTTCGCACCCAGGAGCGGCGCGCGAACGCAGGCCTGCCGCGCACGCGATGTCTGCCCGAGGTTCTCGTCGAGGAGCTCGCGGGTACTGGCGATCGCCGCGCGCGTGCGATCGACCGGGCCGGGCGTCATTCGCTCCGCATGCGAGCGTGACGACCAGCAGGCTGGGCAGCGAGCGACAGACGACGTAAGGTGGCCGCGACCCGGCACGGGCCTAGCTCGCCGAGCAGCGACCATGTTCGAATCCCAAAACTTCCGCGACAAGATGATCGGGCTCTCGCGTCGCCGCGACGAGGTCTCCGCGCTCCTCGGCACGGCCGAGGTCATCAACCGGCGCGCCGAGTTCATGAAGCTGTCGCGCGAGCACAGCGACCTCGAGCCGCTGGTCAACGCGTGGACGGCGTACGACAAGCTGCGCAGCAACTTGGCGGCCGCGCGCAAGATGGTCGAGGTCGAGACCGACCCCGAGCTGCGCGAGCTCGCCCGGGACGAGGCCAAGGAGCTCGAGGCCCAGCTCGAGCCGAGCGAGCAGGCGATCAAGATCCTGCTGCTGCCGAAGAACCCGGACGACGCGAAGAACACGATCATCGAGATCCGCGCCGGCACCGGCGGTGACGAGGCGGCGCTGTTCGCCGGCGACCTCTACCGGATGTACACGCGCTACGCGGAGCGCATGGGCTGGAAGATGGACGTCATGTCGCTCTCCGAGGGCCAGAGCGGCGGCTTCAAGGAAGTCATCGTGCTCGTCGACGGCAAGGACGTGTTCTCGCGCCTCAAGTTCGAGTCCGGCGTGCACCGCGTGCAGCGCGTGCCGCAGACCGAGACGCAGGGCCGCATCCACACGTCCGCCGCCACGGTGGCGGTGCTCCCGGAGGCCGACGAGGTCGACATCAAGATCGACACCAAGGACCTCAAGATCGACACGTACCGCAGCTCCGGCGCCGGCGGCCAGCACGTCAACACGACGGACTCCGCGGTGCGCATCACGCACCTGCCGACGGGGACGATCGTCGCGTGCCAGGACGAGCGCTCGCAGATCAAGAACCGCGCGAAGGCGATGAAGGTCCTCGCGTCGCGCATCCTCGAGGCCGAGAAGGCGAAGCAGGCCGCGGCGGAGGCCGCGTCGCGCAAGGATCAGGTCGGCAGCGGCGATCGCAGCGAGAAGATCCGCACGTACAACTTCCCGCAGGACCGCGTCACCGATCATCGGATCGGCCTGACGAAACACAACCTCCCGACGGTGATGGACGGCGCGATCGAGGACATCATCGACGCGCTCCGCGCGCACGACCAGGCCGAGCAGCTCAAGCTGCAAGGCCAGTGACCCGCGCCGCGCTCGGCGTGATCCTCGGCGTGATCCTCGGCGGGGCCGCCTGCACCGCGCCGGCCGGGCCGACGAGCTGTGGCGACGACCTCCACGGCGTGTGGATCGCACCCGCCGGCGCGCGCTGGATGCTCCTCGACAACCGCCCGCGCCCGGCGACGCTCGAGGCGTACCCGCTGTTCCCCGATGCCGCGGACGTCATCGCGCCGCCCGGCGTCGTCGTGGCGCCGCGGGTGCTCGACCTCCGCGCGGGGAGCGGCGCCGGCCTCGCAGGAGACGTCCTGCGGCGTTACACGCGCGGCGGCGATGCGTGCGAGATGCGCGCGCCGATCCACGTCACGTCGTGCACGGCAGCCGGGCTCGAGGTCGTGCTCGCCGATCCCGCCGCCCCCGTCGGGTTCACGCCGTGCGCGCGCGCACCGGGGGCCCCATCGCGCCGGGAGATCTGGAAGCGCGAGTGATATCCTCCGAGGCCTGCGGGACTCGAGGGACGATACCGTCGCGGCCGCGCCTCCCGCGGAGGCGACCGCGCATGACGACACGCTCGTCGCGTCGTCGCTCCCGATGACGCCCGCGCCCGGCATCGGCGAGACCTCCGGGCCGCGAATCCGGCCGTCGCGGCCATCGCTTCCGCCGCCGAGCGCGAACTACCCGGCGCTGACGGTCGTCGACCCCGCGCACTACGTCATCGAGCACGAGATCGCCCGCGGCGGCATGGGCCGCATCATGGTCGCGCGCGACCGCCGGCTCGGCCGCGAGGTCGCGCTCAAGGAGATGCTCGTGCACACGGGCCCGATCGCGCGGCGCTTCGAGCGCGAGGCGCGCATCACCGCGCGGCTGCAGCACCCGTCGATCATCAGCGTCCACGAGGCGGGCGTGTGGCCGTCGGGCGAGCCCTTCTACGCGATGCGCCTCGTCACCGGCAAGTCGCTGGACGAGGCGATCAAGATCGCGCGCTCGTACGCCGAGCGGATCGCGCTGCTGCCGAACATCCTCGCCGTCGCCGACGCGATGGCCTACGCCCACGACCGGCACGTGGTGCATCGCGATCTCAAGCCGCGGAACATCGTCGTCGGCGAGTTCGGCGAGACGGTGGTCATCGACTGGGGCCTCGCCAAGGACCTCGACGCCGCCGGTGACGGTAACGTGTCCGATCCGGCGCGCCCGCCGCTCGACGCGCGCGCCGCCACCGAGCCCGCGTTCGATCCCGCGAGCCGGTCGAGCTCGGCGCAGGGCGACACGGTGATCGGCGAGGTCCTCGGCACGCCCGCGTACATGCCGCCGGAGCAAGCGCAGGGCAAGCCCGTCGACGAGCGCGCCGACGTCTACGCGATCGGCGCCCTGCTCTACCACGTGATCACCGGGCGCCCGCCGTTCGTCGCCGCCAGCGAGGCCGAGCTGCTCACGGCCGTGCATCTCGATACCCCGACGCCGATGCGCGAGCTCGTGCCCGATGCGCCGAGCGAGCTCGCGGCGATCGCTCAGCGCGCGATGGCTCGCGATCCGGCCGCCCGCTACGCGACGGCGCGCGACCTGGCCGAAGATCTGCGGCGGTTCCAGACCGGACAGCTCGTGGGCGCGCACCGCTACTCGCTGCGCCAGCTGCTCGGCCGGCGGCTCCGCAAGCACCGCACGGCCATCGCCGCGATCGCGCTCGCCGTGGTCGCGGTGATCGGCATCGGCATCTTCGCGATCCGCAAGGTCGTCGCGGCCGAGGCGCGCGCCCAGGACGACCGGACCGCGGCCCTCGCGCACCAGAAGGACGCCGAGGAGCTGATGCAGTTCATGCTCGTCGACCTGCAGGCGAAGCTGCAGCCGGTGGGCAAGCTCGACCTCCTCGACGCCGTCGCCCGCCGCGCCGCCGCCTACTACGACGCCCGCGGCGACACGGGCTCCGACGAGGATGTCTACCTCGCCGCGATCGCGCGCATCGGCGTCGGCAAGGTGATGGCGGCGCGCGCCGACCTGCCCGGCGCGCTCGCCGAATTCGTGAAGGCCCGAGCGAGCCTCGACGCCCTCGCGGCGAAGGCGCCCGAGAACGACCGGTACGAGCAGCACGCGCTCGACGCCGCGCTCCAGGTCGGCGACGCGCAAGGGCTTCAGGGCGACCGCCCCGCCGCCGTCGCCACGTACCGCACCGTGCTCGCGCGCGCCGAGAAGCTGCTCGCCTCGCACCCGACGGCGCCGGACGCGCTGCACGACGTCATCGAGGCGCATGGCCGCGCGGCCGCCGTGCTCGAGGCGCAGGGCGAGCTCGAGGCCGCGCTCCGCGAGGAGAGCACCGCGCTGGAGATGGCGAAGCGCCGGGCCACGACCGACCACTCGATCCCGGCGGACAAGGAGCTGCTGAACACGCACGCGCGGTACGGCCGGCTCCTCGATCTCGCGGTCCATGACACGGTCGGGTCCCTCGCCGAGCTGCGCACCGCCCTCGCGATCGGCGAGCGCCTGGCCGGGGTGGAGCCGAAGAACCCGCGCCGGCTTCAAGATCTCGCGATCAGCCACGAGGAGATCGGGACGTTCCTCAAGGACCACGACGACCTCGACGCCTCGCTGCCGGAGTACCGCGCCGCGATCGCGCTATCGGACCGGGCGGCCGCGATCGATCCGTCGAACATGGAGATGTTCGTATCCCGCGCCGTGGCCATCGAGAAGCTCGGCGCCGCGCTGTACGAGAAGCACGACCTCGCGGGCGCGCTCGAGCCGTTCACGGCCGCGGAGGCGATCTGGGCGACGGCCACCGCGCAGGATCCGTCGAACCTCGAGAACCTGCGGGGCCAGTCGATCATGCTGAACAAGCTCGGCGACGTGCAGCTCGCGCTCGCGAACCCGGCCGCCGCGCTCAGCTCCTATAACGCCGCGATCGCGATCCGCGAGCGCATGATCGCGAAGGACCCGACGAGCTCGGAGTGGCGGCGCGATCTGTTCTACAGCCACTACGAGCTCGCCGGCGCGTACCGCAAGACGAAGGATCGGCCGCAGACCATCGCCGAGCTGCGGGCCGCCATCGCGATCGCCCAGGGCACCGCGGACGCGCACCCGACGAGCGAGAAGTTCGCCGATGACCTCGCCGAGACACGCGCCGAGCTCGGCGACGAGCTGCGCGCCCGCGGCGAGCTGGAGTCCGCGCGCGGCGAGTACACGGCCGCGCTCGCGCTCGCGCGTCACATGGTCGCGCGCCCGAACGCGGGGCCCGAGTGGCCCAAGCTCGTCGAGAAGTTCGCGGCGGCGCTCGCGGCGGTCGCGAAGTAAGGTCGGGCCGTTGACCGACTCGAGCGACGATACGCTGCCGATGCCGGGCGCCCTGCCCCGGCCGGAGACCGAGCCGTCCGTGTCCGTCGACGCGTCGGACTACGCCACGCTCACGCCGGTCGATCCGGCGCACTACGTGATGCTGCGCGAGATCGCGCGCGGCGGGATGGGGCGGATCCGGATCGCGCGCGACCGCCGGCTCGGTCGCGAGGTCGCGATCAAGGAGGTCCTCGACGAGGGTGGTCGCGTCCCGCCGCGCTTCGAGCGCGAGGCCCGCGTCACCGCGCGCCTGCAACATCCGTCCATCATCAGCATCCACGAGGCGGGCCTGTGGCCGTCGCGCGAGCCGTTCTACGCGATGCCGTTCGTCGCCGGCCGGTCGCTCGACGAGGTCATCGCCGCCGCGACCACGCCGGCCGAGCGGCTCGCGCTGGTGCCGAACCTCCTCGCCGTCGCCGACGCGATGGCCTACGCCCACGGCCAGCGCGTCATCCACCGCGACCTCAAGCCGCGCAACATCGTCGTCGGCGAGTTCGGCGAGACGGTCGTCATCGACTGGGGCATCGCGAAAGATCTCGCCGCCACCGACGCCCCCGGGGAGAACCTCGCGGACTCGCTCGACCTCGCCCGCGCGGTGACGGCGACGCCCGGCATGGCCTCGTCGAGCACCGGCGGCGAGACCACGCTCGGCGAGGTGCTCGGGACGCCGGCGTACATGCCGCCCGAGCAGGCGAATGGCCAGATGGTCGACGAGCGCGCGGATGTCTACGCGATCGGCGCGATCCTCTATCACGTGCTCTCGGGCCGCGCGCCGTACGTCGCGGAGAGCAACATGGGTCTGCTCGCGGCGGTGTTCGCGGGTCCGCCGACGCCGGTGCGCGAGCTCGTGCCGGATCTGCCGACCGAGCTCGCCGCGATCGTCGAACGCGCGATGGCGCGGACCGCGGCCGATCGGTACCCCACGGCCCGGGCGCTGGCCGAGGATCTCCGGCGGTTCCAGACCGGCCAGCTGGTCGGCGCGCATCGCTACACGCTCCCGCAGCTCCTCCGGCGATGGGTCCGGCGTCACCGGACGGCGCTGGTAGCGACCGCCGCCGCGCTGACGGTGGCCGTCGCCGTCGCCGTGGTGGCGATCCAGCGGATCGTGGTGGCGCAGCGCGACGCGGAGGAGCAGCGCGCGGATGCTCAGGCCCAGCGCACGGTCGCCGAGGCCCAGCGCGTGGTCGCCGAGGCTCGGCGGAAGGACAGCGAGGATCTGATGCAGTTCATGCTGGTCGATCTGCGCGACCGCCTCAAGGCGGCCGGTAAGCTCGACCTGCTCGACACGGTCGCGCGGCGCGCCTCGGCGTACTACGACGCGCACGCCACCGGCACGGGACGCGAGGTCGAGCTCGCCGCGATCGCGGGGCGGCGTCGGAGACGTGCTGGCCGCGCGCGGGAAGCTCGCCGACGCGAGCGTGGAGCTCCAGAGCGCGACCGCGCTCATCGACAAGCTCGCCGCGAGCAACCCGGAGGTCACGACCTACGAGGAGACCGCGCTCGATCTCGGGCGCCGGCGTGCGGACGTCCAGATCATGCAAGGCGATTTTCCCGAGGCGGAGGCCGCGTATCGGGCGCTCCTGGTGCGCGCCCAGCGGCTCTTCGAACGACCGGCGCCGTCGCCGCTCACGACGCACCTCGTCGTCATGTTGCGGACCGCTCTCGGCGACGCGCTCATCACCCAGGGCGAGCTCGAGAAGGCGCTCGTCGAGTTTCGGGCGGCGCTGCCGGTCGCCGAGAAGCGCGCGCAGATGGATGACTCGCTCACGGGCCCGAAGGACCTGTTGCTCGTGCACGCGAAGCTCGGCCGGCTCCTCCTCGACGCCGAGCACGACCCGGCCGGCGCGCTCGCCGAGTACCGCACCGGGCTCGCGATCGGCGAAAAGCTCAACGCGCGCGATCCCAAAGATCCGCGCTGGCTCTCCGACATCGGAACGAGCCACGACGAGATCGGGACGGTGCTGCGAGAACAACACAAGTTGCCCCAGGCGCTCGTCGAGTTCCGCGCCGGGATCGGGTTCGCGCAGCGCGCGGCCGCGGTGGATCCGTCCAACGTCGACATGCAGGAGAGCGTCGCGGTGCTGCGCGAGAAGGTCGGGACGGCGCTGTTCGACGAGAAGCTCTACGCGCGCGCGCTGGTCGAGTTCATGGCCGCGCGGGAGATCTGGAGCGCGCAGATGAGCCGCGATCCGACGAACCTCGATGCGTTGCGCGGTGAGTCGGTCTCCGACAACAAGATCGGCGACGTGCACGTGGCCCTCGGGCGGTACGCGGAGGCGATCGCGTCGTACAAGACCGGTCTCGCGCTCCGCGAGCGGATGGTGGCGGAGGATCCGACGCGCGCCGAGTGGCGCCGCGATCTGTTCTACAGCCACTACGAGCTCGCGAACACGTACGAGGCGATCGCGGATCGGCCGCATCACATCGAGGAGCTGCGCGCCGCGCTGGAGGTTGCGGACGTGACGCTCGCCGCGCACCCGGCCAACGAGACGTTCGCCAGCGACTCCGCCGAGGGTCATGACGACCTCGGCCAGGCGCTCGAGCGCGCCGGTGACATCGCCGGGGCGACGGCGGAGTACGAGCTCGCCAGCGCGACGGGGAGACGGATGGCGGCCCGCCCGAAACCAGCCGCGCACTGGGCGCACCTGACGGCGATGTTCGACAAGCACCTCGCCGAGGCCGGCAAGCCCAAGCCGCCGCGCCCGGCGAAGACGCCGTAGACCGGCGCGGCCGGGTCGTTACTTCGAGGTCAGCTTCGTCAGCGCGTCGCGCATCTTCTTCAGCTCGCCATCCGTGTCTTCCTTCTCGAAGCCATCGCGGACGAGCCGGATGACGCCCTGCGGATCGGCGATGAACGTCGTGGGCATCGTATCGGAGCCGTACGACGCGGAGACCGCGGACTTGGCCTCGGGCATGTACGCGAGGGTCATGTTCTTCAGCTTGAGCTTCGCGTTGAAGCGCTTGCCGTCATCGATCTTGTCGTTGAGGTTCAGCGCGACGAACGTCACCTTGCCCGCGAACTCCGGGGCGAGCTTGTCCCAGGTGGGCAGCTCCTTCTTGCAGGCGTCGCACCACTCGGCGCCGACCGTGACGAGGACCCACTTGCCCTTGAGGGTCTTGAGCTTGAAAGCCTTACCCCCGGCGTCGGTGGCGACGTCGAGCTCGGCGAGCCGATCGCCTACCTTCAGCACATCGGCGGCCGCGGGAGCGGCCATGGCAAGGACCACGGCGACGGCAAGCAGGCTGCTGCGCATGGCGGTCTGACGCCCGAGGTCGGTCAGCGATTCAACGGGGCCTGGGCGGCCCGGCCCCTCGGCAAGCCTCATCGAGTCACCGCGATCTCTTCCTCGACCCACGCCTCGAGGTACTTGAGGCCGAGCGGGCCGTCGTACTTGCGATCGTTGAAGAAGATGGTCGGCGTGGCGTCGACGCCGAGGCCCTCGGCCTGCTTCTCGTCGTCGGTGACGGTCTGACCCGCGGCGACGTAGGCGGCCTCGAACTTCGCCG
>JANXOM010000363.1 GCA_025353585.1 Deltaproteobacteria bacterium
CGTGACCTCCCCCCTTCACGCTGCGTCGGCCGAGGAGCCGCGCGCACTGCTCGACGAGCGCGCGCGCCGCGACGCCATCGGTCGCGTACGGCATCAGATCGAACGCGAGCTCGGCCGCCGACTGGTAGCGCTGCTCGACCGGCTTCTCGAGGCACCGCCGCACGACGGCGCGCAGGCCCTCCGGCACGTGCGGGGCGACCATCGGCTCGGGCGGATCCATGCCGACCTTGAGGCAGAGCTCCGAGTAGACCTCCGACAAGAAGGGCCGCCGGCCTTCGAGGAGCTCGTACATCACGACGCCCATCGACCAGATGTCGCTGCGCGCGTCGGCGGTCCGCGACGAACGCATCTGCTCGGGCGCCATGTACGCCGGCGTGCCGATGACCGACTGCGTGCTCGTGAGATCGCTCGTGCCTTCCGGCGCCGTCGCGATCCCGAAGTCGAGGACCTTGAGCACCGGGGGATGGTTCGGCGGCTGCGTGACGAAGAAGTTCGAGGCCTTGATGTCGCGATGGATGATGCCGAGCGAGTGCGCCTCGGCGATCGCCTCGCACGCCTGCAGCATCAGGTCCGTCGCGACGGCCGGGTCCTGCGCGCCGTAGTGCTTGACGATCGCGCCCAGGTCCGCGCCGTCGAGGTACTCCATGACGATGTACGGGATCTGACCCTCGAGCCGACCGACATCGAGGACGCGCGCGACGTGCTCGCCCTTGAGCTTCACCGCCGCCTTCGCCTCGCGCAGGAAGCGCGCGACGATGTCCGCGCGCGCCATCATCTCGGGCAGCAGACACTTGATCGCGACGAACTCGTCGAGGTCGAGGTGCCGGCACTTGATGACCGCGCCCATCCCGCCTTCGCCGATCAGAGAATCGACGAGGTACTTCCCGAGCAGGAGGGTGCCGGGCGGCGGGTAACGGAGAGGGAGCTCGGCCACGCGGCCTCCAGCATAGTGGATCGCCCCGGCGAGATCCAAAGCTGCCGCTACTGGTCGACGATCGTGTAGGTCAAGGTGTACGGCCCGGCCGCGCCGTGCGTGCCCTCCACGACGAGCCAGTGCACGTCGGGTGGGCCGGAGAGGACGACGGAGATGCGCGAGCTGAGGCTGTTGCAGCCCGGGTCGGACTGGTCGTCGTTGCACGTCTGGTCGTCGATCTGGTCGAGGCCCGAGCGCACGAAGAGCGCGGTGTCGAGCTGGGGTTCGACGCAGGTGTCCGCGTCGACTCTCACGGTCTGGCCGGGACACGTGACGAACCAGTAGGCATGGTCGCCCGCCGCGGCCGTGTTCACACACGTCGCCTGCCAGGTATCGCCGTCGTTGCGGGTATCCCCCGTGACGACCTGGCCGCTGCCGAACGGGATCCAATCGCCGCCGCGGCCCGCGTGGCGCACGGTCAGCGTCGCCGGGCCGGCTTGCCCCGTCGCGGCGGAGTTCTGGTCGAGCACGAGGCAGTAGTCGCCGGGGCCGAGCCACCACGCGACGAGCGAGCTCCCGGTGCTGCACGCGTCGTCGTTGCAGACGACCTCGTTCTGGCGCGCCGTGCACGTGCCCGCGTAGAGCGCGAGCGTGGTGTCGAAGGTGCTTCCGAACGTGTCGAAGTAGATCACCTCGTCCGTGCCGAGGTGGAGCTTGTAGAACACGTCGCGACCGTTGGGGTCGTTGCAGCTCGACCTCACGTCATCGTGGGCGTGCGTCAGGTCCACGGCGAACGTGCCGCCCGCCGAGATGTCGATCGCGTTGGTGGCGAAGTCGTTGCCCGGCCCGAGCTTGCAGTTGTTCTGGCAGCCGTCGAAGTTGTCGTTGTCGCCGTCGTCGCACTCCTCGGTGTTCGGGTTGCGAATGCCGTCGCCGCAGCGGCTCGGCTTGCAGAGGTGCGTGCAGCTGTCGTTGTCGTTCGTGTTGTGATCGTCGCACTGCTCGCCGGCCGCGGTGTTGAGGACGCCGTCGCCGCACACCGGCGCCGTGCAGTCGGGATCGCAGGTCGCGGTCGCCTGGTTGCCGCTGTCGCACGCCTCGCCCGCGTCGACGACGCCGTTGCCGCACTTCTCGTTGCTCTGGCAGTTCGCGCTGCAGCCATCCCCGCCGATCTTGTTGCCGTCGTCGCATGTCTCGCCGCGATCGACGTCGGTGACGCCGTTGCCGCACGTCTCGTCGCTCTTGCAGTCGGCGCTGCACGCGTCGCCGCCGACCGTGTTGCCGTCATCGCAGAGCTCGCCCTCGGCCGCATCGACCACGCCGTTGCCGCAGGTCTCGTCGCTCGTGCAATCGGCGCTGCAGCGGTCGCCGTCCCGCGTGTTGCCGTCGTCGCAAACCTCGGCGCCGTCGATGACGTCGTTGCCGCACGCGATGCCGCCCTGGCCGCCGCCGTCGACGCCGTTACCGGTCGGGCGCTGACAGCCGACCGCCGCGGCGACCAGCGCCACGCAGAATAGCCATCGCCCCACAGCCCATCGTAACGCACATCAGCAGTCGGTCTCGACGATGAACAGCAGCGTTCCGTCGATCGTGCGCGTGCCGGGGAACGAGCAGCGCTTCCCCGTGCGGAAGCCGTCGATCGCGCCCGAGCCGGCCCCGGGTTCGACGAGGGCCGCGCCGGTCGCGCCCGTGTGGGTGGCGGTCGCATCGAGCGCGTCGAAGGCGCCTGCGAAATACGCGGCCCACGGCGGAGAGCCCGCCGGGTTCGTGAACGGCGAGCTGCCATCGGCGGCGGCCTGCTCGCCGGCCAGCGGCGCGTCGGCGGTGGTCGCGTAGAGGACGAGGAAGCCCGTGGCGACGTCGACCGCGAGGCCGTCGCTGCCGGGGCCGAGCTGCGTGGACCAGGCCGACAGGGTCGTCTGCGTGACCGCGAGCGCGTCGGCGCGATCGGAGCCGGGCGTGGCGGGCCGCGCGCGGACGAGGCGACCGGTGGTGGCGAAGCCCGGCCCGGAGAACACGACAGCGACATCGGGCAACGCGGGATCGAGGTCGACCGCGAAGCGGCCGCAGTCGTCGATCGCGCCGGACACGGCGCCGCTGCCGCTCGCGATCTGGTCGAGCGAGCCGCCGACGATGGAGAGCGCGCACGGCCCGGCCGCGACGGCGCTGCCCCCGCCCGAGCCGCTGCCCGTGGCCGCGACACAGACCGAGCCGGTCGGGGTGGCCACGCGGAACGGCGCACCGGCGCTGGTCCCCGTCTGGCGCAGCTGTCCGCACAGCTGCCGGCCCGTCCCGACGCACAGTGGCGTCCCATCGCACGCGCTCGGCGCATCGGTGCTGGCGTCGCCGGGCGGCTTCGTGGAGTCGAGGCCGAGGATCTGCGCGCAGCTCGCCGCGCCGAGCATGGCCGCGAGCGCCGCGGCGCGCCTCACCCCGCAGGGGTTCCCTCGGACCAGGCGGGCACGGGGCCCCCGCGCCGTGCGCGATCCGTCGCCGTCGGTCACAGCGCCCCGCCGACCGCGAGCCCGACGACGCCCGGCCCGACGAGCGGCGCCAGCGCGGTGCGGGTCCCTTCGGGCGGCTTGCCGTGGCTCGTGGCGATCAGATAGACGCCGACGGCCGCAAGGGCGACGCCGCCGCCCGCCACGAACGTCATCTGGTTCGCGCGCGACCGCGCGTCGTGGGTCGCGTCGAACGCCGCCGTCGTGGTGCACTGCAGCAGCGGGCAGCTCGCGATCGCGTCGCCGTAAGCGCTGCGCGCACCGAGCCCGACCAGCGCGGACACGCCGACCGCGATCGCGCCCACGCCCGTGAGCGCGATCCCGCCGTACAGCCTGCCGTGCGGGCGGGGCGGTGGCGGCGGCGGTGGCAACCGGACCGGCGGCGGCGGCACGACGACCACCTCCGGCTTCGGTACGGCCACGACCACGCGCAACGTCTGTCCCGCGGCGACCTCGAACGGCGTCACCTGCGCGGGCTTGCCCACCACGCGCCCCTCCACCTGGTGCGGGCCGACCTCGACGAGCTGCTCGGTGCCGAGCTTGTCGCGCGGCACCTCCGCGCCATCGAGGGACACGCTCGCCGATGCGTCGACGTCCGGCGGGAGCGCGAGCGTCACGCGCGGCACCTTGGGGCCGAGCTCGTCGACCTTCTTGTGCGCGCCTTTCGCGCGGTCGTCCTTCTTCGCCGTCGCGACCCGGTCCGCCTCGACATACGCGCGGTACGCCGCCGCGACGTGGCCCCACTGCTCGTAGCAGAGCGCGATGTTGAGCTGCGTGCCGATCGCCGGGTCCGCGGCCTGGCTCTGCTCGAACGCGGTGCACGCGAGCGCGTACTCCTTCGTCGCGAGGTACTTGCGCCCGTCGTCGAAGAGCTTGTCCGCGCGCGCCTTGTCGGCTTTCGGATCCGCCGCGGCCGCGGACGCGAGCGCGCCGACCAAAGCGGCCGCCCAGGCGACGCTCCTCATCCGGCTGAGTGTAACAGAGCTACTTGACGAGCACGCGGCCGGAGCGCGCCGGCACCGACACGTCGACCGTGCCGTCGCTCTTGACCGTGAACGTCTGCCCGTCGGAGCCCGGCATCACGTCCTTGAGGACCGAGCCGGCCGGCAGCGTCGTGTGCACGCACGCGCCACCCTCGGTCGTCGGCGCGCACGCCTCGCTCGTCTGGTCGCTCGCGTTCAGGATCACGAGCGCGGTCTCGGTCGGGGCCACGCGCTCGAACGCGAAGATACCGGCGTCGCGGCGCGCGCCCGGCTGCGACGTCGACCACAGCGGCGTCACCGTGCCGAGGCGGAGCGCGTCGTGACCCTTGCGCATCGCGATGAGGCCCTGCGCGAGCTTGAACGTGTCGTTCGTCTGATCGAACGCGGGGTACCCGAGCTTCGTGTTGCCGAGGAACATGTCCTCGCGGTTGCCCGGGTCGACGCCGCCGTCGAACAGCTGCTCCGTGCCGTAGTACACGCACGGCACGCCGTCCCACGTGAACTGATACATCCACGCCGAGCGCAGCAGCGTCGGGTCGGTCTTCTGGAACATGAAGCGCGCGACGTCGTGGTTGTCGAGGAAGTTCACCATCAGCTGGTTCGGCGGCAAGCCGACGCCGCCGTCTGTCGACGACGCGTGCGCGACGTTGCCGATGTCCGGCCCCGCGGGGTAGCCGTGCGCCTGACAGAACGTGTCCGTCGGGTTCCGGCCCATGCGCGCGTTGTAGAGGCACTCGAGGTGCTTGGTCTCGACGGGCGCGGCGGTGTTGCCGAAGACCGTGCCGATGCCCTCGTAGTACTGCGAGAAGTAGAACATGCCGTCGAACCGGCCGAACTTGCCCGCCGCGTCGGCGCCGCCCCACGTGTAGCTGCCGATCAGCGCGTCGTCGCCGTCGAAGCCCTCGCCGAAGATGAAGAAGTTCTGCTTGCCGAGCGCCTTCGCCTTCGCGCGCATCGCGTCCGTGAAATCTCCCCAGAACCCGCGCACGTTGCGGTCGACCTCGGGGCGGTCGATGTGCTTGACGGTGTCGATCCGGAAGCCGTCGAAGTCCGCGACCTCGATCCAGTACTGGAACGACTTGATGAGGGCGTCCTTGACGTCCGGGTTGTCGGTGTCGAGGTCCTTGAGGCCGCCGGGGAAGTCGCCCGTCGTCTCCTGCTCGCGCACGAAGTCGTTCGAGTAGCTGCCCTCGTGCCACCACACGTAGACGCGGCCCTTCATGTGATACCAGCTCGGGTCGTCGAACCACGGCTTGTCCGGATCCCAGCCGAACCAGTCGGGCGGCCGTGACGGCTTCGTGCGGTTCTGATCGGGCCAGTCCGTGAACTTGCCAACGGCGGGGCCCGAGAAGCCGAGCGAGGTCCAGCTCTGCACGCCGCGGTCGTCGTAGTCGGGGTCCCACTCGATGATGCGCTCGAGCTCGCCGGCGCCCTGGGCGCAGTACGTCAGCTCGTCGGTCGAGCAGGCGCTCGGGGTCTGGGCGCAGATCTGGAGGCACGTGTGGCCGTAGCCGCCGCCGGAGATCGTGTCGTCGGGCTGCCCGTTGCCGTTGATGTCGTAATAGAAGAGCTGGCCCATGTGGTTCGTGACCACGTCGAGCACCACGAGCATGCCCTTCGCGTGGGCCGTATCGACGAGCTCGCGGAGCTTGTCGAGGTTGCCGAAGTGCGCGTTCGGGCGGAGGAGATCCTGCTGCCAGTAGCCGTGGTAGCTGTCGAAGCCGGCGTCCGACTCGACGTTCTTGACGACGGGCGAGATCCAGAGCGCGGTGACGCCGAGGGACTGGAGGTAGTCGAGGTGGTCGATCACCCCCTGCCAGTCGCCGCCGTGGAAGTGGCCGGGCGTGGCGGTGTCGACGTGGATGTCGTTGTTCGCGTCGCCGTTCGCGAACCGGTCGACCATGATCTGGTAGATGACCTGGTTGCGCCAGTCGATATCGGCGTTGGCCTGGTGCGGCAGATCCGCGGGGTGCGTGAGGTCCGATGCCCCACCGCATCCGGTGGCGAGCGCAGCGGCGGTCAGGGCAGCGGCGAGCAGGGAGCGCACGGGCCGCGAGCGAGCACGATTCGTGCCCCCTCCGGCGCGGGGCGATCAACCTAGTTAGCGAAGTGGGGCTGGCTACTGGTGTTGCCGATCGCAACGCGGGCGCAACGCGAGGAGCCTGGGACTCAGGTAACAGGGGCGCGGTGACCCGGTGTGATCCGCGCCGCACTGCATCAGAGCGGAGAAGCGAGCTAGGATGGCAGCGTGGCGAGTATTGGGAAGAAGCTCGGACGTTACGAGCTGATCGCGGAGTCCGGCGGAGGACGCTGGCTCG
This sequence comes from Deltaproteobacteria bacterium, assembly GCA_025353585.1. Lineage (GTDB taxonomy): Bacteria > Myxococcota_A > Polyangia > Haliangiales > Haliangiaceae > JABFXX01. The sequence continues at coordinate 6,716 of JANXOM010000363.1, forward strand.
CGCGGCAGCAGGGCGTCGACAAGCGCGTGGAGATCCGGATCCTCTCCGGCGCGGATGCCGAGGCGCAGCTCACGCACGCTCGCGAGATCGCGCAGATCGAGCACACGAACCTCGCGCGGGTGCTCGACCTGGGCGAGGACGGTGGCGACCGCTACGTCGTCACCGAGAGCCTCGATGGCGTCACGCTCGCGGAGATCCTCGCGTCCGACAAGCGGCTCGACGAGCTCGGGATCGCGCGCGTGCTCGCGGACGCGGCCGAGGGCGTCGATGCGGCGCACGAGCACGCCGATGGCCTCGTCCACGGCGGCGTCTCGCCGGCGACGATCGGCGTCGGGTTCTCGGGTCAAGTGAAGCTGTCGGCGCTCGACATCACGGCGCCCGGCTCCCTCGCCTACTGCGCGCCGGAGCGGCTCGATGGCAGCGCGGGGGACGCGCGCAGCGACGTGTTCTCGCTCGGCGTGGTGTTGTGGGAGGCGCTGACGCGCGAGCGGCTGTTCGATGGCTCGACCGACGACGCGACGCGCCGGATGGTGCGCGAGCTGCAGATCGAATCGCCCGCGATGCTGAACGCCAACATCCCGGCGCCGCTCGCGGATACGTGCATGAAGGCGCTCGCGGCGGATCCGGCGGTGCGCTATCCGTCGGCGAAGCAGTTCGCGGTCGAGCTCGAGGCGGTGCTGACGCAGGCGGGCTACTCGCGGCGGAACGACCTCGTCGCGAAGTATGTCGGCGATGCGTTCGCCGAGCGCGCCGCGGCGCGGAAGAAGAAGGCCTCGGTCCAGCCGGACACGGCGCCGGTCGTGGTGCCGGTCATCGCGCCGGTCGTCGCGCCGGTCGGCGCGCCGATCGCGCCGATCGCGCCGGTTATCCCGTCGATCCGCGCGGCCTCGCCGTCCAAGCCGCCCCTGACGCAGACGATGACCATGCCGATGCCATCGGTGGTCCCGGCGCCGGCGAAGGCGCTGAGCCAGACGATGGTGATGCCCTCGCTGACCGTACGTCCGGCGACAGCGTCGACGCCCCCCGTCACCGTGCCGGCGGCGAGTGCGCCGGCCGCGCCGGCGATGACGCTGAAGATGCCGCCGGCCATGCAGCCGGTCGTCGAGCCCGTGGCCGCGCCGGTGCCCGAGCCGTCGCCCGCGGTGACAGCGGCGGAGACCATCGCGCCGGCCGCGGCGGCGACCGCGGCCCTCGAGCCGGCCGTCGATCCCGCCGCCGCCGTCTCGCTTCCCGAGCGCCCGAGCATGGATGTCATCGGCGGCTGGGGCTGGGCCACCGACTCGGTCCCCGCGATCGGCGCCAACGGCGAAGAGCTCGACGAGCCCCCGCCGCCCACGAACCGCAAGGCGCTGATGTTCGTGTTCGGCGGCGCCGTCGCGCTCGCCGCGCTGATCAGCATCGTTGCCCTCGCCTCCGGCGGAAGCTCCGACGACGACGCCGGCAAGAAGAAGCCCGCGGTCGTGGCCAAGGCCATCGAGCCCGCCGCGCCCGTCGTCACGCCGATCCCGGCCGCGACGGTGCTCGACGACGCCGCGGTCGCCGATCCCGCGCTCACCGCGCCGCAGATCGACGCGGCCCCGCTGCCGCCCGACCCGCCGCCGCCGCCGCCGATCGATGCCGCGCCGCCGCCGCCCATGGACGCCCCGCCACCGCCGGACGCAGCCGTGCCCAAGCCGCCGCCGCCGGTCCCGCTCGCGATCAAGCCGCCCGTCGACAAGCCCAGGCCGCCCGTCGACAAGCCCAAGCCGCCCGTCGTCGCCCTGACCGACAAGCCCAAGCCGCCGGCCGATAAGCCCAAGCCGCCCAAGGGGCCCACGACGAACACGACGCCCAAGCCCGTCGACCCGTACGCCACGCCCGACTTCGATCCGGCCGCCGCCAACCGGAGCGGCCTGCAGCAGTTCGCGCGCGGGGACACGGCGGGGGCGCTCGCGACGTTGCGCGGCTCGCTCGCGTCGAGCCCGAGCTACGCGCCGACGTGGCGCTCCCTCGGCCTCATCTTCCAGAAGCTCGGCGAGCGCGATCAGGCGCGCGCCGCGTTCAAGCGCTACCTGCAGCTGGCCCCCGGCGCCGACGACGCGGAGCAGATTCGCGGTCGGCTGGAGCAACTCGGAGCGTGACCATGGTTCGCATGTCCAGAGCCCTGCTCTCCGTCGCGCTCGTCGCGGCCGGCGGCAACCTCGCGTTCGCCGATCCGCACGCGGCGCTGATCCTGCGCAGCGAGGGCGCCGCCGACGCGCCGACGCGCGCGCGCGTCGATGCGCTCGTCCTCCGCCTCGCGAAGGCGGGCGGCGTCGCGGCCACGGCCGGTGACATCTCGTACGGCGACGCGGCCGCCGCCAGCGGGTGCAAGCCCGAGGCGCCGACCTGCCGCGACGAGGTGCTCGCCACGCTCGGCGTCGACGAGGTCATCACCGCGACCACGTACATCTCCGGCGGCGAGCTGAAGGTCGTCGTTCGCCGCTCCACGAAGGGCGGGCCACCGCGCGAGGCCACCGCCACCGCGGCGATGATCGACAGCAGCGACGCGAGCCTGGAGGCCGGCCTCGGCCCGCTGTTCGGCGTCACCCTGTCGGCGCTGCCGCCGCACACCGCCCCACTGCCGCCGACCGGCCCCGCCATCACCCAGCCGCCCACCGGGCGGCCGCCTGTGGGCGAGACGCCGCCGCCGCCGACCGACGGCAGCAACGTCACGGCCGCACCGAACGGCGAGGTCACGACGCCGGCGGACGACGTGATCCCCCACCACAAGCTCGAGGTGGCCGGGGCGATTGGCGGAGGGGTCGCGATCCTGCTCGGCTTCGCCCTGTGGGGCGCGGCGAAGAGCACGCAGAGCGACATCGACGCGGCGCCGACCAAGACGGCGGCGGATCTCGCGCACCTTCACGACCTCGAGCAGCAGGGTGACGGCCAGGCGAACGGCGGCAACTTCCTGTTCGTCGCGGGCCTCGTCGTCGGCGGGATCAGCGGCTACTACCTCTATCGCGACCACAAGCGCGCCGCCTCGGCGACCGCGCACGCCCGCATCACCCCCGTCCTCGTCGATCACGGCGCGGGCATCGCTCTCATCTTCGGAGGCACTCCATGACCCGAAAGCAGCCCCTCGCCGTGCTCACGCTCGCCTGGTCGTGCGCGCTCGCGGCCGTCGTCCTCGTGAGCGTGAACTGCTCGATCGATCATCGCAGCGGCGAGTTCGCGTGTACGACCGTGGTGGACTGTCCGGTCGGCCGCAACTGCGTGGACGGGCTCTGCGTCGTCCCGGGCGCTGGTAGCGGCAGTGGCAGCGGCAAGATCGACGCGGGCGTGGTGCACGACAGTGAGCTGATCGACGCGCCGGACCTACCGATCGACGCGGCCGTCTGCCCTGACATCTGCACCTCGTGCGACCCCGGGACGCACTCGTGCACCATCGACTGCTCGGTCGATGGCCGCTGCATCAACAACGGCCCGATCAACTGTCCGGCGGGCTTCTTCTGCAACATCGACTGCTCGCCTGACGGCAGCTGCCGCAATGTCGGGTGCGTCGGCGCGCTGGGCTGCACGATCGCGTGTACCGGCCAGGGCGCGTGCCGGACCACCACCTGCGGGACTGGCCCGTGCGACGTCAACTGTTCCGGCGAGGCCTCGTGCCGCACGGTCGCGTGCGGCGAGTCCTGCCAGTGCGACGTGAGCTGCCCGATCAACAACGATTGTCAGACGGTCATCTGCTCGATGGTCGCCTGCAACAACCCGATCGACGGCGGCTGCGACAGCAACAACGCCAACGCCTGCCATACCTGCCAGCCGTAGTCGGTTCGGTGCACCGCGCGGGGTGGCTCTAGGCCGGCCCTCGGCGGACAGGTGTTACACCGTCCCCAGTCAAGGGCCCAGAACTGTTGGGGTTTGTAAAACGGTCGGGTTGACAGATGTTACACCGTCCCCACCTAGCGGTACGTCGAGCTGTTGAACCACCACTCCGCCTGGACGCCGAGGAAGTAGACGATGTCGTGCGCGTGCCGCGGGTCATCCGGCACGTACTGGTCGCGCGCGCCCTCGTTGAGGTGCGCCACGTCGAACACCGCGCGCAGCTGCGGCCGGTCGTACCCGGACGGGCCCATCGGCGAGTACACCAGCATCGGCGCGAGTTGAAAGATCGCCGGATCCTCGGCGCGCTCCGTCGTCGGGTTCAGGCCGTCGGGGAACCGCGCCTGGTACGAGATGTCCGCGCCGAAGAAGAAGTCGTGCCCGAGCTTCGCGAGCGGGCGCGCGTCGATCGCGTACTCCCAGCCCTCGTCGTTGTTCGTGGTCTGGCCGCTCGCGTCGAGGAACCGCCGGGACAGCGCGCCGATCATCACGTTGCCGAGCTTCGAGTCCCAGTTGCCGCTCGCGCCGAACGAGACCTCGCTCGCGTGCGTGGTCTTGAGGTCCGTCCCGAAGCTCGTCGGCGCCGCGAGCAGGTCGAACGACGCGAGGCCGGCCGCGTAGCGCGCGAACAGGTTCAGGTGACGGCGGTAGCCCGCGGCGCTCGGGGCGAGGCCGAACATGCTGACCTCCGCGCCGACGAGGTAGCCGGTGTCGGCCGGCAGGTGCGTGAACGTCCCGTTGCCAAAGCCGCTCGAGTCGAGCAGCTCGCGGGTGCCGGACGCCACGCCCTGAAACTCCCCGTGGAGCTTCACCTTGACCGAGAGCTCCTCGGGCGGCTGCGCGAACAGGTACGATGCCGTGGCGCTGGCGACCATGCGCTCGCGGTTCAGCTGCTCGACCAGCGTCGAGCCCTGCTCCGGGTTCGCGACGGCGAGCTGCTGGAACTGGAAGCTGTTGTTCAGGCGGTTCTCGCCGACGTGCCCGGCGATCTCGACGGCATGATTGCGATAGAAGACGCCGCCGCCGAGGGTGTTCTGGTTGTCGAGCGGCCAGTAGTCGAACAGGTAGATGTCGTCGCCGCGGTACATGCGCGAGCCGACCCACGCCGTGACGTGCTCGTTGATCGTGGCGTCGAGGAAGAGGTTGCGGAGCGCGGGGTGCGCGTCGAAGTCGCCGGTGTCGTGGAACAGCGTGCCGTCGAAAGCGAGCGTCACGACCGGCCGCATCTTGACGCCGGACTTCGTCTCGAAGCCGTACGAAAAGTCGAGCTCGAGGTAGCTGGCCTCGACCGTGCGAGGGCCGGTGGTGCCGACGAGCAGCTTCTCGGGCTTGCCGCCGCGGAGGTCGGTGCCGGCGATGATCCGGCCGTAGCTACCGAACCGGAAGCCCTTGTCGCTGCCGGCCGACACGATGTCCGCCGGGTCGACGGTGCCAACCGGCGGCTTCGTGATCGCACCGGTCAGGGGGCCCCCGACCGCGCCGGCTCCGGCGGCGGGCGGCGCGACCGGGAGCGTCGGCTCGATCGGCGGCGGCGGTGGCGGCGGATCGCCGACCAGCGGCGTCGCGTCGGGTGTGGCATCGCCCGCCAGGACCGGCTGCGCCGCGACCGCGCGCGCAGCGAGGGCGCCGAACGCGAGGACCACGATCGACGAGCGGCAGACGATCTTCGCGGAGCGCATCGCGCGCACACGAGCACGAAGCGTGCCCGCGCCACAACCTGTGGTCTCGGTGATCTGCCGCGATCACCCGTCGCGGCTCGTTGCCGAAGGCAACGCGAGCTCGTTACTTCGTCGCCGGGGCGGCCGCAGCGGGCGCGGCCGGCGTCTTCGGCGCGGCCTTGTCGTGGTGGTGCGCCTTCTTCTTCGCGCGCGCGTGCTTCGCGTGCTTCTTGTGCTTCTTCGACGAGACCTTGTCGTCCTTCGCCTTGGGGGCATCGGACTTCGGGGTCTCCGTCTTCGGAGCTTCGGCCTTGGGAGCCTCGCTGGGCTTGGGCGATTCGGTCGGCGACGTCACCGGGCCCGCCGCCGGGATCTCCTCGGGCATCGGGTCAGCCGCCGCGATACCACCGACAAGCACCAGCGCGACCGGGAACGCACGCAGGATGGAACGAAGCATGTTGGGTCCGTTGCTACAGGATCCCCGGAACGTGGGCAAGATCTCGTCGATCGTGGCCAGCACTCGCCGGCTACTCGCGTTGCGGTTCGCAACGCCCCACGCGCCGTGCCGACGGGCGAGGCGCGCCAGATCCGCCAACTAGCGAATCTGATTTAGCCGACCGCCCGCCCCGCCCGCGGCGGGCCTGGCATGGCCCTTGGACACTCTCCGCGCATGCGCAGGCTCGCCGTCGCCGCTCTCGCCCTCGTCCTCGGCGGCTGCCCGGCGAGCCAGGACCCCGGAACGAGCGGGACCGACGACGCCGGGACGCCCGGCCAGGACGCCGGGAGCGGGTCGGCCGCCGTCTGCGCGACCGCCCAGCCGACCTGCACCGCGACCATCACGTATCACGGCGCCGGCCAGACCGTGATCCTGCACGGCGACTACGCCGCCGACGGCTGGACCGCCGGCACGCCGATGACCGCCACGGCGGACGGCTTCACCGCGACCATCCCCGCGAACGACGAACAGGTGATCCTCTACAAGTTCGAGGTCGACGGCACCTGGATCGCCGACGCCTCGAACCCGCGCCTCTCGCCCGACGGCTTCGGCGGCAACAACTCCGTCGTGCGCGTCGACTGCGACCACTGCCCCGCTCGCCCGGCGATGGATTGGCGCGACGGCATCATGTACTTCATCATGATCGACCGCTTCAACAACGGCGATCCGAGCAACGACGAGCCCGTCAGCGGCGCCGAGCCGCCCGGGCAGTACCAGGGCGGCGACTTCGCCGGCATCACGCAGAAGATCAACGCCGGGTACTTCACCGACCTCGGCATCAACACGATCTGGATCACCTCCCCGCTCGACAACACGCACCTGTCGTGGCCCGGCTCCGACGGGCACGTCTACTCCGGCTATCACGGCTACTGGCCCAAGGACGAGACGCTCGTCGACTCGCACTACGGCTCCGAGGACGACCTCGCCGCGATGGTCGCCGCCGCCCACGCGCACGGCATCCAGATCCTCCTCGACTACGTGATGAACCACGTCACCACCGACAGCCCGACCTATCTCGCGCACAGGGACTGGTTCTGGCCGAACGACAACGGCAACGGCGGCAACTGCGTCTGCGGCCAGGGCTGCTCGTTCGACACCAGGTGCTGGTTCGACACGTTCCTGCCGACGTTCAACATGACGGACACCGACGCCCGCAACTGGTCGGTCGACAACGCCGTCACCTGGGCGAAGAAGCTCGGCATCGACGGCTTCCGCCTCGACGCCGTCAAGCAGGTCGACACCTCGTGGTTCTACGCGCTACGCTCGCGCATCCAGGCCGAGGTCGCCTGGGACCAGCGCTTCTACATGGTCGGCGAGACGTTCGACGGCAACCGCGATCTCATCAAGTCGTACGTCAACCCGGACACGCTGCTCGACGGCCAGTTCGACTTTCCGCTCCGCGGCCAGGTGCTCTCGACCTTGCTCCACCGCAGCGGCTCGATGGGCGACCTCGTCTCGTTCCTCTCGACGAACGACACCTTTTACGGGACGGACTCGGTGATGTCGACGTTCCTCGGGAACCACGACGTGCCGCGTGCCATCGAGCACGCGCTCGACCAGCCGATGTACGACCCGTGGGACGGCGGCAAGGAGAACAACTGGGTCAACGAGCCGACCGAGCCAACGACGGCGAACCCGTTCCAGCGCCTCGAGGTCGCGTACACGCTCCTCTTCACGAGCCCGGGTCTCCCGATGCTCTATTACGGCGACGAGATCGGCATGGCCGGCGCCGGCGACCCCGACAACCGCCGCTTCATGCAGTGGGACGGGCAAAACCCGCAGCAGACGCAGCTCCACGCCTACCTCGCGTCGCTCGGCAAGCTGCGCGCGCAGCACCCGGCCACGCGCCGCGGCACGCGCACGAGCCTCGGCAACACGAACGACGCCTACAGCTACAAGATGGTCACCGCCGGCGACACGGTGTTCGTGGTGCTCAACCGCGGCGATGCCGCGCAGCAGGCGCCGGGGCTCCCCGCTGGCGACTACGTCGACCTGCTCTCGGGGGCGCCGGTGCACTCGCCGATCTCGATCCAGCCGCGCAGCGCGCTCGTCCTCGGCACGCCGTAGCAATTCTCACAGACGCGGACGAGGTTTGCCGCGACTTTGCGGCGGGCTTCGTCCATAGGACTCGCCTCGCCGTGCGGAAACATCCGTCGGCGAGAGACGCCGACAGATTTACATCCAATGCGGCGGGCTTCGTGGCAGATTCCCGGCGATGCGGAAGCTGTTCCTCGCGCTCGTCCTCGTTGTCGCCGCCTGTCACCACGACCCGGAGCCGGTCCACGCGAAGGACATGCCGCCGCTGCCGCCGTCGTCGGGCACCCCGATCGGGTACCTGCTCGACTCGGCGACCGATCTGAAGCTGGACGACAACCAGGTGACCAAGCTCCGCGACCTCGACGCGAGCCTCGCCGCCGAGGACGCCGACATCGACACGCAGCTCCGCCAGATCGAGCGCCCCGAGGCCGAGGAGCCGACGCCGAAGGGCGAGAAGCCGAGGCGCCACAACAACGCCCCCGGCATCGGCATGCACACCACGGCGGACGCCGGGAAGCTGCACTCGATGCGCGATCGTCAGGACCAGCAGGCGCTGACGAAGGCCTTTGCGGTCCTCGACACCACGCAGCAGACCTCGGCGCGCAAGCTCCTCGAGGAGCGCGGCGTGTCGGCGCCGGGTGGCGTGCAGAAGCCCACCCACGGCGGCGCGGAGGAAGACGGCCAGCCCTTGCCCGAGCCGGGCATGGGCGAGCCCTGACGCGGAGGTTTGAATCTCCCGGGCGCCAGGACGACAGGGAGAATGCGTATCTTCCGGCCGTGCGCACGTCTCTCCTCGTCCCTCTGCTCCTCGCCGCTGCGTGCGGCAGCCCCCAGACGCCGACGCCCATCCCCGCGCCGCTGGCGGGCGCCGCTCCGCACGCCGAGCGCCCCGCCGCGCCGGTCGAGCGGCCGGTCGAGATCAGCGACGCGGTGAAGATCGCCGAGGCGAAGGCGTTCCTCGCCGGCGCCGACGCCGAGCTGATGAAGGTCGTCGTCGCCGGTCTCGAGGCGCAGTGGGCGAACGAGACGGACCTGACCGACGCGCATGCCGCCGCGGCCGCGAAGGCCAACGGCGCTGCGAGCGATACCTACGCCCGCCTCATCAAGCGCGCGCGCGCGTACGAGGCGATCGCCAGCAAGCTCGACGCGCGGAGCAAGCGGATGCTCGAGGTCCTCATCTACGGCGGCGGCGCGCAGCCGTCGCCGGACGATCCGAAGCAGTCCGAACAGCTCGCCCAGCTCGCCGAGGAGATGACCGGCGTGTACGGCAAGGGCAAGGTCTGCGCGAAGGCCGGCGACCCGAAGAGCTGCAAGGACCTCGGGCAGCTGTCCGAGGTCCTGCAGAGGAGCCGCAAGCCCGCCGAGATCCTCGCCGCGTGGCTGGGCTGGCACGACGAGGTCGGCCGCGCCGAGCGCCCGCTGTTCCAGAAGTACATCGGGCTCGCGAACGCCGGCGCCAAGGCCGTCGGGTTCAAGGACGTCGCCGAGCTGTGGCAGTCCGGCTACGACATGCCGCCCGACGCCTTCGCCGCCGACACCGACCGGCTCTGGGAGCAGGTCCGGCCGCTCTACACCCAGCTCCACTGCTATGCGCGCCGCAAGCTGAACAAGCTCTACGGCGACAAGGTCGTCCCGCGGTCCGGCCCGATCCCGGCGCAGCTCCTCGGCAACATGTGGGCGCAGACCTGGGACTACCTCTACCCGGAGCTCGAGCCGTACAAGGGCGTCGCCAGGACGGACGTCACCCCGGCGCTGCAGAAGCTCGGCCCCAAGCAGATGGTCCAGATCGGCGAGGCGTTCTACACGTCGCTCGGGATGGACCCCTTGCCGCCCACGTTCTGGGAACGGTCGATGTTCGAGAAGCCGCCCGGCAAGGAGGTCGTCTGTCACGCGAGCGCTTCGGACGTGCAGTACGACAACGACCTCCGCATCAAGATGTGCGTGCAGAAGACGCACGAGGACCTCGTGGTCATCCACCACGAGCTCGGGCACGACTACTACTTCCACGCCTACTACAAGCAGCCGTTCTTGTTCCAGGCCGGCGCGAATGACGGGTTTCACGAGGCGATCGGCGACACCGTCGCGCTGTCGATGACGCCGGCGTATCTGCAGAAGAAGGGGTTGCTCGCGAAGGTCGACGTCAGCGAGAAGGCGACGATCAACCACCAGATGCGCATCGCGCTCGGCAAAATCGCGTTCCTGCCGTTCGCGCTCATGGTCGACCGCTGGCGCTGGGACGCGTTCTCCGGCGCGGCGTCGCCCGACCAGCTCAACGCCCACTGGTGGGAGCTCGCGCAGAAGTACCAGGGCATCGCGGCGCCGGTGCCGCGCACGGAGGCGGACTTCGACCCGGGCTCGAAGTACCACGTGGCCGCGAACATCTCGTACATGCGTTACTTCCTGGCGGACATCCTCCAGTTCCAGTTCCAGCGCGCGCTCTGCAAGAAGGCGGGCTTCACGGGGCCGCTGCACGCGTGCTCGGTCTACGGGAACAAGGAGGCGGGCGCGGCGTACCAGCAGATGCTGGCGCTCGGCGCGAGCCAGCCGTGGCAGGACACGCTCTTCGCGCTGACGGGGGAGCGGCAGATGGACGCGAGCGCGATCCTCGAGTACTTCGCGCCGCTGCAGACGTGGCTCGAGCACGAGAACGCCGGCCAGACCTGCGGCTGGTAAGAAGTCTTCCGGCGATGCCGGCCAGCGTGAGCGAAGCGCGGTTCTCCCGGCGAAGCCGGCCATCGTGAGCGAAGCGAACCGAACACGCGAACCGAGCCTGGCTCGGTCGCCTTCCGCCGCCGCCGCCGGGCGGCGGATGTGATGACTGCTGACCCGCGCGGGCTTCGTGGACCTGGCCAGGGCGGTGGCCGGTGACCGTTTCTCGGCCGGCCAAGTGCCTGGATCGTGGTCGGTCCAGGTTGCGCACACGTTGGTACATCCGCTGCACAAGGGATGGATCACCAACCGCCATCCTCGGACCCACCGGAGAATTTCATGACGACTTTCAAGATGTTCAGCCTCGCTCTCCTCGCCTCGGTCACGGCTGCTGGCTGCGCGGGGATGGCCCCGACCGGTGGTGGGACGGGTGGCGGCGATGACAACGGCGGTGGCGACGACGGTACGGGCAGCGACGACGTCCCCAAGGCGCTCGACCTGACCGGGACGTACCAGATGGCCAGCACGTTCGACATCGCCACGAACATCCCGGGCACGGTCGGCACGGTCACGAACGACTTCATCGCCGCCACGGACGACCCGGATGACCCGACGATGTGGATCGTCGACCAGCTCCTCAACGCGCTGCCGAACGGCGCGATCAAGAGCTACGCGCAGAGCGCCGAGCCGTTCGTCATCGGCTACGCGAACGACGAGGTCCTCTCGCTCGCCCCGACGTTCGTCACTGACATCAAGCAGGTCGGCCAGGACTTCGGCGACATGTCGAAGCACTTCGGCCTCGTCTCGACCCTCGCCGTCTCCAAGGCCGGCGCGGACTACTCGGCCGTCCACACGGTCACCGGCCTCCACTTCAAGATCGGCACGGTCGAGTCCGACTACCTCTTCGCCGACTACGGCACGGAGAACATCACGGTCCCGGGCGTCGCCGTGACGCTCGACCCCGGCGGCAAGGTCAACATCGGGACCCACTCCGTCCCGCTGTCTTACGGCAAGGTCCTCCACATCGGCCTCGACGCCGCCATCCTGCCGCTCATCGACCCGAACGCGACCGATCTGGGCAGCTTCCTCGCCGACGAGATCGACTGCGCCGCGGTCGGCCAGGCGGTCTCCGATGCCGTCGGCTTCGGCAGCGCGGGCACCTACGAGCAGGCGTGCCGCGCCGGCCTCGACGCCGCCGCGAACCTCATCTACTCGCAGATCGACAAGCTCGACTCGGCGCCGCTGACCTTCGCCATGGCGGGCACGGCGAAGGCGTTCGACAAGAACAGCGACCAGAAGGTCGACCAGATCGCGACCGGCAAGTGGGACGGCACGATCAGCTACGTCGGCACGCCGGCGCCGATGGCGACCGCGACGTTCACCGGCACGCGCATGTGATGCGCGCTGTCCGGCGCCCGCCGGACACCTTGTCCGAGCGCCGGACAAAACCGGACAAGGCGCACGGTAAGTATACGAGATGATTTGGCTGCGCATCGGCACGGTCCCTGCTGAGGGGCCGTGTATGCCCCGAACCTCTCTCGCTCCGATCTTCTCGCTGCTCGTCCTCGTCGCCACCGCCTGCGGCGATCCGGCGCCGCTCACCGCGCCCGACGCGGCGGCCGACGGACCACCGGCGGCCAGGCCAAGGCTCTACGCGCTGCACAGCGAGCTCGATCTCGCCGGCAACCTACCGGGCAAGGTCGGCCAGGCCGTCGACGAGGTCATCTCCGCGACCGATGACCCCGACGATCCGACGCGCTACATCGTCGATCACATCATCGCGCAGATGGAAGACGGCACGCTCAAGAAGCTGGCCCAGGCCGCGGAGCCGTTCGTGACGGCGTACGTCAACCAGCGGCTCCTCGCGAGCTCGCCGCAGCTGATCTCGCGGCTCGTGGCGGTCGGGCGCGGGCTCGGCGACGCCGCGCGCGCGTTCGGCACGATGGACACGCTGCAGATCGCGCCGGACGGCACGGCGACGCACGCCGTCGTTGGCGTCCGCGTGGTGCTCGACCAGCAGGCGATCGAGCTCGGGTTCGCCGACCACGGCATGCAGCCGGTCGTCGCGCCGGTGACGCTTCACGCGACCGCGCACCGGCTGACGCTCGACCGGCACACGCTCGGTCTGTCGCTCGGCCGGATGCTGCGGCTCGTGCTGGACGGCGCGATCGTGCCGCACGTCGATCCAGGCGCGGTAGACCTCGTCGGCCTCCTGCAGAACAGCGTCGACTGCGTCGCGGTCGGCGACGCGATGGCCGATGCGCTCGGGTTCGGCGAGCCGGCCGCGTTCACGCAAGCTTGCCGCGATTCGCTGACGGGCGTGGCCACGACGGTCTACGGCGAGCTCGACGGCATCGACACGGCTCAGCTCGCGCTCGACCTCACGGGCGACGCGCGGACGCTCGACGACGACGGCGACGGCGTCATGGACCAACTCGACGGCGCGTGGACCGGCAGCGTCGGCTACGCGGGTATGCCGGCGCCGCTGACCGGCGGGACGTTCAGCGGCGTACGGGTCGAGTGACGGTCAGCCCTCAATACATGGACCGGCTCGGCTCGGGCGCACCGGCGCCGCGCTCGAGCTCGGCGTTGACGAAGCCGCCGATCACGACGGCGATGACGGAGAGGTAGAACCACAGCACGAGCACCACGACGCTACCGAACGCGCCGTAGAACAGCTCGTAGTTCGCCACGCGCTCGACCCACTGGGAGAGCCCGAACGACACGGCCACGAGGAGCAACGTCGCGAAGATCGCGCCCGTGAATACCCGATGGTGCCGGCCGAGCGGGCGCGGCGACGGCCCCCAGCGATACATCGCGGAGAACGCGAGGAAGACGAGCGCCATCAGGATCGGCCAGCGGACCCACGTGACGAGGGCGTGCTGATCGGGTGCCACCAGCACGACGATCGCGGGCGCGCCGACGATGACGGCCATCAGCACCATCAAGCCGACGATGGCCCCGCCCGCCATCGCCACGGACATGGCGATGCGGTGGAGCGTGCCGCGCTGATCGCGCACGCGGTAGGCGCGGTTCAGCGCGTCGATCAGCGAAGAGGCAGCGCCGCGCGCGGAGTAGAGCGCGAGGAGGAGGCTGGTGATGGCCGCGATCGACAGCTCGTTCTGCGAGCGCTGGGCCTGGCGCTCGAGCTGATCGCCCACGAACAGCACGACCTCTGGGGGAAGGACCCGCTCGAGGCCGCGCAGCTGGGTGTGGATCGCGTGCGGATCGGCGACGAGCCCGTAGATCGCGACGACGGCGGCGAGCGCGGGGACGGTGGCGAGGATCGAGAACAGAGCGGTCCCCGCCGCCATCGTGCTCATCTCGCCGAGCAAGGCGTCGCGCGCGGCGCGCACCCAGCGGCCGACGGTCGACGGGCTCGTGTCGATCCAGTCGAGCAGGCGCAGGACGAGCCGCTTCACGTCGCTACTCTACTCCTCGCGCTCGCCGGGCCACGCGGCGGCGCCGAAGATGCGACGCGCGGTGGCCGCGGTTCGGGCGGCGATCGCGAGGGGGTCCTCGCCGCGGGCCCGGGCGAGCCCGGCGAGCACGAGCGGCAGGTACGCGGGCTCGCTCCGGCCGCCGCGGTGGGCGGCCGGCGCCTGGTCGGGAGCGTCGGTCTCGGCGAGGAGGAGGTCGGCGGGGACCGCACGCGCGGCCTCCAGCGGCCGGCGCGCGTTCGCGTACGTGACCGGCCCCGCGAACGAGAACGCGAAGCCGAGATCGCGATAGACCGGAACGAGCGCCGCGCCCCCCGAGTAGCTGTGCATCACGCCGCCGACCTCGGCCGCGCGCTCCTCGCGCAAGATGCGGGGCGCGGCGTCGTGCGCGCGGAGCACGTGGACGACGAGCGGCAGCCGGCACGCCCGCGCCGCGCGGATGTGCGCGCGCAGGATCGCCTCCTGGGCGCCGGGGTCGGCCGTCCCGCCGTCGAGACCACACTCGCCGATCGCCACGACGACCGAACCAGCCGCGGCGACCGCGGCGAGGAGCTGGTCGGCGAGGCGCGTGACGTCGGGCGCGCCGACGGCGTCCCGCGGCACCTCCGTCGCCGCGAGCGCCGGCACGATCTGCGGATGGATCCCGAGCGCGATCCGGACCGCGGGATGCGCGCGCGCCAGCTCGCCGAGCGCCGCCCACGTGCGCGGACGGATCGCGGGAACGAGGATCCCCGTCACGCCCGCCGCCGCCGCCCGCGCGACCACCGCCCCGCGGTCGGCATCGAACGCGGCGAGATCGAGGTGGCAGTGCGTATCGATCACGTGTCGTTTCTGCAGCGAGAGGTTACACTGGCCCGCGTGACGCACCGGCGATTCGATCGGACAGCGCGGCTCGTCGGTGACGATGGCCTGGCCCGGCTGGCGAGCGCGACGGTGACTGTCTTCGGCGTCGGTGGCGTGGGCTCGGTCGCGGCGGAGGCGCTCGTGCGCAGCGGCGTCGGGCGCGTCATCCTCGTCGACTACGATCGGATCTGCGTCACGAACGTCAACCGCCAGCTGCACGCGGTGAAGGCGACCCTCGGCAAGCGCAAGGTCGAGGTCATGGCCGAGCGGCTGCGCGCGATCAACCCGGACGCCGTCATCGAGGCGCGCGCGGAGTTCTACGCGGCGGAGACCTCGGCGCGCCTGCTCGCGCCCGAGCCCGACGTGGTGATCGACGCGATCGACAACATCGCGGCGAAGATGCACCTCATCGCGAGATGCGTCCGCGACCGCCTGCGCATCGTATCGGCGATGGGCGCGGCCGCGCGGCTCGATCCCACGGCCGTGCGCGTCGGCGACCTCGCGGATACGCGCGTCGACCCGTTCGCGCGCGACGTGCGGCGCA
>JANXOM010000365.1 GCA_025353585.1 Deltaproteobacteria bacterium
TCGTGGGCGATGAACATGTTCCGTTCTCCTTCTGCCCCACCCTCCCTGCCTGCCGGGCCGGGGTCGGGGGCTACGCCCGTCCGCCCCGAGACGCGCGAGAATCGTGACGACCGCCGCACCGCCGCCGTCACACGTCGCAGCGGGCGCCGACCATCGACGCGGCCTCGCGTCGGTGGTCCGGTGCCGCCGCCCCAGCTCCGCGGCGATCGCCCGCAGGCGCGCGCCGGTCACGCGGTCGGCGCGATTCTACGCGCGGGCGGGGCGAGGGCGGCCCCCGACCCCGAGCCCGGCCGTCGATCCAAGTCACCACGCCCCAGCGCCCCAGCGGCTCGCGGAGGCGGCTCGCGGTAAACGGCAGCGGTTCGCGGAAGCGGTTCGCGGAAGCGGTCGGCGGAAGCGGTTCGCAGTAACGGTCCGCGGTTGCGGACCACGGGCCCGGTCGGCGGTCCGCGCCTCGCGGCCCCCCGCTACGGCGTGATCGTGAACTTCCAGTCGCCCGCGTCCGTCCCGATGCCCGGCGCGCCGCCCGGCGTCGCGTACCCGAAGCGAATCTCCGCGCGCGCCTCGTAGCTGCCACGCGGTGCCGTGCAGTGGACGGTCCCCGTCAGCGTCTGGTTCGCCACGACCAGCTTGTCACCCGACAACGTCGTCGCGTCGCACTTGATGTCTTTCGGGACGCTGATCGTCATCACCGGCGCCTCGGGCTGGTTCGAGAACTTCAGCCAGCTGGCGAGGTTCACGACGAGCTCGATGTTGAACGGCTGGCCGGCCTTGCCGCCCGTCGGGCCATTCTTCTGCGTGACGAAGTCCTTGATGCCGCCCGCGAGCTTCGTGACGGCCTGGTCCCGCGCGTCGAGCTGGTCGGTCGCGCCGTTGGTCGAGACGAACGCGATCTTCTGGTCCGCGCCGACCACGACCGACGCCGGCCCCGAGAAGCCGAGCTGCTTCATCAGCAGCGTCGGGCCCTTGCCGAACGCGACCGTGCCGCGGCCGACGCCTTCGCTCTCGCGGATCGGGTCGAGCTTCTTCGCGTCCACCTTGGTGCCATTGATGTACGCGATGATGTAGACGCGACCCGCGTCGCGCAGCGCGATGAGGCGGGCCAGATCGTCGGTGCACGCCTGCAGCTTCGGCGCGCAGAACCAGTGCACGATCACCTTGCCGGCCGAGTCCTTCGGCGAAGGAGACTCGTACATCCAGTCCATCTTCGGCCAGCCGCTCCCGGCCAGGTCCATGGTGCCGCCGACGGCGGGCGCCTGGATCGGCGTGACAGGCGCGGGCGCCTTCGGGTCGGCGATGGCGGGACCGACCGTCGCGGTCATCGCGAGTGCGGCGAGGAGGATGCGCTTCATGGGCGGACCATAACGCGCGAGGGGAATCGGTCGCGGCTCCCGGCGCCGCGAAAGTGCCGCGCGGAGTTGTCGCGAGCGCGGGTCTCGTGCGTTGCTTGGAGACGTGCGCGGCGTGCTGGTATTCATCGTGGCGTCAGGCTGCGGCGCTGTGGCGCCAGCGCCCACTGCGGAGCCCGCGCGCACCCCGCCGGGCCCCACGCCGTACGTGGTGCATCACCCGGTCGACGCGTCCGTGCCCGACGCGGAGCCGGTCGGCCCCAGCGTGGCGTCGCGTGGCGGCGCGTGCGGCGGCCGCGGCGGCGCCATCTGCGAGGCCGAGCAATCGTGCCTGCGCGATCTCCCCGGCGGCTATTGCGCCTCGCGCTGCGGGCTCGACGGCATCGCGTGCGGCGACGGCGCGACGTGCATCTCGACGCCGCGTGCCGGCGATGTCTGCGCGCGCGCATGCCGCACGGACGCGGACTGCCGGGCCGACGAGGGCTACACGTGCGATCCCGCCTGGCACGCCTGCACCGTGCCGGGCTTCACCGCGATCGTCCCGAGGCGCTGCCCGGGCATCGGCAAGGATGCCCGGCTCGGGCGCGATCCGATGTTCGGCGCGCCCGAGATCCAGGACGCTGGCGATGCGCTGTACGCCCGCGCCCCCGCCGCGGTCGTCACGAGCACCGGCAGCGTCGTGACGCTCGCCGTGGTGGGCTCGGGCGCCAGTGAGAACGACCGGATCACCGCCGGCGGCGTCACCGTCGGCGGCGGCGACGTGCCCGTCGGCCAGCCCGCGCTCGCGCGCAGCGGCGAGACCCTCTTCGGCGCGTGGCGCAGCGGCGGTGAGCGGCCGCAGATCGCGCTCGCCGTGTCCCGTGACCGCGGCGCCACCTGGAGCGCGCCGACCGAGATCGACGAGCCGAGCGACTGCGGGCCGACGGACGACAGCTGCCCCGAGCGGCCGCGCCTCGCCGCCTCCGCGCGCGCCCTCTACGTCGCCTACAGCAGCGATGCGATCGGCACCCGCGTCCGCGCGTCGCGCGATAGCGGCGCCACGTGGTCCGCGCCCACCACCGCGCTCACCGGGGCGCGCGGCGACGTCGCGACCTCCGCCGACGGTCGCCTCCACGTCATCGCGATGACCGGGGGCACCGGGGGCGCTTATGGCGCCGCGCAGCACGTCATCGAGTACACGGTCTCCGCCGACGGCGGCCGGACGTTCGCCCGCGCCGTGCCCGTGAGCGCGCGCGACGAGCTCGTGCCCGCGTACTTCGCGAACCCGACGCTCGCGATCGACGACCGCCGCGGCTGGGTGTACGTCGCGTACGCGCGCGGTGGCAGCGACGCCGCCTGGGCGATCGTCGTCGCCGCCTCGAAGGACAAGGGCAAGACCTGGACGCGCACGCACGTCGCCGACGACGGCTGCGCGCTCGCGATGGTGCCGAACCTCGCCCTCGACGGCACCACCGGCACGCTGCACGTCACCTGGTACGACACCCGCGGCCCGCGCCCTGCGCGCTTTGCCCACGCGACGTGCGGGCCCGGCGCCACGCGCTGCGCCGACCGCGGCGCCGTCGACGCCGGCGACTTCGAGGACCTCGACGCCGGCCGCCTCGCCGCGCGCTGGGTCGGCGACGCGGAGGCGCTCGTGATCGACGATCGCCGCCACGTCCTCCACGCGCTGTGGAGCGAGGCGATGCGCGTCGGCGACCACACGGTGACGCGCGTCGTCCACGCGGGCGCGAAGCTCCCCGTTCGGTGAGCCGCGTCGGCCGCTATCCCGAGTAAGCTCCAGGGCGATGGCGCCCCCCGAAGAGCCCGTGATCCGAGTCGAGCACCGCGAGGAGCTCGCGTATCTCCTGACCGAGGCGGCGGAGATCGAGCACGGGCTGATGGCCTGCTACCTCTACGCCGCGTTCTCGATCGGGACGCGCCGCGAAGCCGGGCTCGCGCCGGAGCGCGCGGCGGCCCTCGCGCGCTGGCGCGCCGAGATCACGAGCATCGCGCGGGACGAGATGACCCACCTCGCGCTCGTCGCGAACCTGACGAACGCCATCGGCGCCACGCCGCACTTCCTGCGCCCGAACTTCCCGGTCTCGCCCGGGTACCACCCGGCCGGCGTCACGGTCGCGCTCGTCCCGTTCTGCGCGGCCACGATCGATCACTTCGTGTTCCTCGAGCGACCCGAAGGCGAGCGCGGCGCGGATGGCGCGGGGTTCCAGGCCCCGCTCGACTACAAGCGGTCGGCGAAGCGCGGTCGCCTCGTGCCGACGGCGCAGGACTACGCCACGGTCGGGCACCTGTACCGCGGGATCGAGGACGGGGTCGGGCAGCTCGCGGCCGCGCTCGGCGAGGAGGCGCTGTTCGTCGGCGATCCGCGGCTGCAGCTCGACGGCAAGACGATCGGCCTGCCGGACGTGTTCGTCATCGTGGATCTGGCGTCGGCGAAGCGCGCGCTCGAAAAAATTGTGGAGCAGGGCGAGGGCGCCCCGGATGCGCATCAGACCTCGCACTACTGCCGGTTCATCGCGATCCGCGACGAGCTGCGCGCGATCCACGCCGTCGATCCGGAGTGGGATCCGGCGCACGGCGTCGCCAAGAACCCGGTGATGCGACGCCCGCCGCAGCCCGAAACTTTGACGTGGATCGACGCGGAGCCCGCCGCGAGCGTCCTCGATCTCGGCAACGCCGCGTACGCGTTCATGCTGCGCGGCCTCGCAACGCTGTACTCGCCGATCGCGCTCGCGCCGGGCGCCCGCTCGGCCGCGCTCGCGGCGACCACCACCGGCATGCGGACGCTCGTCCCGCTCGGTGAGCTGCTCGCGTCGCTGCCCGCGAGCACGTCGCAGCCGGGCCTCACGGCCGGCCTGACGTTCACGGTCTCCCGCTCGCTCGGGGCGATGGCGGAGGCCCGCGGCGCGTTTCGTGGGCTCGCCGAGGCGAGCGCCGGGCTCGTGGACGGGCTCCGTGCGATCGCGGTTCCGCTCGATCCGAGCCTCGAGCGCGCCGCCGTGCAGCTCGAGCAGCTGACGCGCGAGCTGGCCGCGCTCGGCGAGTCCGCACCCGAGGCGAGCTATGGCGCCACCGCCCCCGCCGCGCCCGCGGCGCCGGTGAAGCTTCCGGTCTACACGCCCGGCGCGGGCGGCGGGATCGAGGAGGCGCGCGGCGACAAGCTCGTGCTCCGCAACGAGGGCAAGCGCTGCATCCACTCGCGCCACTGCGTGCTCATGGCGCCGACGGTGTTCAAGGCGAACACGCCGGGCGAGTGGCTGTTCCCCGACACGATGGACGTCGAGGAGCTCGTGCGGGTGATCGAGACGTGCCCGTCCGGCGCGCTCACGTACGAGCGGCTCGATGGCGGTCCCGCGGAGGTCCCGCAGGCCGTCAACACGGCGCGGGTGCGCGAGAACGGACCGTACGCGGTCGCGGCGGAGCTGACCGTCGTGGGCCACGGCGCGATGACGCGCGCGACCTTGTGCCGCTGCGGCCAGTCGAAGAACAAGCCGTTCTGCGACGGCGCTCACAACGCGGCGCAGTTCCGCGCGACGGGCGAGCCAGAGACGCGCGAGAGCAAGCCGCTCGAGGTGCGCGGCGGCGCGCTCGAGGTGCGCCCGCTGCCCGACGGACCGCTGCAGATCACCGGGCCGCTCGAGATCTGCTGCAACACCGGCCGCACGGTCGACCGGGTCACGGGTGCGCGCCTGTGCCGGTGCGGCGGCTCGCAGACGAAGCCGTTCTGCGACGGGACGCACGCCAAGATCGGGTTCAAGTCGGAGAATCCCGCCCCGGAGCGCTGAACCGGACGCCCGGACAGACCGATCGTCGAGCCCTTGCGCCGCCCCCGCAGCGGCCTCGGCGCCGACTTCTTCGCCCCCGCCCACCCCGTCTCTGCCTGACCGGCGCGAGCACCGAAGCGCGAGACGGGGCTCGGCGCCGCACGTCCCCGGATCGCGCGCAACCCCACTCGCGGGCGCTCGCAACGGTCTACGTCGCCACGAACAGCACGCCGGCCGCGATCACCGCGATAAGCGCCTCGCCCGCGATGAACCCCGACGACAGCGGCACCATGTAGAGGTCCGCTGACTTCTTGTCAACCCGCTCCCAGACGAGCGCCGCGATGCCGCCGATGAACATCGTGAACACCACGCTGAACGGCACGAGGATCCCGATGCCGATGCCCGTCGGCGACGGCACGAACTTCTTCAGCTTCGGCCGCGACTCGAGCACCGTGAACAGCACGCCGAGCAGCGAGAACACGATCAGCGCATCGAACGCCGACGGCTTGAGCGCGCTGATCCCCTGCTCGAGCAGCTCGGCGAACCCGGCCCACTTCATCGAGATCGGCGACGGCAACCCCTCGCCGCCGACCTTGCCGTACGTGTGCACGAGCGTCGGGTAGACGAGCGACACCGCGAGCGCGCCCGCCGGCACCGCGAGCAGCTGCATGATCGTCAGGTAGCGCGGCTTCGTGCCGATCATCTCGCCGCACTTGTAGTCCTGCATGATCGCCTCGGAGGACGTGGCGATCGTGCCCGTCGTGCCGCTGGCGACCATGTTCGCGCTGATGCTGTGCGGCGCGACGAGCGCGAACAGCCCCTGCATCATGTTCGAGAGCGCGCTGATCGGGCCCCAGTTCGTCTCCCCGAGGACGCGCAGCCCGACGAGCATCAGCGGCACGGACAGGACGATCGCGGCGAGCGTCATCCAGATCGGCATGTCGAGCATGATGTTCTGGATCGCGCACAGCGCGACGCTGCACACGATGATCCCGATGATGACCCAGCGGATCGGGAACTCCCCGCCGCTGATCTTCGCGCTGCGCAGGCTCGTGAACGTGGTGACCAGGAGCTTCCAGCGCAGCGCCAGCGCCGTGAGCCCACCGGCGACGAGCATGCCCGTCGCGGGCCACATCACCCAGTGCAGGACCTCGAGCTTCGGCGGATTCGAGGCGAGCACGCCGAATCGGATGAGGAAGTACGGCGCGACCACCCACGCCATGATCCCGCCGAGCAACATGCTGGCGTTGACGCGGAAGCCGACGAGCATGCCGGAGCCAATGCTGAGGAGGCCGTACGCGACGCCGACGCCCATCGTCGCGAGGGAGTAGGTCCCCGCGCTGCCAACGGCGATGACGAACGGCATGGGCGTGCCTTCCGGCAGGCCCTCCCACGCCGACGTGACGAGCCCGACGAGGTGGCTCCCCGAGCTCAGCAGCATGAACCCGCCCGAGAGCAGCACGCCGATCATCACGGCCTTCGCGGCGGCGTACGCGTTGCGCTTGACCTCGGCGCTGGCGTCGCGCGGCGGATCGAGCACGATCAACGTCTCGGCGGTGGACAGGCCGTCGACGAACGGTAGCTTCTCGTCGACGACGAAGTGGCGACGTAGCGGTACGGCCATCAGCACGCCGAGCGAGCACGCGGCCGTCAGCCACAGGAACGACGTGTACCAGGGCAGCTCGAGCTTGAACGACGCGTGGTCGCGCCCGAGGATGTCGAACGCGCCGAGGAGGACGCACATGAACGCGACCTGCGCGGCGCTCGTGCCGGCGGCCTCGACGATATTGTTCTGCCAGCGCGAGTAGTGCTTGCGACCGAGCAGCAGGTCGGCGCCGACGAGCAGGACGAAGCCGAAGAACGCGGCGACGACCGACACGTTCGGGCCAAAGCCCAGCTTCATCACCATGTACGGGTAGGACGCGCCCATGATGCCCGCCACGATCACGCCCGCCACGATCGTCGTCGGGGTGATGCTGCCGCGGAGCTCCGTGTCGACCGCCGGCCTGAGCCCTCCGTGGAGGGGCGAGTCGGGGAGGTCGGGTTCTTCGTGGCTCACGGCCGCGAACATTACACGCGCGCCCGCGGGCGAGCCACGCCCGAAAAAGCAAACAGGCACGAGCCGGAGGGCCCGTGCCTGTCGCACTCGTCGCCGTGGCGGCTAGTGGTGCTTCTTCGCGGCGTCTTCCGCCTTCTTCTTCGCCGCTTCGTCCGCCGCCGCCTTCTGCTTGTCGGCGTCGGACTTCCTCTGCTCGTCCGCCGCCTTCTTGTTGTTCGCGTCCGCCTTGGCCTTCTCGGCCTCGGCCCGGCGGCGATCCTCGTCCGCCTTCCGCTGCTCCTCGGCCGCCTTCTTCTGGGCGTCCGCCTGCCTCACGCGATCGTTGTCCGCCTTGGCCTTGTCCTGCTCCGCCTTGCGGTGCTCTTCGTCGGCCCGCTTGCGGTCCTCGTCGGCCTTGCGCTTGTCATTCTCGACCGCGTGCTTCTTGTCCTCTTCCTGCTTGCGCCGATCTTCGTCGGCGCGCTTGCGGTCTTCCTCGGCCTTGTGCTTCTGGTCCTCCGCCGCGCGCTTGCGATCTTCCTCCGCCTTCTTGCGGTCCTCCTCGGCGCGCTTGCGGTCTTCCTCGGCCTTGTGCTTCTGGTCCTCGGCCGCGTGCTTGCGGTCGTCCTCGGCCTTGCGCTTCGCGTCTTCCTCGCGGCGGCGCTTCTGCTCCTCCGCCTGCTTGCGCTGCTGCTCGTCGAAGCGCTTCTGCTCTTCGGCCTTGTGCTTCTCGAGCTCCTGCTGCTGCTTGCGGCGCTCGTCCTCCCGCTTGCGCTGCTCCTCCTGGTCGTGGCGGCGGCGCTCGTCCTCGATCCGCTTGCGCGCGGCGTCGTCACGCGCGTTCTTGCGCTCCTCGTTGTACTTGCGCTCCTCGTCCGCGCGGCGCCGCTGCTCGATCTCGTTGCGGCGGCGGTCTTCCTCGAGCCGCTTGCGGGCCAGGTCGTCCTGACGGCGACGATCGTCCCACTCGCGCTGGTGCTCGCGCGCGCGGGCCTCGGCCTCGGCCCGGCGCTGCGCGTCGTAGCGACCGATCTCGGCCGCCTCGAGGCGCTCGCGGCGCACTTCGAGGCGATGGCGACGCATGTAGTCCTCGTCGGGACCCGCGTACCACGTGACGCCGGCCTGCCGGTTGTACCGGTGGATGACCGTCGTGCCGCCGAGGTACGTGTTCAGGTCGCCGCTCGCGTAGTAGCGGTTCGGGCTCGCGTCGAGCAGGTAGTTGCTCGGCACGAAGCGCCAGTTCTCCTCTGGGAAGTACGCGTCATCCGTGAAGCCCATTGGCGCCCAGCCGATGAAGTTCTCGCTCTGGCGCCACTGCACCCACGCCGGACCCCACGTGGTGTCCGGACGCCAGATCCAGCGGTTCGCCCAGACCCAACGACCGTAATGGTCGGTAGCCCAGCCGAACGGATCGGCCGAGACCCAGGTCAGACCGTAGTCCGTGTACTTCCAGTGGCCGTTCGTATACGGGCGGTAGTTCGCCGTGTCCGGCGTGAAGACCCAGCCGTAGCTCGGGTCGTTGTACCAGGTGCCGTACGCGGCGAGCTCGTTGTAGAAGACGTCTAGCGAGGGGACGTTCTGGCCTTCCGGCGCCACCGTCACGTCCGCGTAGACCGGCTCCGAGTACGTCGGCTCGACGGGCGGCGGGGGCGGCGGCGGGGTGTAGTTGACCGGCGGGGTGTAATTCACCGGCGGCGGCGGCGGCGGCTGGCTGGGCGTGACCGTCACGGTGGCGACGCGGGTGTCCTGCGGCGGCGGCGGCGGCGGGGGCTGCGTCTGGGTGGTGACCGTGGCGGTGCCCTGGACGGGCTGTTGCGCCGGCACGATGCAGGCAGAGGCGAACAGGATGGAGCTCAACGCGAGACGTAGACGCATGGGACCTTTCGACGGGGCCGGTATGAAACGTAGACGGCGCACCCCGCCACGAATTCAGCGGACGTTACCTGTTCGGTTCGCGGGTCGCCCCGTGTCGCAGCGGAAAAGTGAAGTTGTATGTAGTTGCGTACAAGTCGAGGCGCGGCGCCTAGTTGCCGGCCGCGCGCTGCAGCTTCTTGCCGATCGCCGCGAGTCGCTGGTGGAGCGCGTGGGCCTGGGTGCCGACCTCGGGGAGCTCCGCCTCATGCGCGGTCGCGGCCAGCGCCTCGGCCCGGCTCGACAGGCCGAGCACGCGCTCGGAGACCTCCAGCGCATCGGCGGTCTGGGCGGGTCCGGTCACGTCGCCGTCCTGCTGGACCACCGCGTGGAGCGCCGACACGTCGCCGGCGAGCGCCGACATGGCATCCATCAGCTCGCGGAGCTGCTGGTTCCGCGCGCCGAGCTGCGGCGCGTGCGCGACGACCTCCTTGGCGAGCTGCTCCTGCCGGGCGCGTGCGCCCGATAGAGCCTGGAGGAGGCCCTGCCCGGCGGCCTGCAGCCGCTCCTCGACCGCCGCGATCTCTCCGAGCGTCGTGTTCGCGCGCTCGAGGTGCTTCACGCTGTCGAGCGGCGTCTTCAAGAACAGCTCGGCGAGGCGCGCATACGCAGCGAGCTCGTCGTCGAACACCGTGACCGCGTGCGCGAGCGGGGACAGGCTGGGCTTGGCCATCCGGGCACACTAACCCGGGGTTACCGCACGTCGACGCGCCAGTCTGACAAGGCGCCCGGCGGGCACTCTATTTGTTGCTCCTCGTCGGAACATGCGCCCATGCTCCGAGCATGCGAGTGCTCCTGTCTGCAGTGGTTCTGGCCAGCGCGCTGCTCGGCCGCGCGCACGCCAATGGTGACTCGCTGCAGGACTTGCTCGGCCCGCGCGAGATCGCGCTCGGCGAGGCGATGCGCGGCGACGCCACGGGTGCGAGCGCGATCGGCCTGAACCCGGCCGGCCTGCCGCTGAACAAGGAGCTCGTGTTCGAGGGCGGCTACGGCTACCGGCAGTCGGACCAGGCGTCGCTGCTCGCCGTCTCGGCGTGCGACTCGACGAACGTGGCGCCTGGCTGCTTCTTCTACGACTATGCGGGCTCGAGCCCGGCCGGCGACCTCGGCACGGCGATGCCGCTCTCGCACACGACCCACATCGCCGGCGCGTCGTTCGCGCACGCGTTCACCCCGCGCGTGCTCGTCGGCAGCACCATCAAGTACTTCCACTACGACACGAACGTCCCCGCCGAGGCCGACGCCAGCGGCTTCTCGTTCGACCTCGGCACGACCATCCGCCTGGCCGAGATGGTCAACGTCGGCTTCGCCGCCTACAACCTTTTCGGCACGTCGTCGCCAGAGATGCCGCGCGCGGCCGGCGGTGGGCTCTCGCTGCACCCGCTGCCGATGCTGACGCTGAACTACGACATGCGCTGGATCTACAGCGGCGACATGCACGGCGCGCGGTACGGCGGCGGCGCCGAGCTGTTCCTGCGCAGCTCGAGCGGGCAGACGGGCTTTCCGGTGCGCGCCGGCGCCCTCCGGGATAACTACCTGGGCTCGACGTACCTGTCGGCCGGGCTTGGCTTCACGACGATGTCATTCGGCGTGGACGTCGGCGGGCGCAAGTCGATCAGCGGGCTGAACGAGACGATGGTCATCGCGAGCATCCGGCTGTTCGGGCCGCGGATGGCTGCCCCCGGCGTCCAGTAGATCGCGAGGCCGGTGCGGTGCTCGCCGTCACCGATCTCGGCTGGGCGACGTGGCCGACACGTGAACCGCCGCGGACGGTCGATGACCTTCCGGCGCAACTTCGCGCCGTGGCTGCGCGCGCGGCCGAAGCTGTCGTGGGTGAACCTCTCGCCATGACGCGAAGCGCGTCGACGACTTGGTTTCCCCCGATCGCGCCCGAGGGCTGGACCGAGGCGGAGATCGCCGCCGAAAACGAGGGCACGCCGGTGCCCGATATCAGATCGATGACACCGGTGACCCGACTCCAAAGTGGACGAACTACGAGGGCAAAGCCCTGTAGTTCGCTACCTGGCGCGTGACGAAGAGCTGGTTACCAGCGATCGCCGCCGCCGCCGCCACCGCCGCCGCGACCGCCACGGCCGCCACGGCCGCCGCGAC
>JANXOM010000404.1 GCA_025353585.1 Deltaproteobacteria bacterium
CGCGCCGAGCTGCTGCGCGACGCCACCGCCGCCGCGGAGCTGTTCGTCTGATGTCGGCCGCGCACCGACATCATGCCGGATGGGTATTTCGCCCCGGGAGCTCCGGCCGCCGTCTATCCTCGGCCGATGGTGATGCCCCGCTTCCAGTCTGGCGGTCCGGCCGGTGACGCTCGAGGCAACGCGCGCGCGCCCGCGCCGGACAGCGCTGGCAAGGGGACGCTCGTCGGCGCCGGCCCCGACGGAGCCGCCGCCGCCGCGCCGCACACGCCGGGCGTGCGCCCGCCGACACCGCCGGAATTCGCGGCGATGGACGCGGACCTCGTCGAGAAGCTGTGGAGCTCGCGCGTCAAGCTGTCGTTCGAGCGCGCCGCGTTCAAGGACAAGCCGGACGATCAGTTCTGGGACGCCGTCCGCGGCATCGGCGCCGCCGACCTCCACACGCTGTCCGTGGTCTGCGTCGGCGCGAAGGGCGTCGGCGTGTGGCCGCACGTGCAGACGATCACGGGCTGGTACACGTACGGCAGCTCGTACGCGATCGAGTTCCTCGGCGACCCGCACACCGTCACGGGCAGCGGCGCGTGGGGCAAGGACTTCCCGCAGAAGCTCGTGCAAGACGAGCACAACCACACCAAGCACGAGTGGTACCGGCACAACAGCGGCGCGGGCTCGCCGGGCATGCACCTCGGCATCGACGTCGGCGCCGCGTACAACAACATCCACTGGGATCCGACGAACCCGATGGACCACGTCGGCGACGGCATGCCGCACGTCTCCATCGTACCCGGCGTGCCGTTCCCGGTGCCGTCCTTCGAGCCGAAGGGCCAGGCCATCTACAGCCCGGGCGCGCTCGCCGCCCACGCCGCCGAGATCGGGTTCTTCGGCGAGGGCGCGAAGGGCCTCGTGAAGAAGCCCGAGTCGCCGACGGAGAAGTTCCTGCACATCTCGAGCGCGAAGGACTCGGCCGACAAGACGAACCAGTACGCCGACATGGAGGCGAGCGCGCCGGATCGCACCGACATGGCGCGCTCGGCCGCGATCGTGGCCGACATCCGGCGCACCGCGGCAGCGGTGCTCGCGCTGCACAAGACCGCGCAGAGCGCCGCGCTCCTGCCCGACGCCGGCGCGTCGGCCCAGCTCGACGATCTCGTCAAGCAGATCGAGCCGGCACGCACGGCGCTGTGGGCCCCGCTGGCCGCGCTGATCACGTTCATGAAGCTGGAGGCCGCCGTCGAGGGCACCTCGGCGTTCGACACCGAGGCCCAGTGGGCCGCCGCCGAGACCTGGAAGGCCTACGACTGGATCGTCGACCTGCAGCGGCGCCGGACGATGACGAAGCTGACGAAGAAGAAGTAGCCCGGATCGGCGGACGTCACCGCTCGTCGGCGGCGAAGCTCAGCACGCCGCGGATGTCCGTCATCCCCGTCGCGAGCATCACGAGGCGGTCGAAGCCGAGGGCGATGCCCGCGCTCGGCGGCAGGCCCTCGTCCAGCGCGGCGAGCAGCTTCTCGTCGACCGGGTACTGATCGCGGCCCCGCTCGCCGCGGATCCGCACGTCGTCGCCGAACCGCGCGCGCTGCTCGACGGGATCCGTCAGCTCGCCGAACGCGTTCGCGAGCTCGAGGCCGCCGATGTACGCCTCGAACCGCAGCGCCACGCGCGGATCGTCGTCGCGCCGCCGCGCCAGGGCCGCGAGCGGGGCCGGCCAGTCCTCGAGGATCAGCGGCCGGTCGAGCGCCGCGATCGCGGGCTCGACGCGCGCCACGAACGCGGCGAAGAACGCGTCGTCCCAGGCCGCGCCGTCCGCGATCGCGATCCCCGCCGCGCGCACCGCCGCCACCAGCGCCGCCGCCGGCTCGTCGCCCGCCACCGCCACGCCGGCCCAGCGCGCCATCGCGTCGCGCACCGAGAGCCGCGGCCATGGCGGCGTGACGTCGATCGTGCGCCCGCCCCCGAGCCGTGCCACGCCGGTGCACACCCGCGCGACGAGCGCCTCGGTGTCGTCGATGATCGCGTCGAGCTCCGCGTACGCGCGGTACCACTCGATCATCGTGAACTCGCTCGCGTGGTGCGCGCCGCGCTCGTTGCCGCGGACGCACTTGCAGACCTGGTAGATCCGCTCGAACCCGCCCGCGAGCAGCCGCTTCATCTGGTACTCGGGCGACGTGATGAGCCAACCGTCGCCGGCCGGCACCGCGTCGAGGTGGATCTCGAGGCCGGGCGCGCGCACGAGCAGCGGCGTCTCCACCTCGACGAACCCGCGCTCGGCGAACAGCGCGCGCACCTCGGTCAGCGCGCGGGCCCGCGCGTGCAGCGCATCGAGGCGGGCCCGCGGCAGCCGCATCACCTCCGAGCCCGGCGCCGGATAGTCCGCGGCGCCGAACGCGCGCACGCGAACGCGACCGTCGACCAGGTCACCCGGTCGCCAGCCCGCCTGCGCCGCCACCCTCGCGTCGCCCCGTTCGCCGCGAATCACCGCGACGTCGCCGTCGACCGCGAGGACGCGGCCCTTCACTACTTCGCGACGCGCTCGACGTATTCGTGCGAGCGCGTATCGATCTTCAGCATGTCACCCACGCGGATGAACAGCGGCACCATGATCATGGCGCCCGTCTCGACCGTGGCCGGCTTCTGCACGTTGCCGCTCGTGTCACCGCGGACACCGGGCTCGCTCGCCGTCACCTCGAGCTGCACGAACGTCGGCAGCTGGATGTCGACCGCGCGCTCGTTGAAGAACAGCACGGTGCACGGCAGGTTGTCCTTCATCAAATCGGCGGCCTGGCCGACCATCTCGGCCGACACGGAGACCTGCTCGTAGCTGGTCTGGTCCATGAGCACGAGGTCACCGGCCTCCTTGTAGAGGAAGGTCATCTCGCGCTGGTCGACGTTCGCCGGCTCGAGCTTCTCGCCCGAGCGGATGTTCATCTCCTTGGTGTTGCCGTTGAGGAGATTCTTGAACCGCGTCCGCGTGAACGCGGCACCCTTGCCGGGCTTCACGAACTGGAACTCGATAACCGTCCACGGGTTACCGTCCATCAGCACCTTGAGGCCCTTGCGGATATCCGACGTGTCGTACATGGCCCGGGACGTTTAACCCGCCCCGGACCGGGCTGTCAAAGCTGAATTAGCCACCTTGCCGACCCCTCCGGGGTGCGCGATACCAGCGACGTGACCGCCGCCGCGCACTACCGCCAGCTGCTCCAGCTCGGCCGGGACGAGTTCCTGGCCGCGGCGGCCCCGGCGGTCCTCGTGCGCTTCCGCGTCGGGGATGACATGGCGCCGGGCGGCCAGTCCACGCTGACCCTCGACGACGAGACGGTCCAGGACGCCACGCTGCCCGTCCGCCGGCTCGAGCCGACCGATACGCTGGGCGACGACCTGGAGATCTACCCGCTCGCGAAGAAGCCGGGGGCGTCGTTCCCCGACCGGATCACGATCGGCCGGACGCCCAACAATGACGTCGCGATCTCCGATGCGTCGGTCTCGCGGCTGCACGCCTATGTCAAGCGGGCCGGCGCGGCCTGGGTGATCGCGGACGCCGGCTCGAAGAACGGGAGCTGGCTCCGCGGCGACGTGCTCGACGCGCGGCGCGAGAAGCCGCTCGGCTCGCTCGCGGTCGTGCGGCTCGGCGATGTGGATCTGACGTTCTATCTCGCAGCGGATCTGTTCGCTGCCCTCGGAGGCGCGTGAGCATCACGGATTGGGATCAGAGACTTCTGTGTGGCGACGGCGCCTGCGTCGGCGTCATCGGGCCGGACGGCCAGTGCAAGGTATGCAAGCGGGTGTCGCCGAACTGGGGCGACGACCGGCGGCGCGGGCTGAAGACCACCGGCGAGATCGCGACGAAGGCGGCGAACCTGGCGCCCGTGGCGGAGGCCCCCGACGCCGACGCGCCCGACGACGCCGACGAGGACGACGGCGAGTACGAAGACGACGACGCCACCGCCGAGGCGAGCGCGGAGGACGCGGACGTCGGCGAGGACGACGATGATGGTGACGATGACGACGGCGACGATGACGACGGCGACGGCGACGACGATGACGATGACGATGACGACGACGGCGACAAGGACGGCGACGGCGACGAGGACCCGGCCGACGAGCCCGGAAGCATCCGGGCGGACGCATCGTCGGCGGTGAAGCCGACCGCCCAGACCAAGCCCTCCGGTGGCGCGGACTGGCAGCAGCGCGAGCTGTGCTCGAACGGCGCGTGCATCGGCGTGATCGGCGACGACGGCAACTGCAAGACCTGCGGGACCGCGGCGTGACCCGGCGCGCGCTCGTCGTGGGCGCCGGCGGCCTCGGTGGGCCGCTCGCCCTGGCGCTGGGCGCGGCGGGGCTCGAGCTGTGGATCGTGGACCCCGACGTCGTCGAGGCGTCGAACCTGCATCGCCAGGTCCAGTTCACCCCCGCGGATGTCGGCCAGCCGAAGGCGGCGCGGCTCGCGGCGGCCGTCGTGGCGCGCGGCGGCGTGGCCCGCGGCTTCCAGACGCGCTGGACGCCGGACGACGCCGACGACCTCGGCGAGGCCATGGACCTCGTCGTCGACGGCTGCGATGATCCGGGCACCAAGTTTGGCGTCGCGGACTGGGCCGTCGCCGCCGGCACGCCGTACGTGATCGCGGCGGCGGTCCAGCTCGGCGGCAACGCGATGGCCGGCGCCCCGGGCGCGGCCTGCTATCGCTGCCTGTTCGAGGCGCCCGCGCCCGCCCTGCAGTGCGCCACGGCCGGCGTCCTCGGGCCCGTCGTGGGGGCGATCGGCGGCGTCGCGGCGGCGCTGGCGATCGGGCTGGTCCGCGGCGATCGCACGCACGCCGGCTCGATCTTCGTGTTCGATGATCTTCGCGCCGGCGCCGATCCGCGGATCGTCCGGTTCCAGCCTCGCCCGGGGTGCCCGGCCTGTGCGCGCGCGCCCGTGGCGACCCGGCGCGCGGAGTCGGCGTGATCACCGTACGCGTCCCTGGCCCGCTGCGGGCCCTCACGGGCGGCGCGGCCGAGGTCTCGCTCGACGCGGTGACCGTCCGCGGCGCGCTGGCGGAGCTCGAGCGCAAGCACCCCGGCGTGGCCACGCGCGTCCTGGACGCGTCCGGCGCGGTCCACCCCTTCGTGCGCCTGTTCGTGGGCGCCGACGACATCGGCGACCTCGCCGGTCTCGAGACCGTCCTCGCCGACCGCGACGAGCTCGCGATCGTGCCCGCCATCGCCGGAGGCGCCCATGCGTGACGAGCAGGTCCAGCGGTACGCGCGCCACCTGGCCCTCGCGGAGATCGGGGGCCTCGGCCAGACGGCGCTCCTGGTCGCGTCCGCGCGCGTCGAGCTGCGCGAGCCGGATCCGACGGGCGAATTGCTCGCGGCCCGCTACCTCGCGGCGGGCGGCGTCGGCACGCTGGTCGTCGGCCACGCGAGCGCAGCGCAGCGCGCGGACCTCGCCGCGCACGGCCCCGACACCGTGGTGATGGAGTCGACCTCGCCCGACGTCCCGCTGTGCACGCGGCCGCTCGAGCTGCGCCCGCGGCCGGCGTGGTGGCCCGCCGCCACCGGCGACGAGGTGGCGCTGGCCTACTGGCGCGCGGGCGCCGCGGCGACCCGATGGATGATCGAGACGATCGCGAAGTAGCGGTCCGCGCCGCGGTCGCCGCCCACGCGCGCGCGGCCTTCCCCCACGAGTGCTGCGGCTACGTGACCGCGGCCGGCGTCGTTCGCTGCACCAACGTCGCGGCGGCCCCGGCCACCGCCTACGAGATCGGCGGCGCCGAGCTGCTCGCGCTGGTGCGCGGCCTCGCCGGTCCCGCGCCCGCGCTCGCCATCTACCACTCGCACCCGAACGGCCGCGCATACTTCTCCGCGCGCGACGCGGCGATCGCGGCCACCGCCGGCGGTCCGGTCTATCCGGTGGACCACATCGTGGTCGGCGTGACGGCGGGCGGCGTGGTGGAGGCCGCTCGCTTCGCCTGGTCGGTTCCCGCGGGCGCCTACGTCGAGGTCGCCCGGTGGTAACGCCGCGGGTCGACACGGCGGGACCCAGAGGTTAGGGTTCGAACCCGTGGACCCGAAGCTCGCCCTGCTCCGCACGACCCTGGCCGGCTATGGCCGCGTGGTCGTGGCGTTCTCGGGTGGGGTCGACTCCGCGTTCCTGCTCGCCGTCGCTGTCGACGTGCTCGGCGACCACTGCCACGCCGTCACGGCCGTCTCGCAGACGATGGCGCGATCGGAGATCGCCGACGCGCGGGCCCTCGCCGCCGAGCTCGGTCTCGGCGCGCGGCACCACGTCGTCGAGTCGCACGAGCTCGAGGTCCCGGGCTTCGCCGATAACCCGACCCACCGCTGCGCGCTGTGCAAGACGGAGCTGATGGACGTCGCCGCGCCGATCGCCGCGGAGCTCGGTGGCGCCACCGTCCTGCTCGGCACGAACCTCGACGACCTCGGCGACGTGCGGCCCGGCATCGCGGCGGCGCAGGGCCGCGGCGCCCGGACGCCGATGGTGGACGCGGAGCTCTCGAAGGCCGAGATCCGCGCCCTCTCGCAGGCGCTCGGCCTGCGCACGTGGGACAAGCCGCAGCTCGCGTGCCTGTCGTCGCGGTTTCCGTACGGCACGCAGATCACGCCGGATCGCCTCCGCCGCGTCGACGCGTTCGAGGACGCGCTGCGCGAGCTCGGGTTTCGCCAGCTCCGCGTCCGCTTCCACGACACGATCGCGCGCCTCGAGCTCGACGCCGACGACCTCCCACGCGCCGTCACGGTCCGTGCCGAGATCACGCGCATCGGCAAGGCGCTCGGGTTCGCGTACGTCGCGCTCGACCTCGGCGGCTTTCGCTCCGGCTCGCTCAACGAGGTGCTGCCCGCCGCGAAGCTCGTCCAGCTAGGCCGCGCGCGGTGACGTGGCGCGTCGGCGCTGCGCTGCTGCTCGCCGCCTCGACCGCGCACGCGGCGGCCGGCGACGCCGCCGACGTCTCGAAGCCCAAGAAGGACCGCGCCCGCGCCACGAAGGCGGCGAAGCACGCCCGCGCGCTGCCGGTGGCGGGCGCCCACGCCGCGCCGCTCGTCGATCTATACAACGAGCACACCCACGAGTGGCTCGCCGTCGATCCGACCGCGCTGCCGTCCGCGCCGACGATGGACCGCTTCCTGCGCGACCACTACACGAACAAGTCGATGCACATGGAGCCCAGGCTCGTGCACGTGCTCGTCGCCGCCGCCGCGCACTTCCACCAGCCCGAGGTCCACATCGTCTCTGGCTTCCGGCACCCGAAGTTCAACCTCGTGCTGCGCAAGAAGGGCCACCAGGTCGCGCGCGACAGCCAGCACACCCACGGCAACGCCTGCGACTTCTTCCTCCCGCACGTCACCACGCGCGCGCTTCACGCGTGGGCCAAGGACCAGAAGCTCGGCGGGGTCGGCCTGTACCTCGACAGCGGGTTCGTGCACATGGACACGGGCGCCGTGCGCTACTGGTCGGGAGATTAGACATGTCGCAACTGACCGTGCTGGACTGGGTCGCCATCGCCCTCGGCGCGTTGCTCGTCGGGACCGCGCTCCACGACGTGATCCAGCGGCGCCACGCGGTGACGCGCAACTTCCCGATCATCGGGCACGTCCGCTACATGCTCGAGGCGGTCGGCCCGGAGATCCGGCAGTACATCGTCACGTCGAACGACGAGGAGCGCCCGTTCAGCCGCGACCAGCGCCGCTGGATCTACTCGTCGGCGAAGCGCGAGAACAACTACTTCGGCTTCGGCACGGACAACGACATCGAGCGTCCGGGCTACGTCCTCGTCCGCCACAGCGCGTTCCCGATCCACACGCCCCACGCCGGCGAGGCCGGCTACGACCCGGACTACAAGCTCGGCTGCGCGCGCGTCCTCGGCGCCTATCGCCAGCGCAAGCTCGCGTTCCGGCCGACCTCGATCGTCAATACGTCCGCGATGAGCTTCGGCTCGCTGTCGCCCAACGCGATCGAGGCGATCAACCGCGGCGTGGCGCTGTGCGGCGCGCTCCAGAACACGGGCGAAGGCGGCATCTCCGACTATCACCGCAAGGGCGGCGACATCGTCTGGCAGATCGGGACGGGCTACTTCGGGTGTCGGGACGAGGCGGGCGCGTTCTCCCTGGTGCACCTGCTCGCGAGCATCGACACGGCGAAGGTCCGCGCGCTCGAGGTCAAGCTCAGCCAGGGCGCGAAGCCCGGGCTCGGCGGCGTCCTGCCGGCGGCGAAGATCACGCCCAAGATCGCGAAGATCCGCGGCATCCCGCTCGGCCGGGACTGCATCTCGCCGGCGAGCCACGCGGCGTTCTCCGACGTCTCGAGCATGCTCGACTTCATCGAGAGGCTGGCCGACGCGACGGGCCTGCCGGTCGGGATCAAGTCGGCCGTGGGCGACCTGCAGTTCTGGCGCGACCTCGCGCGCGCCATCGAGACCACGGGCCGCGCCCCGGACTTCATCACCATCGACGGCGGCGAGGGCGGCACGGGCGCCGCGCCGCTGGTGTTCGCGGATCACGTCGCGCTGCCGTTCCGCCTCGGGTTCACGGAGGTCTACAAGATCTTCGCCGCGGCCGGGGTGCAGGACCGCTTGGTGTTCATCGGCGCCGGCAAGCTCGGCTTCCCCGAGGCCGCGCTGCACGCGCTCGCGATGGGCTGCGACCTCATCAACGTCGGCCGCGAGGCGATGCTCTCGATCGGCTGCATCCAGGCCCAGCGCTGCCACACGGGCCACTGCCCCACCGGCGTCGCCACGCAGAACCGCTGGCTCATGCGCGGCCTCGATCCCACGCTCAAGTCTGCGCGCCTCGCGAACTACCTCATCACGCTGCGCAAGGATCTCATCCAGCTCGCGCACGCGACCGGCCACGTGCACCCGGCGCTCGTGCCGCTCGACGCGATCGCGCTCGTCCAGAGCCGCACGGCCACGGTCTCGGCGCGCGAGGCCGCCGGCTACGAGCTCGGCTGGGGCATGCCCCCGCTCGCCGACGTCGCGGCGCTGCGGGTCCCGGCGGCGCTTGCGACCGGCCACGTCTAGCCGGTTCTCGGGTTACAACCGCCGCATGGCCGGTAGCGATGTTCTGTTGTGGCTCGACATGGAGATGACGGGGCTCGAGCCGGATCGCGAGCGGATCATCGAGGTGGCCACGATCTTGACCGACGGGCAGCTCGTGGAGATCGCCGCCGGGCCGGACCTCGTGCTGCACCAGGCCGACGACGTCCTCGGCGCGATGGACGAGTGGAACAAGTCGCACCACGGCTCGTCCGGCCTCGTGGACCGCGTGCGCGCGTCGACGATCACCGACGCGGAGGCCGAGGCGCTCACGCTCGCGTTCATCGACGAGCACGTCGGCGCGAAGGACCGGCCGGTGCTCGCCGGCAATTCGATCCACCAGGATCGCCGGTTCATCCGACGCTACATGCCCGCCCTCGACAAGCGCCTGCACTACCGCATGGTCGATGTCTCCACGATCAAGGAGCTCGCGCGGCGCTGGTACCCGTCCGAGCTCACGAAGCAGCCGCAGAAGAAAGAGACGCACCGCGCGCTCGACGACGTGCGCGAGTCGATCGGCGAGTTGCGCTTCTATCGGGAGAAGCTGTTCGTGCAACCGCCCGGGGTGACGCCCTCGCCCGCTTGACCGGCAAGCGCCACGCGCTGGGCGGCCATGGCGGCCTGCCCGTCGATCCGCGTGACCCGCGGGTGGTGGACCAACGGTCAAGCGAGAGCGCACGGTGAGAGCTCCGTGAGCCGGCGCGCGGGCGTGCCGGACGCTTCCTTCGCCACGAATAGCGGGCGGCGGCGCGGGTGTTGCTACGATGCACCCCGGTGAACGACACGATCGCGATGATCATGGCGGGTGGAAAAGGGTCCCGCCTCGGCCCGCTGACGATGCACCGGAGCAAGCCCGGCGTGCCCTTCGCGGGCCGCTACCGGATCATCGACTTCGTCCTGTCGAACTTCATGAACTCCGGGTACCGGCGCATCTACGTGCTGACCCAGTACATGTCGTCGAGCCTCATCAAGCACCTGTCGCGCAACTGGCGCCTCAGCGGCTTCGGCGAGTTCATCGAGGTCGTCCCCGCGCAGATGCGGCTCGGCGAGTTCTGGTACCGCGGCACGGCCGACGCCGTGTACCAGAACATGAACCTCGTCCGCGATTCGCGGGCCGATCACGTCGCGGTGTTCGGCGGCGACCACGTCTACAAGTTCGCCATCGATCAGATGGACCGCGCCCACCGCGAGTCACACGCCGACCTCACGGTCGCCGCGTTCCCGGTGCCCCGCGCCGAGGCGAGCCAGTTCGGCATCATCGACGTGGCCGACGACGGCCGCATCATCGGCTTCCAGGAGAAGCCCGCGAACCCGCCCGCGATGCCCGGCCGCCCTGACTGGTCGCTCGTGTCGATGGGGAACTACATCTTCAAGCGCGAGGTCCTCGAGCGCGTGCTGGGCGAGCTGTCCGGCAACGGCGATGGCAACGGCGGCCACGACTTTGGCCGCGACGTCATCCCGAAGCTCCTCGCCGACGGCGCGAAGGTCTGCGTCTACGACTTCGCGTCGAACCACATCCCCGGCGAGCCGGAGAACGCGGTCCCGTACTGGCGCGACGTGGGCACGATCGACAGCTACTTCACGTCGAACATGGAGCTCCGCGCCCGCGTCCCGACGCTCGATCTGTACAACCGCTCGTGGCGCATCCGCAGCGCGCATCGCGACTATCCGCCCGCGCGGTTCGTGCGCGCCGGCGAGAACACGTCGCCGGCCGAGGTCGACGACAGCCTCGTGTGCGAGGGCTCGATCGTCGCGTCCGCCGCCGTGCGCGAGACGATGCTCGGCTACGATTGCTTCGTCCACAAGGGCGCGATCCTCGAGGACTCGGTGGTGCTGTCGGGGTGCGACATCGGCGCCGGCGCGCGCGTCCGCCGCGTGATCCTCGACAAGAACTGCAAGATCGAGCCGGGCTGCGTGATCGGCGAGGAACCGGCCGCGGATCGAGAGCGGTTCCCGTTCGTGACCGAGAGCGGCATCGTCGTGGTGCCGAAGGGCACGATCGTCCCCGCGCGCGGCCCGTGCGTCCTCGCGAACGACATCGCCGAGCTCATGCAGAACGAGCCCGAGCTCCTGCAGCAGCTCCGGCCCGGGACGTTCGTCGTGTCGACGACCAGCCGCCACAGCTTCGAGTCCGCGGGCCCGCGGTTCAAGAAGTTCGCCGGCGGCGAAGCGCCGTAGGCCCCATGCGCGTGCTTCACGTCGCGAGCGAGGTCGCGCCGTTCGCGCAGACGGGCGGCCTCGCGGACGTCCTCGCCGGGTTGCCGGCGGCGCTCGCGGACAGCCACGGGCTAGCGGCGGGCGTCGTGGTGCCCCTCTACCGCGGCGTCCTCGCGCGGCTGGCGGCGGCAGGCGTGGCGCTCTCCGCTGGCGAGCCCCTGGCGCTCGCGGTCGGACCGCACACGTTCCCCGCGCGGCTGCGCGTGGCCCAGGTCGGCCGCGTGCGGTACGGCTTCGTCGACTGCGCGCATCTCTACGACCGGCCCGGCACGCTGTACGGTCCCGGGGGCCCGCTCGAGTTCAGCGACAACCACGTGCGCTTCGCGGCGCTGGGGCGCGCAGCGCTGCTGGCCGGGCCCGCGCTCGTGGGCGGGGTGCCCGATGTCCTGCACGCCCACGACTGGCAGGGCGCGCCGGCCGCGATCTACGCGCGCGCGCTCCGGGCCCCGGCGGCCGTGGTGGTCACGATCCACAACCTCGCGTTTCGCGGCATCTACGGCAAGGAGGCGATGGACGAGCTCGGCCTGCCGTGGTCGATGTTCACGGCGAACCAGCTCGAGTTCTACGACCAGCTGTGTCTGCTCAAGGGCGGGCTCGCATGTGCGGACGCGGTGACGACGGTGTCGCCGAGCTACGCGCGCGAGATCCTGACGCCGGAGCGGGGCGAGGCGCTCGACGGTTTCCTGCGCTGGGAGATCAAGCGGCTCGTCGGCATCACGAACGGCATCGACACCATCGAGTGGGATCCGGCCGTCGACCCCGCCCTGCCCGCGCGGTTCTCGCGCGACGACCTCGCGGGCAAGGCGGCGTGCCGCACGGCGCTGCTGCGCGAGATCGGGCTGCCCGACGATCCCTACACGCCGGTGATCGGCGTGATCGCGCGCCTGGCGGATCAGAAGGGGCTCGATCTCGTCGCGGACATCGCGTCGGATCTGCATCGGATCGGCGCGCGGCTCGTGCTGCTCGGCTCGGGCGATCCGGATCTCGAGGCGCGGTTCCGCTGGCTCGCCGAGGTGTTTCGGGACCACGTGGCGGTGCGCATCGGCTTCGACCACGCGCTCTCGCGTCGGATCTACGCGGGCAGCGATCTGTTCTGCATGCCGTCGCGGTTCGAGCCGTGCGGGCTCGGGCAGATGTACGCGATGCGGTACGGCTCGATCCCGGTGGTGCACGCGGTCGGCGGGCTGCGGGACACCGTGCGCGATCCAGGCGATGCGGAGCTGGCGCTCGGGCGCGGGACCGGCGTGCGGTTCGAGGAGCCGACGGCGGCGGCGCTGGCGGGCGCCATCGATCGCGCGGCGCGGCTGTGGCGCGAGCCGCGGGCGCGGGCGGGGTTGAGGCGAGGCGCCATGGGGCGAGACTCGTCGTGGTCGGCCTCGGCGTCGCAGTACGTGCAGCTGTACAAGTCGCTGCGGCCATGAGGTCGCGGACCGCTGGGTCGGGACGGTCGGCCCCGTCGCGCGTCCGCTAACCGGACGCGGGCGTCCGAGCGCCGGACCGGCGTGACCGCACTCCGGACGGTGCTCGTCCGGAGTGCGGACCGCCCGTCCGCACTCCGGACCGCCCCGTCCGCGATGCGGACCTACCCGTCCGGTGTGCGGACCTCCACGTCCGGCGTTCGGACCTGAGCGAATGCGCACGGGGTGGCCGCCGTCACACGCGCCCGCGCCCCTCGCGGATGCCTGTCAACAACTGCCCGTCAGAACCGGGTTATCCACACCCCGAATCCGACCTAACAGCGTGATCTGAAAGGTCTGGTAGCCACGCGGGGGACTGCGTGTGGATAACCTGTGATTCTGGTGTGTCGGGTCCGCCCGGGAGCGCCAGCCCCACGCCGACTTACGCGTCGCGTCGCGATCAGCGACGCAGACCTACATGTGCTTCGGGAGTGCCGCCGGGTCGCTCGCTCCGGAGCTGGAGCTGGAGCCGGCGCCAGCGCCAGCGCCAGAGCCAGAGCCAGAGCCGGAGCCAGAGCCAGCGCCAGAGCCGGAGCCGGAGCCAGAGCCGCTTCCCGGCGCCTCTGCGAGCAGCTTGCACGCTTCGGCATCCTTGCCCTTGCACGCGCGATCCAGCAGCTGCTTCGCGCGCTCGACATCCTTCGTCATGCCGACGCCCTGCATCTGCATCGCGCCGAGGATCCGGCACGCGAGCGGCTCGTCGGCCACGCACGCGCGCTCCAGCCACACCGCGGCCGCCGTCGTGCTCCGCGGCAACCCCGTCCCCTCGAGGTAGGCGATGCCGAGCTGGCGGCAGCCCGTCGGGTCGCCGTTATCGCAGCCCTGCTTGTAGTGGTTGATCGCGGCCTTCCAGCGCGTCGGCGCCTTGCTCGCCAGCGCCGCGTCCAGGTCGCCGGCGTTGGTGCACGCGAACGGAACGCCGCCCTTGCACGCGATATCCAGCAGCTGTCCGGCCCGCGGCAGATCCGCGGGCACGCCGTGGCCGTCGCGCAGCACGAGCCCGAGGTTCCGGCAGGCGAGCTTGAACCCGCCGTCGCACGCCTTCTGGTATGTGGCGACCGCCTTCCGCGGATCGCGGTCGATGCCCATGCCCTCCGAGTACGCCAGCGCGAGGTGATTGCAGGCGGACAGATTTCCCCCGAGGCACGCCTGTCCGAACAGCGCCGTCGCGCGCCGCGGATCGGGCAGCACGCCCTGGCCCTCGGCGTACATGATGCCGAGGTTGCGGCAGGCCTCGAGGTCGCCCGCCACGCACTTCTTATCGAAGCGCGCGGCCACCTCCGCCGGGTCCTGCGAGGCGCTGCCGCTGCCGACGCTGGCATCGCCATCTTCGTCGGCTGGCTTGGGCGCGTCGTTCGCCTTGCTGCCGCACCCCGTGATCAGCGCGACCAGGACGAGCCATCGCATCGCCCGTGGTGGTAGCACGGACGCGCCTACGGGTGCTCGAACGCGGGCCGCACGACCGTCGCATAGGCGTGATCCGCGGCCAGGCCGCGCGGCACGAGGCCATACGCCCCGAGGACGGCGACCGCGATCGCCGCCGCCACGCCGAGCCCCCGCCAGCCCGCCACGCGCACCACCGCGCCGCCCGCCAGCCAGCCGACCAGCGCCGCGAACGGCACGAGACCCCAGAGGCCGCCCACGCCGAGCCCGCTCGCGACGTTCGGCGCGCACAGACCGTCGCCCAGGAGGCGCAGCGTCACCGAGTAGAACGGGTTCGGGAACGGCCAGGACGACGCCGGTTGCGCAGGCCAGTACGGGAACGTCACGAGCGTCAGCGTGTAGACCGCCACGCCGATGACGATGGCCCCGCAGGCCACCGCCAGCGCGTTCGGGCGCGCGCGCCACGCCACGAGCTGCGCCGTGACCGCCGGCAGCAGGAACGGCAGCATCACCGTGATGTAGCGCGGCCCGATCTCCCAGCCGGCGCGCCACATCGCCAGCGACGCGACGAACAACAGGAAGAACCCGCCGACCGCCGCCCCGACCACCGCCGTCCCGCGCTCGCCGCCCCGCCACAGGGTCCGGGTGCCCGGGATCGCGATCAGCACCCACGGTGACAGCGCGAACAGCCCGTTGTCGACGGTGACGGTGGTACCGACGAGCGCGCTCGCGTGCGGCCACGTCATGCCGAGAAAGCCCTGCGCGTGGATGCCGGCGTAGGTCTCCGAGAGCCCGTAGCCCGTCGTCAGCGGGCTGCCGAACGCGGCCCAGTGGTAGCCGAGCAGGATCGCGACCGGCACCGCGGCCCCCGCGGCCGCCACGGCCACCACGCGCAGCGCCTCCCGGCGCGGCCAGCGCGCGAGCCGCACGACCACCCAGATCGCGACCGGGATCCCGGCGAACGCGGCCTGGTAATCGGCGAGCGGCGCGCAGCCCGCGAGCACGCCCGCCACCGCCATCGCGCCGAGCCCGCGCTTCCGGTCGACGACGTCGTGGGCCAGGATCCACGCGCTGCCGATGCACACGGCCGAGAGCTGGTGCGAATAGAAGAGGATCGCGTAGGTCAGCGCGAGCGACCCGAGCCCGTACGCGACCAGCACGAGCCGGCGGACCGCGGGGTCGGGCGCGAACCGCGCGAGGTAGCCCCACAGGAGGAACAGAAAGCCGAGCGCCGGCACGATCCCGGCGAACACGCGGCACACCCAGACCGCGGTCGCGATGCTCGGCTCGCCGACGAGGGCGCGGGTCACGGCGTACGCGGGCGCGGCGAGCATCGAGCTCCCCGGTGACTTGTTCGAGTACGTGTGCCCCGCGTGCGGCGACATGTCGCCGGTCGTGCCGTACTGCCTCGCGTCGGTGTCGATCGCGAACGTGTGCTCGGCGACCATCGCCCGCGTCAGGTAGACCCGCGGCAGCTCGTTCGCGCTCCTGATCGCGGGGAACCACGGGAACACGTAGAAGTACGCCGCCGCGAACGCGATCAGCCAGCCGGAGCGCGCGAGGGCGGCACGAGCGCGCATCTCGCCTTCGTGATACCACCCAGGCGAGATCGATCGTGCAGCAAGCGCCGCACTACCGCTCGGCCCGCGCCGCGATGGTGGCGGATGTCGGGCGCGCGATCGCGATGACCACCGCCGGCACCGCGGCGTTCGCGGTGATCGAGCTCGCGCTGACCTGGATCTTCTACACGGGCCCCGTGCCCCTCGGTACGGCCGTTCGCCTGGTCGCCTTGACGGCCACGCTCGCGCTCTGGCTCTGGCTCTGGCTCACGTGCGCCCTGATCGCCGCTATGCTCGTCGGCCGCCTCGCGTCCACCGTGGGCGCCCGTCGCGCGGCGCGGGGCGTGGGCTGGTTCGTGCCGGCGCCGGCGCGAGCGGGCGTGCGGCCCGGTGTGCCGTGGCTGTGGGCGGTGCTCCTGACCGGCGCGGCGATCGGCGTCGGGATGCAGCGATTCGGCGTGTGGGCGCTCGCGCATTACAAGGAGCCCCAGCTGACGGCCAGCCTCCTCGCCGCCGCCGCGCTGGCCGCCGTCGCGGCCGCCGCCCCGCTCTGCCGAACCCTGCATGCGGGGATCGCGGGCCTCGCCGGGGCGCTCGCGCCGCGCCTCCGGACCGCCAGCCCGCTCGGGCGGTGGCGCGCGGCCGGCCTCGTGCTCGCGGGGCTGCTCGGCGGCGTGCTCGCCCTCCTCTACAAGGTGGCCCCGCAGGCGCGCGCCACGCTGCCGCTGCGCCACATCGCGGCCACCGTCGTCATCGCGCTCGGCATGGGGCTCGGCGCCCACCTCCACGCGACCCGCCCTCCGCGGTTTCGCCGCCGCGACCGCCGCGTCGGGCTCGCCGCCGCCGCCGCCGCCTGCGCGCTCGTGACGCTGACCCTGTGGCAGTGGGGCGGCGATCTCGAGGCGAAGTACATGGCGAAGACCGCCTCGCCCACGCTCGACTCGCTCATCGACTCGATCCGCTTCGCCAACGACCTCGACGGCGACGGCTACGGCTCGCTGCTCGGCGAGAACGACTGCGCGC
The DNA here is from genome assembly GCA_025353585.1 of Deltaproteobacteria bacterium. GTDB lineage: Bacteria > Myxococcota_A > Polyangia > Haliangiales > Haliangiaceae > JABFXX01. Next base: position 16,669 of record JANXOM010000404.1, read on the forward strand.
CGTTCGACGCGAAGATCAACCCGGACGCGAAGGACCTCCCGGACGACGGCATCGATCAGAACTGCGACGGCCACGACTTCACGCTGACCGCGATCGCGACGCCACCCGGGGACGTCCTCCCGGTCCCCCCGTCGTTCAAGCAGGAGTGGAACGTCCTGTTCCTCACCGTCGACGCGACCCGCTACGACAGCACCACGTTCGGCGGCTCGCTCGAGCTTCCGAAGCACCGCGACACCACCCCGCGCCTCGCCGAGCTCGTGAAGAAGTCCACGTCGTTCACGTTCTGCAACGCGCCGAGCGCGGGCACGATGGCCTCGATCCCGGCCATCATCACCTCGAAGTACTTCCACGACGGCATCGCCCTCGACGACACGCGCCCGCCCGGCGTGCCGCCGAAGATCCTGCCCGAGAACACCACGCTCCCCGAGATCATGCAGCGCGCCGGGTATCACACCGGCGTCATCGGCTCGCACGAGTACTGGAACGACTGGGGGCTCGACCAGGGCGTCGACGACTACGACAACTCCATCGGCAAGACGCCCGACCCGTGGCGCAGCCCCGCGGACAAGGTGACCGATCACATCCTCGCATACATCTCGCGCCAGCACGGCAAGTGGTTCATGTGGGCCCACTACATCGATCCGCACGGCCGCTACGTCGCGCACCCCGACGTCGTCGACTGGGACGGCACGGAGCCCGACCGCTACGACGCCGAGCTCCGCTGGACCGACCAGCAGATCGGGCGCCTCCTCGACGAGCTGCGCCGCATGGGCGTCGCCGACAGAACGCTGCTCGTCATCACGAGCGATCACGGCGACTCGATGGGCGAGCACCAAGTGCCGCTCGGCACGCACGGCACCGCCCTCTACCGCGAGCTGCAACACGTCCCCATGATCTTCTACGTCCCCGAGAACGCGCCGCACCTGATCGGCGGCGCGGTCACGAACCTCGACATCGTGCCGACGCTGGCCGACATCCTCGGCATCGACGTGCACGACCTCACGTTCGAGGGCCGCTCGCTCGTGCCGGCCATCTTCTACGGCAAGGAAGACCACGAGCGCATCGTGTTCGCCGAGACGAACGCCCCGAACAAGCAGCGCGCCGCCATCTCCGAGAGCTGGAAGCTCATCCACTACTTCAGCAGCAACGTCGACGAGCTCTTCGATCTGAAGGCCGATCCGTGGGAGCACACGAACCTCGCCGCGAAGAAGCCGCCCGCGTTCGCGCTCATGAAGACCGCGCTCGACGCGTGGCTCGAGCGCGTGATGTTCTCGCGCGATCCGAAGTTCAACCAGGCGCTCGCGCAGCTGCACGACGTCTTGCTGACCGCGCAGCCCGCGCCCCAGATCCCCGTCACGGGGCAGACCTTCGACGGCGGCCACCTCGAGGTCATCGGCCTCGGGCTCGCGGCCGATCCGGACAAGCCGATCGTCCCCGAGGCGAAGACGGACGTGCACGTCTACTACACGGCCCACGCGCGCAGCGAGGTCGCGTATCGCATCCAGCTAATCGCCTGGCCGGTCGACACGATGGACGCGGCGCCGGCGGCGGCCGTCCCGCCCAGCGCGCTCCGCATCCCGCCCCACCTGACCGGCGACGGCGCGTTCGCCACGGACCGCTGGCGGCCCGACGAGTACGTCCGCGACCGCTTCGCGCTCAAGGTGCCGGCGACCTGGCACGGGGCCGGCGTGGCGTTCGGCCTCGTCGTCCTCGACGCCAAGGGCAAGAAGGAGCCGGCCACGGGAGCGAGCCCCGCGGGCGAGCCCGAGACCATGTATCTCGGGGTGTTACCCCTCGCCGCCCCCCTCGTGGCGCCCCCGCTGGCCATCCCGGGCGGGGGATCCGGATCGGGAAGCTCGGCCCCGACCCGACCGTAGTAAGATCGGTAAGCCGTGCGCGCGATCTACGATCTCAGCAGCCACTTCGCGAACCAGATCCATTCGTCCGAAGCGGAGGGCGGCAAGGTCCACGAGGCGGTCGTGGGGATCGTCACGGACAACAAGGATCCGCAGAAGCTCGGCCGCGTGAAGGTGAAGGTGCCGATCCTCTCGGACGCCGACACCACCTGGTGGGCGCCGATCGTGATGAGCGGCGCGGGCAAGAACCGCGGCTGGTTCTTCATCCCGGAGATCAACGACGAGGTGCTCGTGATCTTCGAGCACGGCGATGTCCACCGCCCGCTCGTCGTCGGCACGCTGTGGAACGGCAAGGACGCCGCCCCGGACAAGAACGCGGGCGGCAACAAGCGCCGCATGATCAAGTCGCGCGCGGGCTCGAAGGTCACGTTCTACGACGACGACGCGCCCAAGATCACGATCGAGGACGGCGGCGGCAAGGGCCGCGTCACGATCGACGCGCAGAACAAGAAGATCATCATCGAGTCGCTCGAGGGCGATGTCTGTCTCCAGGCGCCGACCGGCGAGATGACGATCGTCGCCAAGGCGATCACGCTCGAGGCGAAGCAGAACGTCGAGATCCACGCCGGCGCCGCGATGGCATGGGGGGCGGGCCAGTCGGCGAAGATCAACGGTCAGTCCGTCACGATCTCCGGCGCCGCGGTGAACGTGAACTCGGGCGCAGCGCAGATGCCGACGGCCCCGACCGCCGAGCCCAAGGACGTCGACGACCCGTACGGCTGCTAGTCAGCTCGAGCGGGGACTGACCGCGGTCGACCCCAGCGGGAGAGCTACTGCGACATCGCGAACGACTCGCTATCCGGCGCGTGCAGCGGATGGATCTCCCTCACGGCCGGCATCTTGGCGTCGGGGTCCTTGTTCGTGCCCCGGCGGATGTACTCGGTGACGGGCTTGTAGACGACCGACCAGCGGTCCGTCTTGAGCTCCTTGCCGTCCTTGTACATGCGGCGGACGCGGTTGAGCTTGTAGCCGTTGAAGCCGGCCTGATCGAGCGAGGTCTGGCCATCGGCGATGTCCTCGTCGAGGCGCTCCTCGGACGTGAACGGCGTCTCCTCGACGACGTGGCGCTCGAACGTGACCTTGTCGTACGGGCGCGGCTTGCCGAGGATCTCGACGACCGCCTCGCCGTTCGCCACGCGGTAGTGGATGACGACCGGGAACTCGTACGGGTTCTTGAGCTTGAGGTCGGTGTCGGGCCACACGACGGTCGCGTCGAAGCCGAGCGGCGTGTACGCGCTGGGCCGCGAGTGGTTCGTGGTCTTGACGATGTCGAGGCCGGCGAAGAACGAGGCGCCGAACAGGGTCGTGGAGATCTGGCACGTGCCGCCCGCGAGGCCGTCGACCATCTCGCCCGCCGTGATGACGTGCGCGATCTTGTAGCCCATCTGCTCGGAGCGCTCGCCGACGGTGGCGTTGAACGAGAACTCCTCGCCGGGCTTGAGCACGACGCCGTTGAGCTTGCTGGCGGCGAGCTTGAGGTTGAAGTTCCGGTCGCGATCGCCGACGGGGAACAGGGTCTTGTAGTGGCCGAGGATCGCCGAGATATCGTCGATGCCGAGGCCGGCGACGGTGGTGCGCGCGGGGACGGAGACGTCGGCGAGGTCCACCTTCGCGGCGCCCTGGCGCGCGGCGACTTCGAGGCGCGTGAGCGAGGCGAACACGTCGAGGCCGCGGCCCGCGGTGTCGGGGTGGATGACGCGGTTCTCGAGGTCGAGCCACGCGTCGAGCGGGGCGCGGTCGAGCTTGCCCTTCAGGACGCGGAGCTCCGCGAGGGCCTTGTCGCGATTCACCCGGAGCGGGAGCGACCCCGTCGCGGCGAGCGCAGCGATCTCGGCGTCCGTGGTCGTCGGCGCGCGGCCGACCTCGTCGGGGTCGACCTCGGCGCCGAGCTCGGCCCAGGGGACCGTGATCTTGCCGCTCGCCGTCACGACGTCGACGGTGCGTCCGAGGACCGCGGCGAGGCCCTTGCCGGCCGTGCCGCTGCCCGCCGCGCCGGCCGCGCCGGCCGCGCCATGGTCCGCCACGGGCTCGGCCCGCCGCGTGGCCGCGCTCGCCTCGCTGCGGGTCGCGACGACGTAGTACGCGCCCGAGAGGCCACCCGCGGCGACGAGCAGGCCGCCCGCGAGACCGAGGAGCACCGCGCCACGCTGCTTCGTACGAGTTCCGCCGGCTGACATCGCGTTCGGTTCTATCATGGGAGGCCTGCGCGGAAGCAATTGCATGACGGGCGCCAGCCGTGCGTGGGTCGCCGAGCCGCCGGGATCAACCGCCAAGCCGCCGCAGACGCCGAGACCGATGCCAGGCCGAGACCGAACCGCGTCGCTGTGTCTGCCGAGACGCAGCCGGCGTGTCCGGGCGCCCACGCCGGGTGTTCCGGATCGTGTGCTAGCCTCATGGCGTGTCATCCCTCGTCCAGCGCAACAAGGTCGTCAGCAAGCGCAAGGGGGCCCTCGCAGTCGGTGTGGGCGCGGCCGCCGGCGCGGTGATGGTGGCGGGGGCGCCGATCGTCGTGGGGGTGGTCGGGCTCGCGGGCGCGGCGTACCTGACCTGGGACTGGGTGACGTTCCGCATCAAGAACGGCATGCGCTTCTAGACGCCGGCGCGTCGTGTCTGAAGAGAGGCCGAGCTTCGCGTCCGGGCTCGTCGGGATCACGCTCGACGGCCGCTACCGCCTGGACGCCGTCCTCGGCGAGGGCGGCATGGGCTCCGTGTTCCGCGCGCAGCACCTCGCGATGGACCGCCGCGTCGCGGTCAAGCTGCTCAAGCCCCACCTCGTCGCGGACGAGATCGCGTTGCAGCGGTTCGCGGCCGAGGCGCGGCGCACCCTCCGGGTCGACTCGCCGCACGCGGTCAAGGTCCTCGACTTCGGCGTGACCGAGGGCAAGGACTACTACATCGTCCTCGAGTACCTCGACGGCCGCACCGTGCAGCGCGAGCTGGAGGTCGACGGTCCGTTCGCCCCCGCGCGCGTCATTCACATCGCGCGGCAGACGCTGCGCGCGCTCGGCGCCGCCCACGCGAGCGGGCTCGTCCACCGCGACATCAAGCCCGAGAACATGCTGCTGATGCGCGTCGACGACGACCCCGACTTCACGAAGGTCCTCGACTTCGGCGTCGCGAAGCTCATGCAGGGCGCGGCCGTCTCGGATCGCTCGCGGCTCGCGATGACCGCGCAAGGCATGGTGTTCGGGACGCCGGAGTTCATGTCCCCGGAGCAGGCGTGCGGGCTCCCGCTCGACGGCCGCAGCGATCTCTACTCGCTCGCCGCGACGATGTTCGCGATGCTGACGGGCGCCGGGCTGTTCGAGGCCGCGACGCCGATCGCGTGGCTCACCGCGCACGCGCGGACGCCGCCGCCGCACCTGGCCCAGCTCGATCCGAGCCTCGCGGCGTACGGCGCGCTCGACGCTCTGCTCCAGCGCTGCCTCGCGAAGCGCGCCGAGCACCGGCCGGCGGACGCCGATGCGATGGCCGCCGAGCTCGCCGCGATCGCGGACGGCAAGCCGAGCGACCCGGCCGCCTCGTCATCGTCGAACAAGAAGTTCAAGCCGATGTTCTCGCGGTCGCTGTACATCGAGGCCATCCCGGAGGGCCCGCCGACGGTCTCGCTGGGCCCGCCCCGGGTCGCGGCGCATGGCCCGACGGCCCTCGTCAGCGCGGTGATGCGGCCGCCAACCGTCGACGGCGGGTCGACCGGCGCGCACGCGGTCGGCGGGGCGCGGCGCGGGCGCGGCGTGCGGATCGCCGGCGGCGCGGCTGTCGTGGCCGTCGGGCTCATCGTCGCGACGATCGTGATGGCGACCCGCGGCAGCGAGGGCACGGCGCGCGGCCTCGTCCCGATGGACGCGAGCGCGACGGCCGTCGCGGCGACCCCGGCCGATGCCGTCGTCGCCCTGCCCGACGCCGCCGCCGCCGTCGTGAGCGCCGAGCCCGTCGTCGATGGCGGGGGCCTGCCTCCCGACGCGGCCGTCGTCGCCGTGCGCACGGTGTTGGCGCCGGTGCCCCCGATCGCGCCGAAGCCGCCGACGGAGGTCGAGAAGCACGTCGCGGCCGCCCAGGCCGCCCAGCGCGCGGGCAACAAGCTGCGGCAGATGGCGGAGGCAGACGCGGCGCGCCGGCTCGAGCCGACGAACGTCCGGGCCACCTATCTCCTCGCCGACGTGCTCATCAGCACCGGCGACGCCGATCGCGGTTGCCAGTATCTGCGCGGGATCAAGCACTTTCCGCTCGCCGCCGCCCGGTCGCGCGCCGCGGGCTGCCCGCCGTAGCCAACCGCGTCACACGCATTGAATCCGGGCGGTTCGCCCCCTATCCTCGCGCCTGCGTATGACCACGAGCTCCGAGCCGCGCAGTCTGTCCGGCAGCCACTCGCTGCCCGGTCTCCTGATCGCGCGGCCCCTCGCCGCGGGCTCGCCGCTCGGCGACTACGTGCTCGGCGCGCCGCTCTGGCCGCTGCGCATCGCCGACGCCTATCGCGCCGACGGCCCGAAGGGGCCCGCCACCCTCTACGTCGTGCACCCGGCGGTGGCGCAGGACACCGAGCTCCGCGCCGCGCTCGTCGCCGGCACGCGGGCCGCCGCGGCGCTGCCCGAGCACAAGCACATCGTCCGCACGCTCGCCGCGGGCCTCACCGGAGACGTTCTGTGGATCGCGACCGAGGAGGTCGACGGCTCCCTCGTCCGCGACATGCTCCTCAAGAAGCGCCAGGCCGCGCAGGGTGGCCTGGGCGCCCGCGCCACGGCGAACCTGATCGCCGGCGTCGCGAACGCGCTCGCCGATCTCCCGATGGTGCACGGCGCGCTCGGCAGCGAGTCGATCACCGTCAACCGCGCGGGCCGCGTGCGCATCGTCGATCTCGCGCTCGCGTCCGGCACCGTCGCCGCGATCGCGCGCGGCGTCGTCCCGCCGCACGGCAGCTGCGCGCCGGAGGTCGCCGCCGGGGCCGCGCCGACCAGCGCCAGCGACGTCTACGGCGTCGGCGCGCTCGTGTACGAGGCGCTCGTCGGCAAGCCGCTGGAGCGCGGCGGCGCGCGGCCGAGCGAGGTCGTCGCGGGGGCGAGCTCGC
>JANXOM010000125.1 GCA_025353585.1 Deltaproteobacteria bacterium
CTCAAGTCGGTCGTGCACACCTGTCGCAAGCAACGCCGCCACGTCTTCGACTACCTCACACGCGCCATTCAGACCTCGCTACGCAATCGCCGCGCACCCTCGCTGCTCGCTGCTGCGTAGTCCGCCCCGTGAACGCGTACCTTCGAGTCGCCGGGGGCGGCGGTGGTGGCGTTGGTCGAATCCGGATCAACACGACCGACGCTACCTTCATCAAGACGGCCACGTCGGTCCTCGCCGGTCTGCTCACGACAGGCGTCCTTGACGCGCAATAAGTCGGGCGCCTGCCTGTCCGGACGGGTTCTGGCTAGATAGCTAGTTGGTGACGGTAACGGTGCCGCTCACCGACGGACCGTGGAACTGGCAATCGTAGTGGAACGTTCCCACGGCGGTGAACTTCAAGCACGTGGATGCTCCCATTGGCGCCCTGAGTCCCGGATCGGTCATGCCGCCCCCGGCGTACGGCTGAACGGGGTGAAGGTTCGACGAGAGCGTGAACTCCACGACGTCATCGACCTTGATCGCCGAGTCGTTCGAGGCGGAGCCTGCCGGTGCCGAGTTGTACTTGCCCGCCATCCCCGTCCCGCTGTCGGTCACCGTGGCCTTCGGCGTGATGCCGGTGCAACTCACGGTCTGGACCGTTGCATTTGACGAACCCGAGCCCGAGCCGCTACCCGAGCCGCTGCCCGAACCCGAGCCGTGGTTGGCGTCGGGCGTCGTGCCGCCGTCGTCACCACCGCAAGCAACCACGCCGATGCTGCCGACAACGGCGAGCGCGAAGACAATCTGGCCAAGCTTGATCATAGGTGCGCGTAACATACCCGAATGCACGGGCCGCGCGCGCGGTGATTACTCGATCTCGGCCGGGTGCGTGACGGGACCGGCAGGCCCCGCCTCGACCGCGGCGGGCTCGGCGTTTTGCCCCTTCCTTGCCGCGCCCTTCTTCGGCGCCGCGCCCTTCTTCGGCGCGGGGCGCCGGGAGCGCGGCGTCTTGCGCGCCTGCTCCTCCGCGCGCGCCGATCGCTTCGCGTCCACCACCCGATACACGATGATCGTGTCGCCCTTCGCGAGCACGGTGTCGTACGAGATCTTGTTGATGCGCGCGAGGTCGTGCGACTTCAGCCCGAACTTTCGCGCCACGTCCTCGAGCTTCTCGCGGCCCGTCGCCACGTACTCCTCGCGGACGCGCCCGGTGCGCGACTCGGCGAGGTCCAGGTGCTCGTCCGAGCCGCGCGTCACGACGACGAGCCCGTCCTCGTCGAGCAGGCTCACGTGGTGCGCCGCCGCGTCGAACGCGGGCTCGACCCACGCCGTGATCACCATCTTCGGGTGAATCTTCGCGTCGTCGTCGAGGCCGTTCCACGTCGCCAGCTGGCCGCGCGGCACGCCGAACGCCTTCGCGATCCCGCCGAGCGAGTCGCCCGTCACCACGCGATAGAACACGCGCTTCTTGCCCTCGACGACCGCGTCCCGGTCCGGCACGGCCACGATCAGCGGCTCGCCGTCCTTCTGGTCGACGCCGCTGCCGAGCAGCTTCGCCTTCGCGCGCGCCCGGTTCTTCGCGCGGTCCGCCTCGCTGATGCGCGGGACCACGACGATCGTGCCGCCGTCGAGCTCGGTGTCGTCCTTGACGTCGTTGAGCTTCCGCAGCGCGCCGACCGACGTCCCGAACGTCACCGCGACGTCCTCGAACCGCTCGCCGTGCGACATCACGTACGCGTCGTACCCGCCCCACTCGCTCTCGAGCTCGGCGATCCGCTGCTGCACGCCCGCCTTGCGCCCCGCCGGCACGCGCACCACGTAGCCCACCTCGGGCGGCGTGCGCGCGTGCTTGAGCTGCGGGTTCAACCGGTGGAGCTCGGCCTCCGCCACGCCCGCGACGCGCGCGAGCGCCCCGAGCGACACCGACTGCGGCAGCGCGACCTCCTCCCACGTCTCGGGCGGCAGCTCCTTGAGCTTGTCGAACCCGAACAGCCCGCGGTTGTGCCCGACGATCGCGGCCGCGAGCACCTTGGGCGTGTAGAGGCACGTCTCCCACGGGAGGCCGTTCTCGTACTCGCACAGCTGGTAGTAGTCGTTCGTGTTGTAGCGGGCGATCGAGCGCAAGGTCGCGCCGTAGCCGACGTTGAACGCCGCGAGCGCGAGCTGCCAGTCGCCGAAGCGCTGGTAGAGGTCCGCGAAGTAGTCCATCTGCGCGATCGTCGAGCGCAACGGATCCTTGCGCTCGTCGACCCAGCGGTCCTCGCGGAGGCCGTAGATCCGGCCGCCCTCGGGCATGAACTGCCACAGGCCGAGCGCGCCCGCGTACGAGCTGTCGTCGGGGTCGTACGACGACTCGATCATCGCGTCGTAGAGCAGGTCCTGCGGCAGGTGCGCGGCGCGCAGCCGGCTCGTGATCATCTCGCGGTAGCGGCCCTGCGCGACGAGCCAGCTCTCCATGATCGAGCGGCCGCGCGGGTCGTCCTTGTAGAAGACCAGGTAATCGACGAGCTTCTGCGACCATGTCACCGGCAGGTCCGGCATCTCGAGCCGGTCGAGCCACGGCTGGTCCGGGCGGAGCTGGCTCGGCTTGGTGACGGTGCGCGGCGGCGTGGCCTCGAGGTGGCTCCGCGGCGGCGTTCGCTCGTCGATCCACGGGCTCGCGCCGGAGGGCGGCATGACCTCGAGCTCGAACTCGCGCAGGACGTCGGCGGGGCGGACGCAGGTCTCGCCGACGGCGCACCCGCGCACGGCGTGGCGGCCATCGAGCTGCTGCGGCAGGACCGGATCGGTCGCGTGGACGGGCGGGGCCGCCTGGGCCCCGGCGTGGACCACGGTCTCGGCCGCGGCCGGATCGCCAGGGTCGGCGTGGGCGACGCCCACCAGGCCGAGGACGGCGACGAGGCCAGCGAGGGGGCGCATGGGCTCGAACATAGGCGCCGGCCCCAGGTTTCACCAAGTTTTCAAAGTCGGGTTTCGCCCCCCCTGGTCAAGGGTGGTAGGTTCAGCCCAGGTTCCCCCATGCCTGGTTTGCCCGAGCTCCTCGTCATTCTGGTCATCGTGTTGATCGTGTTCGGGGCCAACAAGCTCCCGGGCATCGGCGACGCGCTTGGCCGCACGATCAAGAACTTCAAGAAGGCCTCGTCCGTCGAAGACGAGGTCGACGCGGAGCCCGTCCCCGCGAAGCGAACGCTCGCCGCGGCCCGCCGCCAGGACGCCCTCGAGGGCGCCGACGACAGCGTCACCGCGAGCGACGACGGCGAGTGGGAAGAAGTTGTCGTCCGCCGCAAGAAGAAGAGCGTCTAGTCCTCGTCTAGTCCCTCTGCCGCCTCCGCCCTTGGCTCCGGCTTGGGGTCCGCGGCGGCTCGGCGGTTGACCCCGCTCGCCCCTACTCTTCCGGGTGCGTGTCGAGCGCGCGGAGCTTGCTCTCGAGCTCCGCGATGCGGTCCGCCAGCGCGCGGACATCCTTGTTCACGCCCGAGAGCGGCGAGATGCCCTCGATCGTGCTGCGGATCTTCTGATCGATGTTCTTCTGCCATTCGTCGAGGCGCTGCTTGCTGTGATCGACCCACTCGCGGAGTGACGCGAGGCTCTTGGTCTTGAGCGCGACCTCGTCGGTCGGATCGCCCGGCCCGGCCACCGGCGGCGCCGCCGCCTCCCCGTCGGGCGCGAGCACGATGTCGTCGTCCTTGTGCTTGCCCGGCAGGATGCTCTGCACGCGGCGCTGGGCCTCGGCGAACCACTCGCTGCCGTTCTGGATGATGTTTCGCATCGCCCCGAGCGGGAGGAAGCTGCGCTGCTTCTTCTCTTCCTCGAAGATGATCTGCGCCAGGGTGACCGTGGTCAGGTCTTCCTTGGTCTTGTTGTCGACGATCTTGACGTCGTCGCCGGCGCGGATCATCTCGCTGATCTGGTCCAGCGTGACGTACCGGCTGTGCTCCGTGTCATAGAGCTTGCGGTTCGCGTAGCGCTTGATGATCCGTGCGTCCGGCATGGGCGTCCTCTGACGCTATCACGCACTGCGGCAACCACCGACCACCTAGGTCATACTCTCACGATGGAACCCGGTGACGTCGTGGCCCGCCTCAAGGCGATCCGCGAGCCCCGGCTGCGCGTCCTGGCGCTGGTCGCAGCGCTCGCCGAGGGCGACGCCGACGAGTGGGCCCACGCCCTGGCCGCCGTGGTCACCCGCGCTCATTCCAGCGACGACGCCGACGCGGCCGAGGCCCTCGAGGCCGTCACCCTGGCGACGGCCGATCCTTCCATGTCGTACGCGACGCGGCAGCGCATGTACGAGGCGGCCGTCCGCGGCTCGCGGGCGTCGCTCGCCCGGCTGTTCCTGGCCGTGTCGCCGCCGGTGGAGATCCCGGCGCAGCTCAAGAAGCAGCTCGGCCCCGAGCGGGCGCTGCGGCCGAACGACCGGCCGCTGACGCTCGGCGAGCGCAAGTCGATGGCGCGCACGCACCGCCGCGACAAGCTGCTCATGATGATCCGCGACCCGCACCCGGACGTGGTCGCGATCCTGCTCGACAATCCGCACGTCACCGAGCACGACATCGTCCGCGTCGCGGCCGCGCGCCCCGCCGTGCCCGACGCGCTCGCGCTCGTGGCCGCGCACCCGAAGTGGTCGGTGCGGCACGCCATCAAGCGATCGCTGGTGCTGAACCCGGCCACGCCCCTCGCCCACGCGATCCGCATCGCCACGACGCTGCGCGCCCACGACCTCGCCGAGCTCGCCGGCGACCACGCGCTGCCGGCGCCGCTGCGCCAGCACGCGGCCGAAGTGCTGGCCGGCCGGTAACGCCCCCCCGGATTGACCGAGGCCAACCCAGATCAACCGAGATTCACCGCTCGGCGGGTATCTCGGCCTAGAAAATTAAAGCAGATCTTTACTGAGCGACGAGGTCTCGCCCGCGCGGACCGTGACCGGATACGTGTACTTGTCGCCGCTGACCTCGAACGTGATCTTGTGCTTGCCGGCGGTGAGCTTGAGCTTGCCGGCGCCGATGGGCGTGGTGAAGCCGGTCGGCGTGCCGTCGACGGAGATCTTCGCCGCGGGCTTGCTCGTGATCGTGAGATAGCCGGTGCCGTCGGCCGTGCCGTGATCCTCGGGCGGCAGCGGCGGCTTCGTCGTCGGCGTCACGGGTGGCTTGGTCGTCGGCGTCACCGGCGGCTTCGTGGTTGGCGTGACGGGCGGCGTGACCGGCGGTTTCGTCGTTGGCGTGACCGGCGGCGTGACCGGCGGCGTGACCGGCGGCGTCACCGGCGGCGTCACCGGCGGCGTGACGGGCGGCGTCACCGGCGGCTTCGTCGTCGGATCCGGCTTCGTGCCCCCGCTCCCGGTCTCGCTGCCGGAGAGGCCCGCGACCGTGTTGCTGCCGCCCCCGCTGCCGGTGCTCGCGGCCGAGCCGGCACCGGAGCCCGCCTTGGTCGCCGCCGCGCTGCCGCTGCCCGCGCCGCCACCCGAGCCGACGGCGGTCGCCGCGGAACCGGGCGCGCTGAGCTCGCAGTTGAGCGGGGTGGTCTGGCCGGCCACGAGGTCGACCTCGGTCTCGCAGCGGCCGGTCGCGCCCTGCAGCCGCACCGCGCGGTGCCCCGCGGTGAGCGGGACTTCCTGCTTGTCGCTGACCACCGCGACGCGCTTGCCGTCGACGAACAGCTCCGCCGAAACGCCCGTGGGCATCTTCAGCCGGATCGTGGCAAGCGCCGCCGCGCCCGTGGTGTCGGCCGGTTCGTCGGTCGCGTCGAGGACGAGCAGCTTGACGGCGAGGATGCCACCGAGCGCGATCGCCGCGATGATCACGCCGATCAGGATGTCGCGCGCGAGCGTGGACTTCTTCTTTGCCCGCGGCACCGGCGCGAGCGGCGTCACCGGCGACGCGCCCGGCGGCTGCGAGCCATACGGCATTTGCGGCGACGGCGCGTAGCCGCCAGGCAGCTGTCCGGCCTGCGGGTACTGATCGTACGGCGGCTGCTGCTGGTGCTGCTGGTGCTGCTGGTGCTGCTGCTGCTGGTGCTGCTGCTGGTGCTGCTGCTGGTGCTGCTGCTGCCCCGACGGGTCGTGCTGCGGCGGCATCTGCGGGTACCCGTACGGCGCGCCCGGCGGCGGCATCTGCTGGCCCGACATCTGACCGGACATCGGGCCGGTCTGCTGGCCGTACGGCCCGCTCGGCTGCCCGTAGCCCGGCGCCATCTGGCCGATCATCGTCTTCGCCTGGCCCTGCCCCTGGGGCCCCTGCGCGGCCAGGCCGCCCATGGCCTGGCCGTTCTGCGGCGGCGGCACGTTGGGCGCACCGTACGGTTGCTGGAACTGCGGCGGGGGCGTGCTGCCCGGCTGGCCGTACCCCTGCGGCGGGTTGTAGTAGGGCTGCTGCGGCGGCGGCTGGCCGTACCCGTTGTTCTGGTGGTTCGGGTCGTTGTTCGGGTCGTACCCCTGCTGTGGCGGCTGACCGAGCATCTGCGGCTGCTGCTGCGGCTGCGGCTGCTGCGGCTGCGGCTGCGGCTGCGGCATCTGCGGCGGCGGCGTGTGCGGGTGAGCCTGGGGCTGCGGCGGCATCGGGCCGGTCGGGCCCGACGAGCGCGGGTCGGCCGGGTTCCGGGCCCCGCCCTGCTCGCGATTGACGGCGGCGGGACCGGCGGCCGTCGCGCGCGGCTTCGCCGGGATCGCGGCGGACGGCGGCGTTGGCCCGCGCAGCGATGGCGGCAGCGGACCGCCGATCGGCGGCGCGATCGGCTGGTCGAGATCGCCGAAGATCTCGGTCGGCGCTTCCTCGCCGAAGTCGCCCTCGTCGCCCTGGCTGGCCGCGCGCGGACGCGGCTGCGCTTGCTGCTGCGGCGGCGGTTGCTGTGCCGGCTGGGAGCGCGCCGGCGTCGGCGGCCGCCCTGCGGCGGGGGTTGCGACCGGCTCCTGCTGCGCTTGCTCGAACTCCTCGAAGCTCGGTCCGCCCAGCTGCGTCGCGTCCGCGGCCTCGGCCGTGCCCGCTTCGCCCAGGTGCTCGACGACGTCCATCTGCTTCTGCGCCTCGGCGGCCGGCACGCCGCCGATCAACCCGTCGCGCCCGACGCGCTTGTACTGCTCGAGCTGCGAGCGCTCGCGATCGATCTCGGGCTGGAACATCTCCTTGAGCCACTGCGAGAGCGACTTCGCCGTGAAGACGACGTCCTGGCTCATCAGGTACTGCTGGAGATCGGCCAGCATCTCGCTGCACCACTGGTAGCGGTCGTCGACGTCCTTCGCGAGCGCCTTCAGGATGACGCGCTCGATGTGCTCCGGGATGTTCGGGTTGATCGCCCGCGGCATCTGGATGTCGACGTTGCGGACCTTCTCGAGCGTCGAGAAGTCGGTCTCGCCCTGGAACAGGCGCTCGCTCGTCAGGCACTCGAACAGCATCGTCCCGAGGGCGAAGAGATCGCTGCGGCGGTCGAGCGGCAGGCCGCGCACCTGCTCGGGCGACATGTAGCCGAACTTGCCCTTGAGCACGCCGGCCATCGTCCGCGAGTTGCGCGACGTGGCCTTGGCGATGCCGAAGTCGATGACCTTGACCTCGCCCTCGTACGAGACGAGGACGTTTTGCGGCGAGCAATCGCGGTGGACGATCTCGAGCGGGCGGCCGAGCGGATCCCGCTTGCGGTGCGCGTAGTCGAGGCCCTCGAGCGTCTTCGCGATGATGAAGCACGCCATCGGGACCGGCATCGGCTGCTTGAGCTTGCGCAGCCGGTTCTGGATCTGGAGCAGGTCCTTGCCCCAGATGTACTCCATCGCGATGAAGTGCGAGCCGTCGATGCGGCCGAGCTCGAAGATCTGGCAGATGTTCGCGTGCGCGAGCTGCCCGGCGATCTTCGCCTCGTCGATGAACATCTTGATGAAGTCACGGTCCTCGCCCATCGTCGGCAAGATCCGCTTGATCGCGATGATCTTCTCGAAGCCCTCGACGCCGTAGGACTTCGCCTTGAAGACCTCGGCCATGCCGCCGACGCTGATGCGATCGAGCAGCAGGTATTTCCCGAACGGGACGGGTTGCCTCACCTCGGTAAATTGTAGGGGACGGACGCGTCAGATCACAATGCAGAAGCGGCCTTTAGACAGGTGGCTGGCGGCGACAGGTGACGAGGTGTCGCACGGCGCAGAGGTGCGAGGGCCATGGGCCCGAGCCCCCAGCGTCGGCCTCGAGGAGGAGAGGCGCGCGATGTGTGTGGTCAGAAAGAGCCAGCGATCCCGACGACGTTCGCGTGTTCGCTCGTCTGCGCGAACGGCTGCAGCGAGAGCTCGCGGCTGCGTTCGCGATAGCGATGCACACCGTCGTACATGCCGTAGGCGAACGTGGCGAGCGCGCCGATCCCGAGCAGATAATTCGCGGTGCGCAGCTCGGTGGCGGCGTGCGCGTGGTTCCCGTGGTCATCGCAAGTCACGCTCGCGCCGCTCGGATCACACCACGAGTGCAGCACCGCGAACGTGGTGATGTTCCCGACGATGAACGCGCCGAGGAGCCCGCTCAGCACGATGCCCTTCGCGCGATCGCCGTTCTGAAACTGCGCGACGGGCGGCAAGAGCGAGAGCACCCAGTAGCGGCGGCCCCGGGGTCGCCGCGCGGTGATCTCGGCGCGATGGCGCGTCTTGACGCCCTCGAGGAACGCGAGCGCCTCGGGCGGATACAGCGCGGGGTCGAGGCTGCCGTCCGGATCGATGCGCAGGAACGCGAGGAAGTGCGTCTCGGCGGGCGCGAGCTGGCCCTGGAAGTATGCGGCGAGGCCGGAGAGGCGCTCGGCCTCCGCGCGATCGGCGAGGGCGATCTGCACGGCCTGGAGCGGCGCCACGAGCTGCTCGACGCGCGGCCAGTCGCCGGCCGCGGCCGCGGCGGTGGCCGCGGCGAGCTCGCGTGGCTGCTCGGCGTGCGCGGTGGTCGCGAGGACGGCGACGGCGACCAGCGCGGCGGCGAGGCGGCGGGTCACGGCGTGGCCCTCGGGACGGCGAGGTCGGGCTGCGCGCGCACGGCGTTCGGCGAGAAGATCGCGAGCACCTCGGCCGCGACGCGCTCGGCGAGCCGCGCCGGGGCCTGGCCCTTGTCACCGACGATCGTGTCCGTGACGATGACGCGATCGAAGAGCGGGCCGGTGCCATCGCGGAGCACCACGTGGACGCCGGCGTGGGCGAGCGGGACCGCGCCGGGCTCGACGACGTAGCTCATGATCTCGAGCGAGAGCTCCGCGGGCGCCGCGGGCTTCGCGACCGCGATGAACGTCGCTGCCGTGTGCGGCTCGCGGTGGCGCGCGCGCACCCACGCGGCCGTCGCGAGCGCGAGCGCGGGCTGGAGCTCGGCGCTGCCACCGCCGAGCGCGGTCACCGCGACCCCGAACGGCCGCGGGGCCACGAGCGCGGGCCGCGCCGGCCCGTGATCGACGTGATCGGGCGGCGCGGTCAGCTTCGCGGCGTGGATGGCGGCGAGCCGGGCGCGCACCTGCGGCAGCGCGCGGGCCGAGAGGTCAGCCGCGGCCTGGTCGATGCTCGTCAGCTGCGCGGCGTCGGAGCTGATCGTGTCGAGGACGGTGCCCGACTCGCGGTCGCGGATGCGCAGCGCGAGGACGACGGTGTCGCCCTTGCCCGCGCTGATCTTGCCGTCCACGATCAGGCGCGCCCGCTCCGGAACCGCCATCTTCGGCCCGACCACCACCACATCGACCCCGCCGACGACGAGCGCGCGCGCCACCTCGCTGGCCACCGGTTGCCCGTAGATCTCGAGTCGGGCGTCGGCGTCGAGGGGCAGGAGCGCCACCGCGTCGTCGGCGGAGGCCGCGCGCGGAGCGACCACCGCCATGACCACGCAGAGTACGAGCCACCTCACCGCGGCGATATTAGCCCATGAACTCGGGCATCGTCGCATCGCCGACCGCGCTGATCCCCTCGCGGCGAAGGACGGCGATCACGGTGCGGGCGAGGATCTGCAGGTCGAGCGCGAGGCTCCAGTGATCCACGTACCAGACGTCGTCCTCGAGCTTCTGCGCCCATGACGCGGCGTTGCGGCCGCGGATCTGCGCCCAGCCGGTGAGGCCGGGCTTGACGTCGTGGCGGCGCGCCTGCTCGGGCGAATAGCGCGGGAGGTAGCGCACGAGCAGCGGGCGCGGCCCGACGAGGCTCATCTCGCCGCGCAAGATGTTCCAGAGCTCGGGCAGCTCGTCGAGCGAGGACGCGCGCAGGAACCGGCCGACCTTCGTGAGGCGCTCGGCGTCGGGTAGCGGACGACCGTCGCGATCGACCGCGTCGCGCATCGTGCGGAGCTTGACCATCTCGAACGGGACGCCGTGCAGGCCGGGCCGCACCTGCCGGAAGAAGATCGGCCGCCCCATGTCGAACCAGACGAGCGCGGCCGCCCCGGCGATGACGGGCGCGCCGAGGGCGAGGGCGGTCCCGGCGACCGCGACGTCGAGGACGCGCTTCCACCGGCTCATGTGCGGCTCACTGCGCCGGATGCGTTCCGGGATCGGGGACGGCGAGGCGGAAGCGGCCGTTCCGGTCGGCGGCGGCCTCGGCGATCGGGACGTCCGCGCCCGGCCCCGTGCAGCCCGAGCAGAGGAGCTGGACGGCCGCGCCGGCGAGCGAGCTCGCGCCGCCGGAGATCGTGCCGGTCAGGTGCACCGACGCGGGGAGCGCGCGGGCGCCGAGGTCGGCCGTCGCGGCGCTGGCGAGCGCATCGACGCGCGGCGAGGCGCGGTTCTGCGGGTCGTAGAGGCGGAGGTCGTACGCGCCGCCGGCGGCGAGCGGCAGCGTGTAGTGCCCGAGCGCGTCGGTCGTCGTCTGCACGACGATGCCCGCGAGCGGGCCGGTCCCTGTCGCGTCGACGCGGACGAGGCCGATGGTCGCGCCCGCGGTCAGCGTGACCTTGCCGCTGACGGCGACCGGCGCGGCCGTGGCGACGGTGGCCGGCGCGGCGGCGGTGAGATCGAACGCGGCAAGCGCGACGTCGCTCGGGGTGCGCGTGACGACGAGGGACAGCGCGGCCGCGGGCGCGCGGCCCGCGAGCACGCCGCTCGCCGACGTGGCGGTGGCGATGCGCACGTCGCCGCGCGCGGGGAGCGTGGTCGCGCCGGCGGTGATGGTGCCGGCGCTCGCGATGGAGCCGACGACCGCGACCTGCGCGCTCGCGACCGGCGAGCCGCCGCGGGTGACGTGCACGCCGGAGAGGTCGCGCGTGGCCAGGCCCGCGGCGTACGCGACCGTCCACGCCTGCGCGAGGTCGATCGCCGGGGACGACGCGACGAGGCGCGGGAGGCCCGAGCCGGCGGGCGGCGTCACGGTGATGGCGACGGTCGCGCCGGCGACGGGCACCGCGTGCAGCGTGAACGCGCCCGTGGCGCCGGTGGTCCCGACCGACGACGGCACGCCGTCGAGCGTCAGCGCGACCGTGGCGCCGACGAGCGCCGCACCGGTCGGGTCCTTGACCACGCCGCTGACCGCGGTCCCCGCGTCGACGGCGAACTCGCTCGAGCCGCCCGGCGTCCAGGCCACGACGCGCGGCGCGAGCCCCGGATCGGACGGCACCACGAGCGCGGTGTGCATCTGCCCGAGCACGTGGAGCGCCGGCAGGACGCCGCTCGCGTTCGCGTACGCCTCGACGACGGACGCGGAGGCCGCGACCGGCGTCATGCGCATGTACGCCGCGACGCCGACATGGTTCGCCGTGACGGTGCCGTTCGCGAGCGTGACGCTCGCCGGCAGCGCGACGGGGAACACGGTGTCCACGCCGCCGTGGACCTCGATGATCTGGTCGCTCGTGGGGATGTTCGCGCCGGCGGGCGGCGTGACGCGCAGGCGGTACGTCTGCGTCGCGAAGGCCGTGGGCAGGACCGTCACGTCCTGCGTGCCCGGATCGCACTCGGCGTGATCCGGGAGCGTGAGACGAACGTGGAGGACGCCGGCGGTGGTGACCGGGATGTCGACGGCGGAGTTGTCGGCGGCGGCCGGATCGACCTCGGTGGCCGCGCCGTCGAGCGAGGCCTCCCACGCGAAGGTGACGGTGCCGTCGACCCCTTCGAGGCTCGCGGTGGCGCGGATCGCCGCGTCCACGCCGACCTGCGGCTGCGTGGGCGTGAGCTGGATCTGCACGGAGCAGCGGCCGCCCGTGGCATCGCTCGGCAGACCGCCAGCGTCGGGGGCGAGCCCGGCGGCGTCGCCGACCCCGCACGCCGCGAGACACATGCCACCGAGAATCGCGAGCGTCTTCACTGGACCTCCACGTGCCAGGTCTGGCGCTGGGTGCAACTGGGGACCGCTGGATCGAGCGCGCACGACGCGAGCGCATCCCCGCACGCCGCGAAGCTCGCCTGCCGGTCGACCCGATCGGCTACTTCGACGCGCAGGTCGAGGACATCGCCGCTGTGGAACCGCGCCGGATCGAGCTCGACGGCGTTGCCCGCGATCGCGAGCGGCGCGCGCGCCCCGCCGTTGGTGGCGAGGGTCCAGCGGAACGCGGCCGCGCCGGCGTCGCTGTCGACGAGCTCGGGCGGATACGTGTCGAGGTCGTCCGTCACGACGGGCACCTCGAACTGCGTGACCTCGAACAGCGGCAGCGTCTGGCCGGCCTCGGCGATCGGTGACTCCGACGCGATGCAGGGCGGCGCATCGTCGGTCACGACGAGCAGGAAGTCGGTCTTCGCCGTCTGGCCGATCGGATCGGTCGCGATGACCTGCACGTCCCAGTCGCCGGGCGCGCCCGCGACGAGCACGTACTCCTCGCCGCGGTGGCCGGTGACAGCGGGCGGCGCGGTCGGGTTCTCGGTGAGCGAGAAGGTCGGGTTGCCGGCGGGCGAGAACGCGGTCCACGCGAGCGAGACGGCGGGCGCGCCGTCGTCCGGATCGGTGACGTCGGCGAACAGGTGGATCGCGGACCCGGTGACGAAGTCGTGCAGGGAGACCTTCCGCACCGCGAGCACGGGCAGGCCGTCGCCGATCGCGACGACGAGCTCCTGCTCCGGCCGGGCCGTGGCGCCGCGCTCGTCGGTCGCGTCGAGGAGCACGCGCACGGCGAGCACCGGGGTGCCGTCGGTGCGCGTGACGGGGACGGTGAAGTTGAAGTCGTCCTCCGTCCCGGAGTCGAACGCGGTCGCGTCGCAATCCGGCGCCGGGTCGACGCCGGTGGTGCACGCGAAGGCGCGCCAGCTCGGCGCGACGGGGTCGCCGTCCGGATCGTCGAGCTGGGCCGAGAAGTCGAGGCGCGAGCCGCGCGCCGGCGTGCCATCGGACAGCTGGCGGATGCTGACGGACGGCCGCTGGTTGATCTGCTCCACGTAGAAGCAGCCGGGCGCCGCGAGCGCGAGGACGAGCGGCAGGGCGAGGCGCTTCACGTTGCTCCACGGTAGTGCAACCGTCTTGCCAGCCGCAACCTCCTGGAACATCGAGGGTGCGCCGGCGCACGCGGCGCCGATCGCGACACGGCTGTCCGGGTTCTCGCGGTTCGCCTAGCGCGCGCCCGCCGCGGCACAGGCGAGGAGCGGCGCGCCGGTGTCGTTGTCCTGGTCGATCAGCGTGCAGTCGGTGGCGATATCCAGCCGCTGGATGGCGCCGCCGGCGCCCTCGACGAACCGATGGTTGCCGTGGGCGAGCCGGACGATGGTGCCGGGAGCGGCGGCGACACCGTCGATCTGGACGTCCTGGCGCGTCTTGATGGTGACGACCAGCGTCGCCAGGAGGCGGCCGGTCGCAGGCGCGGTGGCACCGGCGCTGACGTCGACGGACTGCGTCCACGCGTGGCTCGGGTCGCCCTGCGCACACCGGACGACGTGCGGACCAACGGAGACGTGGTCGAGCAGCTTCTTGTAGGGCGCGGTCAGGCGGGCGATCGGCGCGCCGTCGAGCGAGAGGTCGCACCAGGTATCGAGGCTCACGGCGATCCGACCCTCGGCGGCGGCCACCGCCACGGCCAGGGCATCCGGTGGCGGCGCGGCGGCATCGGCGACCGGGGGCGGCGCCGCGGCATCGGGGGC